>JAFIER010000107.1 GCA_020832465.1 Bernardetiaceae bacterium
ACCCTTGCTTCCTTCCGGACCTGGGGGAGTTCAGCAGGAGCAAGTCGCGCCGACTACCAATGCAAAGGTATGACTTTTTTTTTAATCCGCAAACGCTAAAGCAAATTTTTTTTTCAGTGTTTGAATATCTATCTGAAAATCAAAATTTTAAAGTGCAAATTTTTTTCAATTTTTTTCAATTTTTGTTTTATACATACAAAAATCGTAAATTAGAAGCCTAAAAAAAAATGAAAAATTAGCTTTTGTCAGTAAATAAAAAATTATTTTAGCCCAATTATTTCAAATACGCACCATAAAAAACTAATCCTTATGTTAAATTATTGGTTAAATCTCAAATTTTGCTATGCTATAGTGTTGTTTATCTGCTTTTGCGGTATAGCCTCTTTGCATCTACAAGCCCAAAGTTCGACTTCAAAAACAGAGCAAACCCTGCGTGCCATTTTTGATGAGGCTTTGACTAATAATGTAGCTTATCAAAACTTAGACTACCTCGCTAATCAAATTGGCGGACGCTTAAGCGGCTCGCCACAAGCCGCTGCTGCAGTAGAGTTTGCGCGCCAAGTGATGGATACCATGGACTTAGATAAGGTCTTTTTGCAAGAGGTCATGGTGCCGCATTGGGTAAGAGGCACGCCCGAGCGTTGTAGCCTCTTAGGGCAACACAAAAACTTAGCTGTATGTGCGCTAGGCGGCTCCGTAGCTACGCCTAATGCGGGCATTAGAGCAGAAGTCGTAGAGGTTAAAAGTTTTGAAGACCTTGAAAAATTAGGTAAAAAAAATATTGAAGGCAAAATTGTCTTTTTTAATACGCCTATGGACCCTAAATTTATCAATACTTTTCACGCCTATGGTGGCTGTGCGCAATATAGAGTGAAAGGCGCATCGCAGGCTGCCAAATATGGGGCGGTTGCCGTGCTTGTTCGCTCGCTGACTTTGCGCATAGACGACTATCCACACACAGGTGTAATGGTTTATGAAGATGAAAATGAAGTCAAAATCCCTGCTGCTGCCCTTAGCACATTGGCTTCCGAAACGCTCAGCGAAGCCTTACAAGAAAACCCTAAGGAACGTGTATTTTTAAAAATGAGCTGTAAAACGCTCCCTGATGTACTTTCTCATAACGTCATTGGAGAAATTAAAGGAAGCGAAAAACCCGATGAAATTATTCTTATTGGAGGGCATCTCGACTCTTGGGATATTGGCGATGGCGCACACGATGACGGCGCGGGCTGTGTGCAAGCTATTGAAGTATTACGTATTTTTAAAGCACTTGGCATTAAGCCAAAGCGCACGATAAGAGCCGTACTTTTTATGAATGAAGAAAATGGGGCAAGAGGCGCAGCCGAGTACGCCAGAGTCGCCGAAGCGGAAAAACTTTTGCATTTCGCTGCCATTGAATCTGATAGAGGCGGCTTTACACCACGTGGTTTTACCATTGATTCGGAAGACCCAAAAACCATAGCTATGTTTGATAAATGGAGACCGCTACTTGCACCTTTTGATTTGCACAAAATCGAAAAAGGATACTCTGGTGTAGATATTAAACCCTTAGAGCATGTACATATTGATAGCAAAAATACGATTTTGCTTGGTTATGAACCCGATTCTCAGCGTTATTTTGACTACCACCATGCCGCTACTGATGTTTTCGAGGCTGTCAATCCGCGCGAACTTGCACTCGGCGCAGCAGCTATGGCAGCCTTGGTTTACCTTTTAGATGGCGAAGAATAAAAAATTATACTACTGTACGTTTTTTCATAGCGTGGGGGTTGCAAACCCACGCTATGGAAAAGTGGGCTTAGAAATAACATTTCTTTGAGAAATGTTATTTCTATATGGAGAATGTCCAGTAGTAGTATGATAAAAAATGGTAATTCACGCAATACCCTCATTATGGCTATATATCCTAAAATATCCGTTGTAGTCCCCTCTTATAATCAAGCCGATTTTATAGAAGAAACACTACAATCTATTCTCAATCAGCGGTATCCTCATCTCGAGCTTATCGTTATTGATGGGGGTAGCAAAGACGGCTCCGTAGAAATTATTCAAAAATATGAAAAATATATCACCTATTGGGTAAGTGAAGCTGATAGGGGGCAATCTCACGCCATCAATAAAGGCTTCGAGCGCGCCACAGGCGAGCTACTCACTTGGCTTTGCAGCGATGACCTATATACTGAAAACGCACTTTTTAAAGTAGTGGCGCATTTTAACGAAAATCCGCAAGCAGACCTTGTGCACGGCAAAACGCAAATCCTGACGCAAGGCAAACGCGGCAACATCACCGCTGGCTTTCATCGCAATTGGGAGTTAGATTATTTCTCGCACATGGCATTTCCGCAGCCTTCGTCTTTTTTTCGCCGCCAAATTATAGACCAAATAGGACTTACGAACGAAGCCTTGCATTATACTATGGATTATGATTTGATGCTGCGCATGCAACTTGCTGATTTTACATTCTTACCCGTAGATGACCTGCTCTCTTGTTATAGGCATCACCCCGATAGCAAAAGCATTGGGCAACGTGATGCCTTCGACCCCGAGCGGCAAGTTGTGTTTAGTAAGCTTATGCGAAGTATTGACTATCCACAAGGTATAAATACTTTGAAAGAAGCCGAGCTACTGCGAGATAGCGAAGGGCTGTATCAAGTAAAAAGAAATTTTTCTGAAAACTTCAAAAAGCAAATCCTTCTTAACTATCTCAACAATATGCTTATCAATACTTACAACAACCAAAATATGGCACAAGTCTGCCACATCGGAAAAGCAATTGATGCGCTCGATGCTACATCGCTTGATAAGCATGAAAACCGAAGTAGATATAATACCGCACAATATCAACAAGCCAGTTGGATAGGCAAGTTGCGCCACAAAATAGGGAAAGTGTTAAAATAGTGTGGTTCTCCCACGATTAAAATCATGGGTTTTACTCAATTAAGCCCACAAATTTATTTGTGGGAAAGCATATTTGAATTTTAGAATTTAACAGTTCTTATTGCTATTTATTGCGCCCTACTTGTTTTTTGTATAACTTCGAACCCAAGCGCAAACCAGCCCCCCAAGTGGGCTGCCACCTATTTTCACTTGGTATATAATAAAATGCTTGCCCAATAACAAGAAAGCGGTAAGCAATATGCAAACCCGCCCCTAATGTAGGTTGTATATTGGGTTTATTATTGGAATTGAATCGTAAAGAGGGCATCATGTGAAGAGAGAGTTTCCAATGGTTTTTTTCTATCATAACATTAGGGCCTCCCATATTATAATACCAATTACCTTGAAAATCTGTCAGCATCAATATACGACCACCCATATTAAACTCACTTTTGAGCTGCCGTGCTTCCTGGGCAGCCTCTGTTTCTTGTGCGTGTGAGGTACTTATAAAAAAGACTAATAAAAACGCGGTAAAACTTATACATAATACCGAACGTTGCAATTTCATGTTTTTTTGTATGTTTTTTTTCATAAAATACGTTTTTAGGTTTAGTAATGCTATAACGCTTGTTACTGCTAAGCAATAAAGTAACTGTAAATCTACACATTTTATTTGCATTAGCAAGTTGAAAAACAGCAGCGAGGTAGCTGTACGAGAGTTTTGCTAAGTTAGCCCTTTACTAATATTTTGGGTAGCACTGTGCGTGCTCACACTACCTAAGCCTATGTATCAACTTGACTTACACCCGAATGAATAGTAGCTACACTGTATTTTATCAAAAAACTTTGTATTTTTGTTTTTTCATTTACATATCAAATTAAAATTTAACACCCTTTGGGCTATAAAATGCAACTTATAGACGGAAAAAAAGTAGCGCATCATATACGTGAGCAGATAAAACAAGAGGTAAATCAAAGACGTGAGCAGGGCAAAAAAACGCCTCATTTAGCAGCAATTTTAGTAGGTAATAATCCTGCGAGTGAGATTTATATACACTATAAAATCAAAGCCTGCGAAGAGGTTGGCTTTAGTTCGTCGCTTATTCGTTTGTCTGCACAGGTCAGCGAGGCGCAACTTTTAGAAGAGATAGCCAAGCTCAACGAAAACCCACAAATTGATGGCTATATCGTGCAGCTTCCACTACCTTCGCATATTGCTGAGGATAAAGTAATTTTGAGCATAGACCCCGACAAAGATGTCGATGGTTTTCACCCTATCAATATTGGGCGCATGGTGCTGGGGCAGAAGGGATTCTTACCCGCTACACCTTTTGGCGTGCTTAAAATGCTTGAGTATTACGAAATTCCGACTGCTGGAAAGCATGCGGTTGTCTTAGGTAGAAGTCATATCGTAGGAACGCCCATGAGTATTTTGCTTTCGCGTAAGCACCCACAAGGCAATGCCTCTGTTACACTTTTGCATAGCCGCAGCCAGCATATAGAAAAAACGCTTCAAGAAGCAGATATTGTCGTGGCAGCCTTAGGTATGCCAGAGTTTGTGCGTGGTTCGATGCTCAAAAAGGGAGCTGTAGTTATAGACGTAGGAACGACCAGAGTGGAAGATGCAAGCAAAAAAAGTGGATATGCGCTCAAAGGTGATGTACATTTTGATGAAGCAGCTGAAAAAGCTGCCTTCCTAACCCCCGTACCAGGTGGCGTCGGTCCGATGACCATTACAGGATTACTGCTCAATACACTCGAAGCGGTAAAAAATAAGGATAATAAATGATAGCAAGGGGGGAGCAATTCATTTTTACGCAGGCAGGCATAAGTTTAGAAATAACATTTCTCAAAGAAATGTTATTTCTGGCTGTTAAATTAGCTTTTACAATAGCTATGGGTGTACATCTGCTTGTGTGCTTTTGTAAGGCATTTTTTAACCACCCCTGCCCCGCCTTGAAAAGGAGGGTAGTTTTGAGCTTCCCTCCTAAGATTAGGAGAGGCTGGGGGTGGTTGAAGGCTACACATCTAAAAGGTAGAATTTTATTTTAACATAGTTTTTTAAACAGCTTCAGTGTGATGCACGCATTATCAGCTTACTTTTTTTACAGATTTTACTTCTCTACCATTATTTATGTCATTTATCAGTAGTTCGACGATTAAACATTTGCGCATTCCTTTTTCCTTTTTTTTGATGCCTGTGTTTTGCATTGCGGCAAGCCAAGTAAGCAGTTTTGCTTGGTCAGATTATGCTGTGCTTTGGCTTGTTTTGCACGTTTTTTTGTATCCTGCAAGCAATGGTTATAATAGTTACTATGACAAAGACGAGGGGAGTATAGGAGGTTTAGAAAAACCGCCACCTATTTCTCCAGATTTGCTTTATGTATCCTTATTTTTTGATGCCTTAGCGATTCTTATCGGTGTGCTTTATTTTAATTTGACCATTGGTATTCTGCTGCTCATTTATGGCTTGGTCTCGAAAGCCTATAGCCACCCTGCCATTCGGCTCAAAAAATATCCTTTTGCTAGTTTGCTTGTAGTTGCTATTTTTCAAGGTGGATTTACTTATATCCTTTGTTATGGCGCACTTTCAGGATATGATGCACAAGATTTTGGTGTCGCTAATGTATTTTTGATGTATCCAGCCTTGCTTTCTACACTCTTACTTTGCGGCTCATATCCAATGACACAAATTTATCAACACGAAGAAGATGCTCGTAGGGGAGACCGCACCTTGAGCTTACTTTTGGGCAAACGAGGTACTTTTATTTGGGCAATGGTATTTTTTACTGTAGCTATTGCCAGTTTTGGCTTGTATTTTTATTACTACCGAGAGCTTCAAGATTTTTGGATATTACAAATTGGATTGCTTCCCGTGCTCCTTTATTTTGCCTATTGGATGTCCAAAGTTTGGAAGGACCCAGCAAAAGCAGATTTCAAACATACGATGCGTCTTAATATGCTCTCCGCTATTTGTATGATTATAACCTTTACTTATCTAACATTGAAGTAGCATTTTCTTTTTTGCATACAAAAAAACTCTACTTCGTCCTTATCAATGGTTGAAGTAGAGTTTGTCTATGAACAAAAGAGAGCAAAAGAAAAGCACGTTTACTTCTTCAAAAAGTCAATCTTATCACGCAGCATGGCGTACATCCAAGTACCGAAAATGGCACTGATAAGTGTTACGATAATCACCGTGAACCCACTACCAATTTGAGCGAAAAGCGGCCCTGGGCACGCGCCCGTAATGGCCCAGCCCAAACCGAATATCATACCGCCAAAAATCTGTCCCCAGCGAAATTCTTTGTTAGGAATCGAAATAGGCTCGCCCGAGAAGGTTTTGGCTTTGAATTTTTTTATCAAAAATACAGAAATTGCCGCCACGACTACTGCCGTACCGATAACGCCGTACATAAAAAAGGATTGTAAGCGAAACATTTCCTGAATCCTAAACCAAGAAATAATTTCAGCTTTTACGAATACTGTACCAAAAATAATACCGACTATCAAGTACTTAAAATTTGCTTTAAACATCTCACCAATAGAGGTAGGTGGCACTTGTGTAACAATCGGATTTTGCTTTTGCGACTTTGTTGTTGTCTTTGTTTGCATAATGAATTAAATGTCTATGTTTTAGGTAATAATATTTTCAAGAATCAGAACTAACAGTTCTGCCAGAACTGTTAGTTCTGATTCTTAAAGCCCAAGGAAAAAACCGAGCAATAAGTTGGTCATGATAAAACCACCGACCATAAAACTAATCGTAGCGATAAGCGATGGCACTTGTAAACTGGCTATACCCATAATGGCGTGCCCAGAGGTGCACCCCCCAGCCCAGCGTGCGCCGAAGCCTACCATAAATCCACCCACGACTATAAACATAAATCCACGCAAGGTGAAAAGACTCTCCCAAGAAAAAATATCAGCGGGAAGCAAATTGCCAAAATCTGTAACGCCTAAGGCTTGCAAATCCGCTACCGTAGCTTCTGAAACTTGAATAGGCTCGGGATTGCTTAAAAGAAATGTTGCTACAATACCGCCAATAAGCGTACCGACAACAAAAAACATGTTCCACATTTCGTTTTTCCAATTATACTGAAAAAATGAAATATCCGCAGGCACACAAGCCGCACAAGTATGGCGCAGAGTAGCTGAAATGCCAAATTTTTTATTGCCTAAAAAAAGAAGTACGGGCACGGTAAGCCCTACTAAAATGCCCGCCACATACCAGGACCAAGGCTGACGAATAAATTCTAACATAGAATAAATAAGTTTGTTTTGATATGAAAATATATTTGATTGTTATAGCAAATTTTAGGAATAAGATTTCGTTGAGAAATCTTATTCCTAAAATTGCTTTATTGCTTTATAGGCTGACCGCCTGATTGCCAAGCAGATATGCCACCTTTGAGGTTATACACTTTTGCTTCACTTTGAGCGGTCATTTTCTTGACAGCTTGTGTGCTTCGCATGCCACTACGGCAATAGACAGCGTAGGTTTTATCTGCCGACATATTTTCTACTGCTTTGTTGAAAGCAGCAGAGCCGAGCTCGAGGAGTTTTGCACCTTTGATATGCCCACCGGCAAATTCGCCTGCTGTGCGCACGTCCCAAATTTCAACATTTTTATTAGCTACTTGCGCCGCAAACTCCTCTGCATTGAGGTTTTCGTATTTTTTTTCTTTATTACCAAATAGTCCGAAAAACATAGTATTTTTTTGATTTTGTGTTTTAGATTCTGAACAGCCAAAAAGGCTTGTGCTCACCGAGAGCATCAAGATTGTGAGTATATAGATTGTTGTTTTCATAATTTTAAATAAGCATTTTATAACTCACAGTTCTTTCAGAGCTGTGAGTTATGAAATGCCAAGTGCTCATGATTAAGCATATTTAGCTAATAAATTCTTGAGTTCGGCTTTGGATTTTACACCTGATTCGCGCCAAAGCATTTCACCTTTTTTGAAAATCATGAGGGTAGGCACGCCTCTGATTTGAAATTTTTGGGCAACAGCCTGATTTTTATCTACGTCTATTTTTATAATTTTTGCCGCATCGCCTATTTCTGATGATAACTCCTCTAAAATCGGAGCGAGCATCTGACAAGGACCGCACCAAGCGGCAGTAAAGTCTATCAATACGGGTTTTTCTGAATCTACGATTTCATTAAAAGAAGCCATAATTTTTATTTTGTTTTTTGTGTGATTATAATTTGTGTGCTCTTATAAATTTTTCAAAAATTTTAGAAATAACATTTCTGCCAGAAATGTTATTTCCAAAATTTTCTTTAATTACTTAGACTAAGGTAGAAGGACAAACCTCCGCACTCTTAGCGACATCAGTCTCTGCAATGGCTTTAAAACCGCCCTCTACATTGACTAAGTTGTGAACCCCACGTGCTTTCAATACAGAAGCTGCAATCATAGAACGGTATCCGCCCGCACAGTGGATATAAGCATCAGCACTATTATCAAACTTATCCATGTGGTCGTTGATATAGTCAAGCGGTGCGTTGATAGCCTCCTCTACGTGCTGCGAGAGGTATTCGTTTTGCTTGCGCACATCGACAACTTTTACGTTATCTGCTTTTTTGCGTGAAGCAAATTCAGTAGCAGAAATAGAAGTTACAGAATCAGTCTCTTTACCAGCAGCCTCCCAAGCAGCGAAGCTACCTTTCAAAAATCCGATAGCGTGGTCGTATCCTACACGAGCTAAGCGCGTAACAACTTCCTCTTCACGGCCTTCTTCGGCTACTACAAGTATTTTTTGTGTAATATCAGGAATCAAAGCACCTACCCAAGGGGCAAAACTGCCGTCTATACCTACAAATACAGACTTAGGAATAAATCCTTTTGCAAACTCATCTGCGGAGCGTGTATCCAACACAAGCGCACCCGTAGCATTAGCTACTTGCTCAAATTCATTGGGCGCTAAGGCTTGCAAACCTCTATCCAATACGTCATCAATGCTATCATAACCTTGCTTATTCATACGCACATTTTCAGGGAAATAAGCCGGTGGGGGCAGAAGTCCGTCTGTTACTTCTTTGATAAAAGCCTCTCTACTTTCAGCGCGTAAAGCGTAGTTTACTTGTTTTTGATTGCCGAGCGTATCGAAGGTTTCTTTGCTCATGTTTTTACCACAAGCCGAACCTGCACCGTGTCCGGGATATACGATTACATCATCGGGCAAGGTCAAGATTTTGCCGTGCAAAGAATCATATAAATGAGATGCTAAATCTTCTTGCGTAAGGTCAGTTTTTACTGCCAAATCTGGGCGACCGACATCACCGATAAAGAGTGTATCACCTGTAAAGATAGAATGCTCTTTGCCGTCTTCGTCAATCAAAAGGAAAGTAGTAGATTCCATCGTATGACCAGGCGTATGCAACACTTTGATTTTGACGTTACCGAGTGGTAAAATTTCGCCATCTTCAGCTACATGTGCCTCATAATCGGGTTTTGCATTGGGTCCGAAAACGATTTTACCACCGCTTTGCTTTGCCAAGTCTAAGTGCCCTGATACAAAATCTGCGTGAAAATGTGTCTCGAGGACGTATTTGATTTTAGCATTATCTTTTTTAGCTTGCTCTACGTAAGGTGCAACTTCGCGTAAGGGGTCAATAATAGCGGCCTCGCCATTAGAAACAATGTAATATGCGCCGTGCGCTAAACAACCTGTATAAATTTGTTCTACTTTCATGATATTGGAACGTTTTGAGTGTAAAAATTAAAAAAAGATTTTTGAAATATTTTGAATAAGTATTGTTGTAATACTATTAAATTCGTTTTTAAAACAATTCTTTGAATAAGATATAGATAGACATAACGATTAAGAACCAACCAAAACCTTGCTTCAAACTATCGGCTTTGATGCGCTTGGCAAGTCGTGTGCCTATGAATATACCACCACTTGCTAACACCGAAAATATAGCTAAAAATTCCCATTCCATACCACCTGGATATGCCATTACGTCGCCTACAAATCCGATTAAAGATTTTACCGATATAATCAAAAGCGAAGTACCGATAGCTAATTTGATGGGCAAGCGTGCCAAAATGACTAAGGCAGGTACAATCATAAATCCACCACCAGCACCTACAAGTCCTGTAATACCACCAACAACTAAGCCCTCAACTAATATCAAAGGATAATTATACTTAACCTCTGCTGCCGTTTCAGGCTCTGGTGCTGCATTCTTCTTTTTGCGAAGCATAGAAGCGGCTGCTAATATCATAATAATAGCAAAAAATACCATTAAAGCAATACCTTTTGTCAGTACAAACTCTCCAAAAGTAGCAATTTCCTCAGGTATGATAGGTACAACAAACTTGCGCACCACAAAAACCGCTATAAATGAAGGTATGGCAAAAACTGCTGCTGTCTTAAAATCTATCAATTTCTGACGTGCATAATCTGCTGCGCCTATGGCAGAAGTTACGCCTACAATAAAGAGTGAGTAGGCGGTAGCTAATACCGGGTCTTTGTCCGCTACATAAACTAATACCGGCACGGTCAGGATAGAACCGCCTCCTCCGAGAAGTCCAAGCGATACACCGATAATGAGAGCTAATACATATTCCATTTTTTTGTGTCGTTTTTGAGTGTTTGACTTTCAATGAGACAAAGGTACAAAATCAAATTGATATATGCAAATATATTCATTTGTTTTTTTGAAAAAAAACTGCAAACTTTTTTGGTTCACAGTTTTCAATCTAAAGCAATTTGGGATATGTAAGCAAAAACCTCATTATTTATTTGATTTAGAAAGACTTACAGCCGTTAATGCACTGAATAATATTCATAATAGTTCTATCCATAAGCGAATAATAAATATTCTTGCCCTCGCGCTCAGTTTTTAAAATACCTTTATCGCGCATTGTAGTGAGGTGATGCGAGAGTAAAGCTTGCTCTACGCCAAGGTACTCTTGAATTTGAGACACGTTTAAACGCTCACACTGCCCTAAAATGTCTATGACTGATATGCGCGTTGGATGACCTACGGCTTTCAGCACATAGGCAGCACGTTGCAACTTTTCAGTTTCTATTCTTAAGGCTATTGATTCTTCTGTATCTACCATAATTATTTGGGTTTTAATGATTGCGTG
The DNA here is from genome assembly GCA_020832465.1 of Bernardetiaceae bacterium. GTDB lineage: Bacteria > Bacteroidota > Bacteroidia > Cytophagales > Bernardetiaceae > JAFIER01. Next base: position 10,986 of record JAFIER010000107.1, read on the forward strand.
CAATATACATAAATGTTTTTACATATCTAAATATGTAAGAGTGTTGTTTTCAAAAAAGTCCTGAAAGTAGTGAATTAACAATTTTTATAAAAAAATTACTACCTAAAAATTTCAATTTCAAAAATAGAAAACTAACTTTGATAAGATAATACTCTTTCGCCACGAGCATCTGTAAAAAGTTTGTAGCGATTAAAAATATAGAATATACACTAGCGAATCCTAATGAAAAAATAAAATAGATAATCAAATCAAACTATCTATATACGTAAATAACGTAAGGTTTTAAAAAAAGTTCTAATTATGTCAAAGATTTTGATAAAAAGTGCCATGCTTATCAACGAGGGTAAGCGGCAAAACGCAGATGTATTGATCGAAAATGGACGCATCGTACGTATTGATACAGATATAAGCGATGCACAAGCACAAGTAATATCTGCCGAGAATAAATGGCTTATACCAGGCGTTATTGACGACCAGGTCCATTTTAGAGAGCCGGGTCTTACGCATAAAGCTGAAATACAGACCGAAGCGCGCGCCGCAGTAGCGGGTGGCACTACGACTTTTATGGAAATGCCCAATACGCAGCCGCAGACGCTTACGCAAGAGCTCCTCGAGCAAAAGTACCAACGGGCAGCAGCCTGCTCGATTGCCAACTACTCCTTTTTTATGGGCGTTTCGAACGAAAATCTTGAGGAGGTACTCAAGACAAACCCTAAAAATGTCTGTGGTTTGAAAATTTTTATGGGATCATCTACAGGTGATATGCTCGTCGATCAAGTCGCTGTATTAGAAAAAATATTTGCAGAGACAGACCTGCTTATCGCTACACATTGCGAAGATGAGCAGACGGTAAGAGCCAATGAAGCCCTATACAAACACGTATATGGAGAGCATATTCCATTTGCTTATCACCCACATATCAGAGACGAGGCGGCTTGCTTGCGCTCCTCATCGCTTGCCATAGATTTAGCAAAAAAGCACAATACACGCCTGCATATTTTGCATATCAGCACACAAGACGAGCTTGCCCTTTTTTCAAATAAGCTCCCACTCGAGCAGAAACGCATCACCGCTGAGGTCTGCGTACACCATCTTTGGTTTACAGCCGATGACTATGCACAAAAAGGTAGCCTTATCAAATGCAACCCCGCCATAAAAGCACCACATCACCGTCCCAAACTTTGGGAAGCACTCTTAGATGACCGCCTTGATATTATCGCTACAGACCACGCACCTCACACCATGCGTGAAAAAAGTAATCCTTATACAACTGCACCATCAGGACTGCCACTCGTACAGCACGCACTGCTCATGATGATAGAGGCACATAAAAAAGGCTGGATTACAATGGAAAAAGTGATTGAAAAAATGTGCCACGCACCCGCTACCTGTTTTCAAATCAAAGAAAGGGGATTTATAAGAGAGGGATATTGGGCTGATTTGGTATTGATAGACCCCGAAGCGAAGACTACCGTCTCAAAAAATAATTTGCATTATAAGTGTGGCTGGTCGCCACTCGAGGGCGAAACATTTGGTGCAAAAGTTACGCATACCTTTGTATCGGGGCATTTAGCCTACCATGAGGGTAAGTTCTTCGATAATCAAAAAGGACAGCGTATAACATTTGAAAGATAGGGCGTATTTCAGATTGATTTTGTTCAAATACCAACTCGGTAGTTTAGGCTTAGCAATAACATTTCTCAAAGAAATGTTATTGCTGAAATTATCTAATGCCACTTATCTACTTAATCTACACCCTACTACTGTGTTGTCTTAATTCAATAGATAAAATTTGTTATAAATTGATAAGAAAACCCTTTTGAACGCAATTTGAACGGTTTTTGTTATTTGTAGGTAATAGTACTATATCTATAACATCAATAACGTACTACATTATTTTATCAATTCAAATCATAACGACATGAAATTATTTTATTTAGTCATAGCCCATACTTTGCTCATACTTTGCTTTGTGGGCTTGCCAACTTTAATGGCACAAAAAGACAAACCTAAAAAGGAGCGTCCACTCAGTAGCATCACTATTGCAGAAGGCAATCAAGCAAGTAGTGAAGAAATAGGTGCAAGCGTCGTAAAGCGAGAAGGCGATAACCCCGAAGATTTTGACAAGTTTGTCAAGTCGCTACCTCGTTTTAGTTATCCCTTTGAAATCAAAAATAAGCCTAATACTTCTAAGTTTAGAAATATTACGGCTAATGAGTATGATAAATACTGGACGCTAAGAAATAGAGACGGTGCGGAAGTACTTGTCAGACCTGACGGAAGAAAACGATGCTTCCTTGTCGGTAAAGCCCCTGATTTAGGAGATTTTTATGGACTTATTTTTTATGTGTATGACGGAGGGCAATATCAGGTAACGAAGTTTATTACTTTCGAAAAGGACGGAACGCCTATTGCACAGCACGATTTGCATTATTATATCTACGGTCGTAAAGATGAGCTTATTCAAGAAATGATTAGCGAATCTTATATCAAAGAAGATGGCGTTATCGAAAAGCGTATTTACGAATCTTTACGCACAACTTCGCAAAAAGAAAACGAAGGTAAGCGCAAAGAAGTTGCTGGTTATATCATACAAGTAACTGAAAAAGGTGAGTTTAAGCAAATCGGACTTATCAATGCAGAGGCTGATGAGCAACTCCGAGAAGATAGAAAAGACGATGACAATTAACTAAGTCAAGTCTGAAAACAAGTAAGTAAAAAGCAAGTTAGCCGTAACATATTTCTCAAAGAAATATGACGACGGCTAACTTGCTTTGTTTTTGCCTTGTATGGAGTCAAAAAAGAAAGGTATTACGATATTATGTTGATATTTTACGTTAGAAAAATTACGCTTAGAGTCGTCAGAGGGCTTTGAAGCTAACTGCTCAGCACTAAAAAACATCAAAACTAATAGCAACAAAAAGCTCAAGATTAAACCTAAAACGGTAAGTTGCTCTTCTTTATCTTTTACAAAGGAAAACACAAGATGCTTCATGGTAGTATCAATTTAATCGATAAAAATTCTTTTGTTATTATGTACGTGAGTAAAATCAATAAGGTTTTAAAATCTTAACTTTTTTTTCACAAAATAGTATTATTAGTAGCCATAACATGATATAAACCAGCTTTATTGTCAAACTAACCCTGCCCACTACTATATTTCTTGCTGTGCTATATTTGTCTATTTATCATTAGGCACGAATGTTATACGTAATATTTTTTTTGTATCTAACTGATAAGCAAATCGTTCGTCTATACGTCTATTGATAACCCATGCGATTTTATTTTTTGATAAGAGCACATAAGTTTGCTTTTTTTCAAAGGTATTTATTTTTTGGTCTGTAAGAAATCGGTTTATTTTTTTCATTTTACCTTTCATACCAAGGGGTGCAAATCGGTCTGCTGGTTGGACAATACGAACTGTTAATGGGAACTGCAAAAGTTGGCTATCAAAATCTGCTACTGCGCTCTCCTGCGAAAGTTGAAAAGCAGGCGTTACTTCTATTTGCCTTAGCTCGAGTTTTCCTATGGGTAGTTCTACTTCTGAGGTCTCTTTTTCTATGGTAAAAATTAAAGTATGTTTTGCTTCGGATTTTTCCATTTTTTTTAGAATCAAGGCCTCTCTATCTCTTAGCAAACCATAATTCTGCGCATAAAAAACCGCCCCTGCTTTGCCATTGAGGTCTGCTATAATATTTTGACATTGTGCATAATTAAAGCCGTAAGGCTCGAGCAAGCGATATAGCAATACAGGCGGTGCGGGGCTTTTTTGCAAAGCCTTCATATTGATAAGCCACGCTTGTTTTTTATTTTGACAATGATTTGCAATAAAATGTTGGGTATATGCTTCGACAAACTCCTCCGCACCTGATAGTCGTTCAAGTGTTTGCTGGCTATTTTCAATCAAATTCGGATTGATACGCTCCATTTGAGGGATAATATGATGCCTGATTCGGTTGCGTGCGTATTTATCTTCGGCATTTGAAGCATCTTCACGCCATTGAATTTGGTGCTTTTGCGCATACATCTCAATTTGAGCACGTGAAGCACTAAGTAAAGGACGTATAATCTGACCTCTTCGCGCGTGCATACCTTTTAGGCCTCGCAAGCCCGTACCTTTTGCAAGCCTAAAAATAAGCGTTTCGAGTTGGTCGTTTTGATGATGGGCAGTAGCAATGACATCAAAATTTTTTGTTTTTCTAAGTTGCTCGAGCCAAGTATATCGCAAATCGCGCGCCGCCATCTGAATAGATATTTTTTCAGATTGAGCTATGTCAGCAGTATCAAAGTTTTGGCTATAGAATGGAATACCCAAAGTTTGTGCATAATTTTTTAGAAATAGCGCATCGCCATCAGAGGCTATACCACGCAGCTGAAAATTGCAATGCGCAATAGCAAAAGGCTGTTTTAGTGCTAAAAAAAGAGAGGCCAAAACCATAGAATCCAGACCGCCACTGCTTGCTAAAAGTACTGATGCCGTAGATTTGGTTTGGCACTGTTGCCGTAAAAAAAATTCAAATTTAGCGATATTGAGCATAAGAATGATTTTTAAATTCGGTTAAGCAAGGCATGTACATGTATGTGTCCATAAAAATAAACAAAAAAGCAAGAAGAAAAAAAACGGGTGTACGGGTGTACGACAACTTTGCTAAATTAGTTCAGAAATAACATTTCTGGCAGAAATGTTATTTCTATAATTTACTAATTGTCAATAACTAACAGTTTCCGAAAAACTGTTAGTTTTGAATCTTCCTAAGTCGATTTACCAACTTGACATACACCCGGGTGTACGGACAATCTTGCTAAATAAAATTGTAGTGCTGCATAGTTCGGCCAGAACTGGTAGAGCTAAGTTTTTTTATCGGCTTAATATAGCAAAAAAAAACGATTCCTATAAGGAATCGCTTTTTTCAATGTCTCAGTTTGTTTTGGATTAAGTTCTTATCAACCCTCGATTAGTCCACGTGAATTTTAGCTTTTACAGTTTTTGTATTGCCTTCTGTATCAAAAGCTGTAATAATAAGCTCTAAGTGAGCGTGGTCGAGGTCTGCGGGGATTTGAATTGCTTCTGCATTGGATAAATCCCAAGCATTTATACCACCTGCTATGTACTCTTTTTCGTAGAGTTCGTGGTCATGGTCGCCACCTTCGTGGTCGTGATCATCATCATCTTCTTTGAACAATTTGATTGCTATCTTTGCGAGTCCGATTTCGCTCGTAACCATACCTTGCAGCACGAGCATATCGCCTGCTGCCATATCAGTTTCGGCATTAGGGTTAGGGAATCGCAAGGCAATCTGTGGCTGATTATCGCCTGTAATTTCAAAATCGATTTCATAAAACTCTCCTTCATTGCCTGCGGCATCAAAAAATTGCACAATAAAGTGATACATTCCTGTGGCGGCATCGGCTGGCACGGCAATCTCTTCATGGGCTTCATAGATGCGCCCACTCATATTATATACCTGCACAAACTCAAAAGGCGTAGCTTCTATGCGTCCGTGGCTGTGCCCATCAAAGTTGTCGTGTATATCAATTTTGAACTGCCCGAGTTCGACATTGTCTTCAAATTTTGCTCTAAAATCAATGCGCTCACCTTGCGCTATGCGAATATCTTGCCTCAAATTATTGAGCGTTACTTCGCTAACTGTTGGCGGTGTATTATCTACGGGATTTTCATCATCGTTGTTGTTGCAGGCTGCAAAGAGTGCAAGCAATGCAAACAAGCCCAAAAAGTTCCATTTTTTTAGATTTCGCATGTTTATTTCCTATTGTTTTATTTTTGTATTTAATTACGTTTCACAAAGATATAATAAATGCAACAGAATTGCAAATAAGTAGCTGTATTTTTTTCAAAAAAAATCAAACTTGAGTGTAATAAGGCATTTTTAGGGGTTGTAAGTAAAAAAAGAAACTTTTTGTATTAATTTTTTGGTTATATAGTTGTAAATCATTTATAAAGTTATTAGATTTGCAGTTCTTTAATTCAAACGAAACTGTTTTATCAAACATACAAGGAGAAAAAAAATATGTTATCTATCAATGTAAAAGACAACGAGTCTATCGATAAGGCTCTCAAACGTTTTAAGAAAAAATTTGACCGTGCGGGTATCATGCGTGAATATCGCTCTCGTACTTATTTCCAAAAGCCCTCGATAGAGCGTCGCAGTGAAGTTATCAAAGCCGCTTATCGTCAAAAAATGCAGAATCAAGCCGAAGAGGAATAGCCTCAAAAGTGCTGTATTGATTTTTGCTAACAATAATAACGTAGCTATTCAATTCAATGTCTCAGTTTAGTATATAAAAAACCTCTAATTCGTCAGATTTAGAGGTTTTCTTGGTTAATCAAAAAAGGCTTAGCACTCATATTTATGTCAGACATGTGAATTAGAAATAACATTTTTTCAAAAAATGTTATTTCTAATTTTAGTTTTTGGCCGCCGAATGTTTATGTAGTATGAAGGTAGATATTGATTTGCATAACCCTTTTTAGTTATTGATTAGCATAGGTAATATGTCATCAATGTACTCTCTGCTATTGGCAAGCCTTGGGACTTTATTTTGCCCTCCGAGTTTTCCTCTTTTTTTCATCCAGTTATAGAATGTATTGGAGGGTGCGATATGTAGTTTGGGTGGCATCAAGGCAATATTAGCGGTGCGTTTTGCATCGTAATCGGAGTTGATTTGTCTTAGACTTTCATCGAGTTTGGCTACAAATTTTTCTGTGATATCGGGTTTTTTGATAAATTCTATAATCCATTCGTGCCCTCCTTTTTCTTGTTTTTCACCAAAATAAATAGGTGCTGCGGTAAAGTCTTTAATTTCTGCACCTGTGGCTTGGCAGGCTTGTGCAATAGCATAATCAGCATTTTCGATGACAAGCTCTTCGCCAAAAGCATTGATAAAATGTTTGGTACGCCCTGTAATGCGAATGCGATACGGATTTTTGGAAGTAAACTTAATCGTATCACCGATTTTATATCGCCAAAGCCCTGCGTTGGTAGATATAATCATAGCGTATTTGGTATCGAGCTGTACTTCGTCAAGGCTTAGGGTTTTGGGAAACATCTCGTCGGCTTGGTCTAAGGGGGCAAACTCGTAATATACGCCATGGTCGAGTAGCAGTAGCATCTCGTGCAAATCGCTACGGTCTTGTAATCCAAAGAAACCTTCGGAGGCGTTATAGACTTCCATATAACGCATATTGGGCGAGCGTACAATTTCGTTTCTAAAAAGACTTCTATAAGGCTCAAAAGAAACTGCACCGTGGAAAAAGCATTCGAGGTTTTCCCAGACATCGAGAATATCTGACTTCCCACTGAGTTCTAAAACCTTTTGAATGAGGAAAATTGTCCAAGTAGGTACGCCTTGTATGCTTGTAACGTCTTCATGCCTTGTGGCTTCTGCCATTTTCAAAATTTTATCTTCCCACTTATCCATCAGGGCAATATCCATACTTGGCGTACGCATATATTCAGCCCATATTGGCAAATTGAGCATAATCAATGCCGATACATCACCGCAATAAGTTTTGTCATTATAAGGATTTGGGTGCGAAGACCCACCAACGGCTAAACCTTTGCCTGTAAATAGTTTAGTCTCGGGGTTGTTATGAAAATACAAAGCAAGCATATCCTTGCCAGCTGCATAGTGGCAGTCTTGCAAAGCCTCGTCGGATACAGGTATGAACTTGCTACGCGCATTAGTCGTACCTGAGGATTTAGAAAAATGCTTTATGGGTGTATCCCAAAGTACGTTAGGCTCCCCTTTGAGCACACGCTCAATATAGGGATAAAACTCCTCGTACGTATAAGCCGGTACGCGCGCTTTGAAAGTCTCGAGGTTATTGATTTCGTGATAACCGTATTTTTTTCCCCACCAAGTATGCTGCCCCCGGCGAAGTAAATATTGGAATACACGCTCCTGCGTGCGATACGGCTCGGCAATAAACTCCTCTATTCTTACTATCCGACGGGTAAGCATTTTGTTACCCAACCAATTTACAATTTCTCTCATACGAAAGCTCTTTTATAAGAAGCATAAAAAGTTGGTGCGATGCACCATAGCCTACAAATTTACAACAGAATAGGCAAATAATCGTGTATTTTGAGATTTAAATTTGTACTTATTAAAAATTATTGCATTTTTTTATCAAAAGTTATACTGCTATACGCTATTTCTCTAACGCAGCGTGTGAAAAGCCCACGCTATAGAAAAATGTATAGGAGTATGATTAAAACTAAACAAATGAATATTCGCTATTTGCTTGCTACTTCTTCTTTTGACTTAAGCCTATTTAGGAATGCCATAAAGACCATAAAAAAAGTTATATTTGCAAAATAATAGCATATAGCAACCTAAAAAACGAACAAATATGATATTACAAGAACGATTTTTGTTATTTATTAGCTTAGTTTTAATCTTCTTTGTAGCAGTGCAAGGGCTGCAAGCACAAGAAGATGTATTGCGAGATACGGTAATCAAGTATGAAGTACGTATAGATACAATTCGTATAGATACAAGTATTGTAGAAAAACCACGTGTGCAATGGGAGCGCGCACTTATAACAAATATGAGCTTTGCAAATGTAGGGTTGAGCAATTGGCAAGGCGGTGGGGAAAACTCATTATCTATTGGAGGGCTTATAGACGGAAAGCTCGTCAGAACAACGCCTAAATCTATTTGGACAAATAGCCTCAACGCCGCCTTAGGCATGGCAAGAGTTGGCGGTAGAGAACGAATTTTTAAAAAGACTGATGACCAATTGGTAGCCCAAAGTACGTATAGCTACCGTACTAAAAACAATTGGAACATTACAACCGCTGCTGAATTTCGTACGCAAAATGCGCCTGGTCATACTTTTGCAGTTAATGATGAAGGGCAAGAAATAAGAGCAGCTACTATCTCACGTTTTCTTGCACCAGGCTATATACGTGCTGATATCGGCGCTGAATACAAAAACAAATGGTTCTCTATAAGATTATCTCCTTTGGGTAACCGAACAACGCTTGTATTAGACGACTCATTATCGAGTGCTGGTGCTTTTGGTGTAGAGGAAGGAGAGCGCATACGCATGGATTGGGGTGCAAACTTACAAAATCATATAGATTTAAAAATCATGGAAAACGTGCGTTTAAAATCAAACCTTAACCTTTTTGCTGCCTACGATACCATAGACAAGGTCGTTGTAAACTGGGATACGATACTTTCTTTAAAGGTAAATGATTATATCTCTACAAGTTTTGCTACACAAATGTTTTATGACCATAATGTACTCATACCGCTCGAAGATGGTAGCACTACACGTGCATTACAGTTCAAACATGTGTTGAATCTAAACTTTGGTTATACTTTTTAAGTCCATAATAAAAACAATTGATTATGAGGTTTTTTTTTCTTTTGGTATTCATTTTAGGGACTTTTTCACTCAATGCCCAGCAGGTGCAGTGGGCAAGTCAAATCTTAGGTTTTTCGTCTGAATACCGCGATGAGCGCAGTCCTAAGCCTAATGGTGCTTTGCAAATTTTGGGAGAGCCCAACTGCCTGCCCGCCGTCGAAGACTGCCCCTGCGCTTGGATGCCTATGCGAAAAGATGCAAGGCAAAATGAATGGATTCATGTAGGATTCGAAAATGCGATGCCTATCAGACAGGTGGCTATTGCCGAAAATCATAACGGAGGTGCCATAACAAAAGTATATGCTTATGATAACGCTGGAAATGCAAATCTGATTTATCAAGAAAGAAATAATCAGCCTCGCATAGAAGGAGGAGGTATGTTACATATCATTCTACCACAAAAAACAAATTTTGCCGTCAAAAGCATCAAAATAGAACTCAGTACCCTCGATGTACCAGGTTGGAATCAAATTGATGCTATTGCTATTGCAGACCACGATACGCCCATACAGGCGCAAATCCGACTTGCTTCTGACATCCCTTTTTCAGAAGTAGAGACCTTAGGCGCAGGCGTAAATTCTGATTATGATGAAATATTGCCCGTTATTTCCCCTGATGGCAAAACCCTATATTTCGACCGAAAAAATCACCCTAATAATACCAGCTCTACTGCGCCTGGTGTGCCCAATGACGATATCTGGTTTTCTGTATTTAAAAATGGAACTTGGCAAGGTGCCGAAAAAATGCCAGCGCCACTCAATAACAGCGAGCATAATTATGTATGCTCCGTTATGCCTGATGGAAATACCTTGCTTTTAGGTAATGTATATCAAGCTAATGGCACACTCACCCGCGGCGTTTCTATCTCAAGCCGTACGGCAAGCGGGGGCTGGAGCTTTCCAGAAGCACTTAATATCAAAAATTTTTATAATAAAAACCGATACGCAGAGTTTTCGCTCAGTCAAAATGGTAAAGTATTGCTTTTAGCTATTGAAAGAGATGATACCCACGGTATGCGGGATTTATACGTGAGCTTTTTACAAAATGATGGAAGCTGGAGCGAACCCAAAAATATGGGTAATACACTCAATACAGCAGGCTCGGAAATTACACCTTTTTTAGCCTCTGATATGAAATCCCTTTATTTCGCCTCTAACGGACATAGCGGATACGGAAAGCACGATATGTTTATGAGTAGAAGGCTTGATGATACTTGGACTAAATGGTCTGTACCCGTAAACCTCGGTCCGACGCTAAACTCCAAAGATTGGGACGCTGCCTACTCCATTGATGCCAAAGGAGAATACGCTTATTTTGCATCTAATAGAGGAAGCAATCATTCTAATATTTATAGAGCCAAACTGCCCGAAGAGGTCAGACCAGAACCCGTGCTACTTATCGTCGGTACGGTTTATAATTCTAAAACAAACGAACCCATAGGGGCAAGCATCGAATACGAAATCCTAAGCAACGGAGCAGAAGCAGGAACTGCAAAATCAGACCCAAGAAACGGAGACTATAAAATTACGCTACCGCTCAATCAAGAATATGGATTTAGAGCAGAAGCAGCAGGGTTCTTTTCTGTAAGTGAAAATATCGATCTAAGAGAAAGTGAGCAAACTTATAGCGAAATTAGACGGGATTTATACCTTACGCCCATAGAAGTAGGCCAGTCCATAAGGCTGAATAACGTCTTTTTCCGAAGAGGAACAGATGAGCTTACGCCTGAGTCATTTTCAGAACTCAACAGAGTTATCAAAATTATGACACAAAACCCAAGCCTTAAAATTGAAATTGGAGGGCATACAGACATTGAAGGAATCCCAGCACAAAACCTCAAACTCTCGGGTATGCGTGTAACGAAAATTAAAGAGTATATCGTAAGCAAAGGAATTGCAAAAGAGCGCATCGAAACGCAAGCATACGGCAGTAAATTTCCGATTACAAGAAATAGAGACCCCGAAAGCAAAAGGCAAAACCGAAGAGTCGAGTTTAAGGTTTTGGATTATTAAAATTTTAACCTCAGGCATCAGCATTAAAAAATAGTACGGCTGATGCCTCAAAAAAACTGCTTATGTATTACATACGAATACTGCCCATTTTTATGCTGCTACTGCTAATCGGCTGTACGCAACTCCCAAAGCAGAAATATGCTCAATTTGAAGTACCGACCTCGTACAAATATGAAAATGATGAAATTTCATTAGGATTAGAAAACTTGCTGCAATGCCCCTTGAGGATTTGGATATATAGTTCGGATAAGGATTTGCAAGACCGATTAAATCAAACCAATCCCGTTGAGCTGAGTAAGCAATCTGATACCGTATTAGTGTTTCCTAATATGCCAAACTTTAAAGGCAAAATAACGCTCAATACACACTTGGGAAGCCCCTCCAAAAAAATCGATACCATAAAAATGGAGTTGCCGTTTCCTAAAGGAAAAACCTACAAAGTGGTGCAAGGCAATAACTCCAGCTTTACGCACAATACCGAATGGTCGAGATATGCCATTGATTTTAACCTCAAAACCAACGATACGATTTGCGCCGCTACCAGTGGGTATGTCGTGGGCGTAATTGAGGGTTATGAGCAGGGCGGGCAGGGGGCAGAGTGGAAGCCTTTTGCTAATTTTATTACAATTTATGAGCCGAATTCAGGTATTTTTACGCAATATGTACACCTTGTAAAAAATGGTGCACTTGTAAAGGTCGGTGATAGCATCGAGCGTGGGCAGCCCATCGCACTCTCGGGAAATACAGGACAGACAGCAGGAGAGCATCTTCATTTTAATGCCCTTATACCCGTAGAATCAAAAGACGGTAAAGACGAGGGACTTAAATCATTCCCTATTGAGTTTGTTGAAGGATACAAAGGATGGGACTTGAAAAGAGGCGATAGGGTTAAAAAGTAGCTCATAAAATCTATATTGCGCTACTGAAAAGCAAAAGTTTTAAAAAACAAAGATTTTTATTTGCAATAAAGTTGCATTTGCTGTATATTTGTGATTGTCAAAAACTGTTTTTAATTTTTTTCTCAAAATCAAAATAACGAAGATATGAACAAGAGTTCTTACTTATGGCTACTCGCTTTGCTGTTCTTTTTTACAGCCTGTAATAATGACGACGAGGCAGAGCCTATAGACACTACCCCCCCGACTGTGAGTCAAGTTACTATCAATGGTTTTTCCAAAGATGATGAGATTAAGCTCAATCAAGGTACAAGGATTCATTTTGATGCTGTTTTTCAAGATGATGTAGCACTTGGTCAGTTTAAAATAGATATACACGATGCTTCCGAAGGGCATAATCACGGTGGACGTATAGAGGGCGAGCCTTGGTCTTTTGTCAAAGTATTCGACCTTTTAAATGTGCGCCGTCAAACCGTACATGAGCATATCGATATCCCCGAAAATGCTATGCCTGGTCCTTATCATTTTTTGATTCAGTATTTTGATGAAGCGGGAAATGAGGGCGAACTTTATGAATTAGAGTTTGAAATTTTGAGTAATGAAGGCTAAATCCTACTTTTTTATGCAACATAGTTGCTTTTAACAGAAAAAGGTATTACTTTTGAATATTGCAACATAGTTGCAAATAAAATTTTACTGTTATTTAAACTAAATCATTTTGAAAATGAAAAAATTTAATCCCTTAGTCTTATTAGGACTTTTAAGTATGTTGCTTTTTACAGCCTGCAACAATGATGATGATGCTTCTGGCGATAGCGATACGTCTGCACCTGTAATTGGCTTTGCCGAAGGGCGTGACGGACTTCGCCCTGGAAAAGGCGAAGTGCGTAGCAGCGCACACATGCACGTGCGTTTTAGCGTAACTGATAACGCTGGCTTAGCTAATGTAACTGTAGGCGTAGCAGGTAGGCACGCTGGCAGTGTAGCTAATGGCTTTGAGTTGCTCGCTATCGAGGACGTATATAGCGCTACGGCAGATAATGAAATTTTTAGATTCGAAGAGGGTGCTAAAAGTTTGAACGTAGATAGCCGCCCTACGGATATTTATTGGGACATGGAAAGCCCTGACTCCCGCACTAATGTACCTATTCTGACAGGTCCTTATGATTTTTCTATTACAGCTACAGACATCAATGGAAATACTACCGTCGGAGAAGCAGCTGTAAATCATCGTTTTTATGCACACCGCCCTTACGGACCTGCCCTCGAGATTACTAACCTTGAAGATGGCGAACTCGAAGGAGAGCCAGGAGAGGCTCTTTCAGTAGAAGGCACTGTAGGACGTGGAGAAGGTAGCAATGCCTCTGATTTAGTATTCTTGTGGGTGCGTTTGGTAGAAGAAGACGAGCACAATGACTTCGAAGCAGGTAGTGCTATTTTTGATAAAAAATGGGGCGCATCGGCTCGTATCGCAGGTTTGCGCGGCGATAGCTTGCCAAGTGGAAGTATAAATCTTGCCGAAGCATTAGCTGGTGCTATTGTATTGCCAGCAGGTGAGGCTCATTATGATTTAATCATTTGGGCTGAAGATGCCAATGGCAACGTAACTCGTATGTCGTATGAAGTACATGGGCACTAAGCCTGTGGTTCAAAATGCGATTTAGACACCATAATTAGATTCACGGTTTTGAGCGAACTGTGAGTTTGAATATCTAAACTGTAAAGCAGAGTTAGCCAATCAAACCTGATAATACTATAAAAAAGTCTTAGCCCTTGTAGTTCTCAAAACTCAGGGTGCTAAGACTTTTTTGCTGGTGTAATTACACTTCGTGCTGTGTGTACGTCAAGTTGGTAAAACGACTTAGATAATTTGAGCACTCACAGTTCTGCCAGAGTTGTTAGTGCTCAAATTGATGAGTCAGTTACTTGTTTTTCTTTTTGTTGTCTTTTTTGGCTTTTTTAGTTTTTTCAGCCTCGAGGAATGGGTATTTGTAATCCGTAGGTGGTACAAAAGTTTCTTTGATAGCGCGCTGGCTTATCCAACGATGTAAGTTGAGCATTGAGCCTGCTTTATCGTTTGTACCTGAGGCTCGGCTTCCGCCGAATGGTTGTTGGCCTACGACAGCTCCTGTAGGCTTATCATTGATATAAAAATTGCCCGCTGCGTGGCGCAATCTATGCACTGCCAAATCAATAGCATAACGGTCGTTAGAAATAACAGCACCTGTGAGTGCATAAGGAGAGGTTTCATCTACAAGTGTAAGCGTATGCTCAAACTCTTCAGCGGGATATACATAAACGGAAAGGACAGGGCCAAAAATCTCTTCGCGCATCGTAATATACTGACTATCCTCTACACGCAATACTGTTGGCTCAATAAAATAACCCTCTGATTTATCAAAATTTCCACCCGCTACGACTTCTACCAGATCGTCGTATTTTGCATTTTCGATATAATTAGTAATTTTATCAAAGGCTTTCTCATCAATAACGGCATTGATAAAGTTTGAAAAGTCTTCAGTACCACCCATTTTGATTTCTTTTAAATCAGCGAGCATATACTTTTTGACATCTTCCCAAAGATTATTCGGAATGTAAGCCCTTGAGGCTGCCGAGCATTTCTGACCTTGATACTCAAAAGCGCCGCGAATCAAAGCCGTAGCAACGACTTTGGGATTAGCAGAGTGATGCGCTACAACAAAATCCTTACCGCCCGTTTCTCCGACAATGCGCGGATAGGTTTTGTATTTTTGAATATTTTCACCAATGGTTTTCCATACAGTTTGGAAAACTCCCGTACTTCCCGTAAAATGAATACCAGCAAAATCAGGGTGCGAGAATATAATATCGCCTGTTGTAGGTCCGTTTACATAAATCAAATTGATAACCCCATCAGGCAAACCCGCTTCACGGAAGACTTCCATCAATACTTTGGCGGAATAAATTTGTGTATAGGCGGGTTTCCATACCACGGTATTGCCCATCATAGCTGGTGCAGTGGGTAAGTTTCCTGCAATAGCAGTAAAATTAAAAGGTGTAAGTGCAAATACAAAACCTTCTAAGGCACGGTGCTCTACCCTATTCCATACGCCAGGCGAAGATACGGGTTGCTGTTCATAAATTTCTTGCATAAAGTAGCAGTTGAATCGCAAGAAATCAATAATTTCACAAGCAGAATCAATCTCTGCTTGATATACATTTTTAGATTGTCCGAGCATCGTAGCGGCATTAATTTTAGCGCGGTAGGGGCCTGCGAGCAGGTCTGCGGCTTTTAAGAATATAGAAGCGCGGTGCTCCCAAACGAGGTCTTCCCAAAGGTCTTTGGCATTGAGTGCGGCTTGAATCGCTTGTTTGACGTGGTCGGCATCACCTTCGTGAAAATGAGCTAAGGTATGCTTATGGTCGTGTGGCGGAGAGAGTCGTTTTTTGTTACCCGTGCGCACCTCTTCACCACCGATATACATGGGAATATCCCACTCTTCTTTTCTCATTTGAGCAATCATAGCCTGTACTTCTGCACGCTCGGGGCTGCCTGGTGCATAAGATTTAACAGGTTCATTGACTGGAATAGGGACTTGAAATACTGCGTTTGACATGATTTTGTATTGGTTTTGGTATGATAAAAAATTAGTGAATTAAATTTTGTCCTGTCATTTCGACAGGTGCTTCGATGCCCATAAGTGCCAAAATAGTAGGCGCTATATCAGGCAGCGAACCGTCTCGGATTTGCTTTTTTTCTTGTGCTTCAAGATTTGGAGAAAGCCAAACTAAAGGCACGGGTACGGTCGTATGCGCTGTATGTGGCGTGCCATCAGACTTTTGCATGCGGTCGGCATTGCCGTGGTCGGCAATAATGAGCACTTCATAGCCATGGCGCAAAGCTGCTTCGGCTACTGCCTCGGTGCAACTATCAACGGCTTCGCAGGCTTTTACAGCGGCTTCGAAAACACCAGTATGCCCGACCATATCTGCATTGGCAAAATTTAAACAAATAAAATCTGCTTCTTGCTTCTCAAGCTCTGGAATAATTTTATCCCGAATCTCGAAAGCACTCATCTCGGGTTGCATATCGTAAGTAGCAACCTTAGGAGAAGGGCACAAAATGCGCTTTTCGCCTTCGTAAGGATTCTCCTCTCCACCAGAAAAGAAAAACGTAACATGCGGATATTTTTCCGTTTCTGCTACTCTTATCTGCTTTTTTTGATTTTTTGACAAAACTTCACCCAACGTATTATACATGGGAATGTCATCAAAAAGCACTTCTACGTCGTGAAAGCTATCGTCGTAGTTGGTCATGGTAACATAATAAAGAGGCAGTTTTTTCATCTCCTGCGAGGGAAAATCTCGCTGCGAGAGTGCCTGTGTAATCTCGCGGCAGCGGTCGGTGCGAAAATTCAGACAAATTACCACATCGTCAGCTGCAATGCGTGGAAGTAGTTTATCTTGCTCATCTTTGATGACAATAGGGTGCAAAAACTCGTCCGTAATACCAATGTCGTAGGAGCGTTCTATAGCGCCAGACCAGTGTACCCACTGCCGCCCTATGCCGTGCACCATAGCATCATAAGCCTTTCGGATTCGCTCCCAGCGGCGGTCTCTATCCATAGCATAATAACGCCCTACGATAGTAGCTATTTTGCCTGTGCGCTGATTCATATAACTCTCAAGGCGTTCGAGGTACTCCATCGCTTTTTGCGGTGCGGTATCGCGCCCGTCAGTAAAGGCATGTATAAATACATTTTTGCAATCATTTTGATGCAATATATTTGAAAATGCTTCAAAATGATCGATATGAGAATGTACTCCACCATCGGAGAGCAATCCCATAAGATGTATATTTTTGTTATTGTTTTTGGCGTAAGCAATTGCTTTTTGAAGCTTGGTATTTTCTGCTAATGACCCATCTTTGATAGCAAGCTTTATGCGCACCAAATTTTGATAGACAATACGCCCCGCGCCGATGTGCATGTGCCCGACTTCGGAGTTGCCCATTTGCCCCTCGGGCAAACCAACAAAATTGCCATCAGTACGTAACTTTGCATGAGGATACTTCTTGTACACCTCACGCATAAAAGGGGTATTTGCAGCTTCAATGGCAGATACTTTGGGGTTCTCGGCAATCCCCCAGCCGTCGAGAATCATCAATAAAACTTTTTGAGACATAAAAAATCTATCTTTGTAGGCAAACGCAAAGTTTTAGTACTTTGTAGGTTTTGATATAAGGCAATAGGCAAATTTACGAAAAAAATAGATTTAAACCTATGATTTCACAAACCACATAGTTTTCTGCTCGGCTAACTCTTCAAAATCGAGGATCATAATGCTTTTTAGGCGAGAAAGCTTTCTAAAGAAAAAACGATAAGTCATCGATAGCGTTTTAGTTTGCTTGTAGTGGTGCGCTGAGCTCCATCTGAAATTTATACTATCAATTCAATTCAAATGCAATAACTTTTAAAATACAAGTATTTTTGGTTCTCCTACGATTTATACGGCTTTTTAGCTCCACGATTAACATCGTGGGTTTTACTCTATTAAGCCCACAAATTTATTTGTGGGAAAGCATATTTTTGTAGTTTAATGCTTGCATTTTAAGTAAAAAATAACTAAATTGCCATTCTTACTTTGCAAATATCTAACTTTTATATTATTTTTCTCATACTACTAGGCATTAGCTAGTCAGAAATAACATTTCTCAAAGAAATGTTATTTCTAAGTACATTTTTGCATAGCGTGGGGTTTACAAACCTCACGCTATGCAAAAATGTATAGTAGTATTATGTATTTTTCTACTTGAAAACCCTTTCATACAATGATACTATTAGATATCTTTGACACGACCTTACCATTAACTAATCCAGTATTAAAATTCCTTTTGATATTGGTAATTATTCTGTTTGCACCAATTATTCTAAATAAAATAAAAATCCCTCACTTGTTGGGGCTTATTATAGCTGGAGCTGTAATTGGTCCTTATGGTATTAATTTGATGCAAAGGGATAGCAGTATTATACTTTCTGGCACGGCGGGTCTTTTGTATATTATGTTTCTTGCGGGCTTAGAAATTGATTTAGCAGATTTTAAGAAAAATAGTGATAAAAGTATAGTTTTTGGTTTATATACTTTCATTATTCCAATGGTATTGGGCACTTTATCAGGGGTTTATATATTAGGGTATTCGATGCCTACTTCTGTTTTGCTGGCAAGTATGTTTGCTTCTCATACACTTATAGCCTATCCTCTAATTAGTAAGTTGGGTGTAGCCAAAAATAAAGCAGTAAATATTACAGTTGGCGGCACCATGATAACAGATACGCTCGCTCTTTTAGTACTTGCCATAATTGTAGGAATGACTTCAGGTGAGGTAAATGCTGAGTTTTGGATAAGGCTTACTGTCTCTATTATTATTTTTGCTCTTGTTGTAATGCTTCTATTTCCCATTATTGGTAGGTGGTTTTTCAAGCGTTTTGATGATAATGTATCTCAATATATCTTTGTTTTAGTCATGGTTTTTCTTGGTGCTGTACTGGCGGAAATGGCGGGTATTGAAGCTATTATTGGTGCTTTTTTGGCGGGTTTGGCACTTAATAGGCTGATTCCCCATACTTCTCCTTTGATGAATCGAATTGAGTTTGTAGGTAACGCTATTTTTATTCCATTTTTTCTTATAGGAGTAGGTATGCTCATTGATTATCGTGCATTTTTTAAAGACCTTGAAACAGTTAAAGTTGCATCTGTTATGATTATTGTTGCCACTTCTTCTAAATTTATAGCGGCATGGCTAACTCAAAAAACTTATAATTTTTCTAATGATGAGCGTAGATTAATTTTTGGACTGAGTAATGCGCAAGCGGCAGCTACATTAGCAGCTGTTTTAGTCGGTTATAATATAATTATTGGAGAAACCGAAACAGGTGAACCCATTCGTTTATTGAGTGAAAGTATTTTAAATGGAACGATTTTAATGATATTATTCAGTTGTACTATTGCTTCTTTTGTAGCGCAAAAAGGGGCTAAAAATATTGCATTATTAGAAACCACAGCTGAAACTGAAGATGATGATGAAAATCAAGAAAAAATATTAATTCCTATAAGTAATGGCGATACTTTAGGTGAGCTTCTCAACTTAGGGGTTACAATTAAGTCAAAGAAAAATAAAGATGGTTTATACGCACTAAGTATTGTCAATAATAATAATAATGCTGATACACAAGGTGCGGCTGATAAACATGCAAAGAAAATATTAAAGAAAGCGGCTGTAACGGCTTCGGCTACGGATAACTTTGTGCATCAATTGCTTCGTTATGACCTAAATATAGTCAACGGCATAACAAGCGTAGTAAAAGAAAACAGAATTACGGATATAATATTAGGGTTACATGTCAAAAAAGGAATTTCAGACTCCTTCTTAGGTAATCTGACTGAGGGCATTTTGACAAAATGTAATACAACTACTTTAATTTATAAACCTGCACAGCCGTTTGGTACTATAAAACGACATATTATTATTGTGCCAGAAAATGCAGAGAAAGAAATTGGATTTCCTTTCTGGATAGTTAAAATTTGGAATATAGCAAGAAATTCAGGCGCTAAACTTATATTCTATGCAAGCCAGGAGACATTAAAATTTATCAAAGAAATTCAAATAAAACACCCAATTGAATGTGAATTTGAAGAGTTTGATAATTGGAATGATTTTTTAATTATTGCAAGGGACGTGCAAAAAGATGATAATTTAATCATTGTTTTAAGCCGAAAAGACAAGGCTTCATACAATAAAAATATGATTAAAATTCCAACTTATTTGAATAACTATTTTAAAGATGTAAGCTACATATTAATATACCCTATGCAAGAAGGGGTAGTAGATTCATTAGAAATAGATTTAAAAAATCCAACATTTATAGAACCTCTTGAAAAACTGGACGAAATTGGAAAAACGCTTGCTAAAATATTCAAACGAAAATAAGTTTGTTTTATCCCTTAAATAGCTAAAAAATTAACAAGAAGCAACTTTCCAATTTGTTTAGTTTAGAAAAATATGGGTTGTTAGTATTTGAAGCACCTTAAAAAATAAATGGCTATAACAAATGCTTTCTCAAAACGTTTGCAGCAGGTTGAAGCACACGGCAAACCCTAAAATTATTTTTTCTTTGCTAAGGAAAAGGCATAGCAAGTACTACTCCCCCACCATGACAAAAGCACCCCAAAAGTAGGGTTCGGGATATTTTTGACGGAGGCTATTTTGTGCATTTTTGAAAGCAGTGCGTTTGTCTTGCTTTTTTAAAAGCATATTTTCGTAAAAGAGAACCATCATTTTTTGGGTAGCTTCGTCATCGACTTTCCATAATGACATCAGCACTGTTTTTGCGCCCGCTTCTTGCAAGGCACGTTGCAAACCAAAAACGCCCTCTCCGATTTTGATTTCGCCTAATCCTGTTTCGCAGGCTGAAAGCACGACTAAGTCGGTATGATATAAATCCAAATCTATTGCTTCTTGAGCCGTCAGGATACCATTTTCTGTCTCTTCTGTAGCTTTCTGGTTTAAAGTCATTTCGGCATTGGCAAGAAGCAAGCCCGAGCGCAAAAGAGGATTATCAAATCCATTTGTTTTTTCCTTTTCAGGGATAAAAAAACCGTGCGTTGCAATATGTAAAATGTTAGGAGAGCTAATAGATTTTAGATTTTCTTCCGTAGCATCTTTTTCTATAAAAACATCAGCTAACGTATTGCTTTTCGAAGCCATAGCCTGTATGGCTTCGATTTCGGTTTTTGTACCGGGCAGGTAACTGACTCTCCCAGAGGCGCTGTTGAAATACCGCTGCTTTGTTGCATCTAAACGAGTAGCGAGGGGGGTATAAACGAAGTTTCTATCGCTGCCTTCGGTATTGTTTTGGCTACCATCACCAGCAAAATCGGGCGAGCCGAAAAGATAAATTTTGTAGGCCTCTGTTTGCTTTTTTAAATTATTATTACCAAAAGCTAAAAAATCGCGTGCCGTACTGATAAGTTGAATGTCGAGCTCCTCGCTTAAATATTTTTCTGTTTTGGGATTGAAAAGTGTGGCGAGGTTGAGCTGATGATATACACCATCGGCACTAAAATATACTTTTTTGCTTTTGCCTATTTTCTTTTTTAAAGGTTCGAAAAAAACTTGATAGGAGTTTGCATCTTCGATTTTGTATTGAATGGCATTGCGGTAGTAGGTAAGTGCCTTCTCTTCGAGGAATTGCCCATTGGGCAGTATGACCATTTCAGGACGTTTGCTATTGTGCTTTACGATAAGTGCGACATACAAAAGGCTGTCTGTAAATCCCTCGTTACGGTAGCGCACTCTGTTGATATCGACGAGGGTTTCTCCTTTTTTGAGTTTTCTTTTAATTTCTTTCCATTTGCGTTGCTTTGGTGTAAGTTTGGCAGCGATGCCTTCTTCTTCGAGCAGTAAGCTGAGTTCTTTTTCGATTGTATTGACTTGTAGCTCGAGTTTTTGGGTTTTTATATTTTGCTTTTCTTTTTCTTGCTCGCTCATCTCGTAGGCTTGTGAGAGGGCAGTTCGTTTTTCTAACCAATTTTCGTATTGCGTTTTGAGGCTTTCGTTTTGGGTTCGTTCTAATTGTCGGCGCAATTGGTTGGTAGAATAGAAAAGCAAACCTTTGGTAATGAGGTTATTTTCTAAAAGCCAAGTATTGAGCTTTGGATTTTGAGCTTGTGTGGCAAAGGAAAAATAAATTTCAAAATTATTTTTAAACGTGGCTAAATACTGCTCTTTTTCCTTTTCTGAAAGTCCGATAAAATTGTTTTGAATTTGGAATATAAAAGCTTCTGAGGCTTCTTTATAAAAAAGTTCTGCTTTTTTGTAATCCCCTTGACTTTTGTACATGCCTGCTAAATGGGATATGTTACTTGCGTAGCGTCGGTGGTTGTTTCCCAATGTGTTGCTATAAATACTCTTCGCTTGCAAATATAGTTTTTCGGCTTCCTCATATTTGTTTTGAGCCTGATACATACTGGCTAAATTGCTTGTGGCTATAGCATACATAAAATGCTCTTTACCAAAAGCCTCGGCATAAATATTTTGAGATTCTATATATAAGTTTTCAGCCTCTTCGTACTTTTCTTGCATTTCGTAGGTAGTAGCTAAGTTATTCGTTACATTTCCGTACAAGGGGTGAGTTTTGCCTACTGTTTGCGAAAAAATATCTTTAGCCTCGAGGAGCAGCGCAGCAGCTTGCTCAAATTGCCCTTGCCCGTGATGAAGCCCAGCGAGATTAATACAAGCAATGGCGTAGTCATGATGTTTTTTACCCTTTGTTTTTGCAAAAATATCTTTAGCTTCTTTGATAAGTGCTTCGGCTTCGCGATATCTACCTTCTTTTTCGTATAATGCAGACAAGCTATTGCAAGTACTTCCATAATCTTTATTGTCCGTGCCGCTCACTTTGGTATAAATCTCTTTGCTCTCTAAATAGAGCTTTTCAGCTTCGGAAAACCTACCTTGAATTTGGTACAAATCTCCAAGCTTCAGACAAAACATTGCGTACAAAGGGCGTTCTTTTCCGAATGATTGTGCTAGCATATTTTTAGTCTCGATATACAAATTTTCAGCTCTCGTATATGTGCCTTGGTCTCTATAAAAGTTAGCTAACGAAAGGCAGGCTACGGCGTAGTTGAGGCTTTCCTTACCCTCAGCCTTTTCACGAATATTTTTAGCATCTATAAAAAGATTTTCCGCCTCTTCGTATTGCCTAAGTCTTTTGTGGATATTTGCTAAGTTTGTAAGTGCAGCGGCATAATTTTTATGTTTTTTACCAAACTGCACCTCAGCCTGCGCCCTCGCCTCCTCGAAAGCAATGAGTGCTTCTTGATATTTATTTTGATGAAGAAGTGCACGTGCCTTATCGTTGAGTGATTTATAATCTTCTGTAATCAAATTACCTTCTTTGTCATAAAAACTTGTAGTGATGAGTTTTCCGTCTTCATAAGTTTCTATTTTTTCTTTGTTTCCGTCGGGTCGGTAAAAGGTCCGATTCCCCTGAAAACTTATAGGCGTTTCGGCAGTAATAGAGTCATTTACAATTTTGGGTGTGCCATTTTTGTAGTACAAAGTAACTTTGCCTATAGGCTTATCATTTTGATAATTAACGAGACGATAAGTATCTGCTTTTCTTTTATTTTCAGTAATTCTGCCTTTGGCATCAAAAAAAATAATCCATTCACCTTGCTTGCGCCCTTCGGCATCGGTTTGATTAGAGGCTTCTGGCATATCTTGTGCATATAAATTCGGATTTATCCAAAGACCTATGAGCAGTAGTAAAAATAAATGTTTCATAAAATTTTGATAGTATGATTATTGTGAAAAGTACATTTTTATCATACTACGAAAAAAAAGACAATAAAAGACGCTTTTTTGAACCAAAAATTATAATTTTTTTAAATTGGGTGTATTTTAAGATAGTAAATCAGCCCAGAAATAACCTTTCTTTAAGAAATGTTATTTCTGGACTGATTTAGCCAATTTTTCGTATTTTATTTAACCTATGCTTTGCTTCAGGCTTAGAAGTATAAAATTAGATTCAATTTTTCGTATTTTGAAAACAAAACGCGCTAAACAAAAACAATATGTTCAGAAAAATTACACTTACACTTTTACTATTTTTTGTTTTTTTTCATTTGGCTTTAAGCCAACAAGATTTTTATGTCCGCTTATCAGAAGCTGCCCTTGAGCTTACGCAGGATAAAGTGCGCTACGACCCTGCTTATTATAGCATTCCCTATCCTGCTGGCGATGTACCTGCCGATAGGGGAGTTTGTACAGATGTTGTCATTCGGGCTTATCGCAAATTAGGTATAGATTTGCAAAAAGAAGTGCATGAAGATATGCGTGCTAATTTTTCTATTTATCCTCAAAATTGGGGGGCGAAGCGCACGGATACGAACATCGACCATAGGCGTGTACCTAACTTAATGAAATTTTTTGAGCGCAAAGGCAAGGTTTTGGCAATTTCTAAAAATGGAAAAGATTATCAAGCGGGCGATATTGTATGCTGGCGTTTGAATAGCGGGCTACTACATATCGGGATTGTTATCGATAAAAAAACAGGCGACCGCCCTTGGATTGTACACAATATTGGTAGCGGGCAGGTAGCCGAAGATATGATTTTTGAGCACAAAATTATCGGGCATTATCGCTATAGCAAGTAATTGAAGTAGTAGTTGATTCGTTTATCAATCCTTGCTTGTTGTAGTTGCTCTTAGCTGCGATTTTATTTTAAAAGTATAAAATTGGGTTTGCGAAAGTCTTCCAAATCTTTGTATGCGATATAAATAGGAAAAAAACTTCGTTTATCCGTATCATAAAGCATAAGCCTCAAATTTTGAGGTAGGAAGTTTACGTTGCGCAGTGCAGCGGCTTTGTCGTAAAGAATTTGGTTGCGATTTTGCTTTTCAGTTTCTATTTGAATTTGCTTATTGATAAGATTTTGCAATCGTTTTTGAAAATGCGGGCTTTCGGTCTGAAAAATATCAGATAGTGTAATCAGACTATCTACTTTTAAATCGTAGTTCATAGATAGAATATCGAGCTTTTTGTTTTGCTGTTTGATATAAAAAATCAAACTGATGTATTGTCTATCTGCCCTTAATAAGTGGTAGTTTATTTCGATATCGCAATTTTGAAATTTGGGTTTAGCGTCCTCTACGGCAAAAAACTCTTTTTTCCAGGCCTCTACTTGCCTTCTTATGATTTCTTGGTTGAAATGGGGCTCTTCGGATTGCAAGTCAATAAGCTGTGGATAATATATACATATTGCACTTCCATCACCACTTTCGTAGCGTGAGAGAAAATCTTGTACTTCATAGTTCCAAGTATTTTTTTCTTCAAAATAAAATGCAAGTTCTTGTTTTTTTGCAGTAGATACCCATTTTCCTGCAAAGCGATAGCTCTCGTCTATGTATCCACGAAATACGCCTGATAATCTTTCGGACTGAATAGCGGGGTACTCGTATATTTCCCAAGCAGTAGATGTATCGCTTAGGTTTTGTGGTTTATACTCGAGGTATAGGTCTCTCCAAAATTTTTCATAAAAATATACACCTTTAAGAAATTGCGGGACATTTTCTCTGTCTTTGATACAAATATATGCAGCTGTTTTGCGGGTTTCGTCTCCAATTTGACCTTCTAAAAATAGCCATTCTCCGTGTCTTTCTGTATTTGGTTTTGCAATTTGTTTGGAGTCGTATATAGGCTCGAAGCGTTGTAAATTTTCGTAAGCTGTAAAGTATCGGGTTTCGGATTTAAAGAAATCAAGCGAGCCACTCCAAACAAATATACTTTCGTTTTCGGTATATTGGGTGCATTTGATTTGTGCACGCTTATCGCTATCTTCTTGTTCGAGGTAGAACTCATACTGGTTTTTTGATTGTTGAATTTGTAAAATTCGCCATAGACTTTTCCCCTCAGGGAGGTAAAAACGCAATAACCAAGCATTTTGATAAGTGCTGTATGCGAGCTCGAGGCGTGCGCTTGGTTTTTCGAAAGATTCTATGCGCACGAAATCTTGCTGTTCGTTGCGCTTGAGCTGCTCCCACTTTTTGGGCAAAGTTTTCATAACTTCTGTTATTTCAGCAGTGGTTTCAGCTGTTTGATGCGTTTGGCAGGCGCATAGCAAAAGTAGTAATATGCCAAGTTGAGCAATAAAATAAGGCATAATCAATGTATTGGGAATAGGAGTCAAACTTCTTTTTTCAAATTTAACTTAAAAGAATGTTTTTTTACGCAAAATCCTAATTTTTTTGTGCTTATTTTCAAAACTTATAAAGATAAGCCCAAATGCCGTAGAAAAACAAGGGTAAAAAAATAAAAAATCTTAATCAAAGAACCTCTTTGTAGCTGCTTTACGTTTATAGATATGCCAAACTAAGACACGCAATAGGTATGCTTGTACGAGGTTTTTGGCTAAGTTAGTTTAGAACTAAGAGTTTGCGAAAACTGTTAGTTTTGAAACTGCCTAAGTCTATTGAGCAATTTGGTATGTACCTCGCCATACCCGATGCAAATATTTTTTTGGCAAATTTTTGATAAAAACAAATCTATATGGCTTATTTTTAGTTTAGGAGTTAGCACTAAGATTTCTTGGCAGAACATTTAATGCTAATTTTCATACCCCTATACATTTTTCTATAGCGTAGGGTTTGCAAACCCCACGCTATAGAAAAATGAGCTTAGAAATAACATTTCTTTGAGAAATGTTATTTCTGGCTGTTAATGTCCAGTAGCTTGGCTAATTCTTAAACGTGATAACATCTAAAAGATTAAACTTTTCAAACTCCTACAAACAAAACCACTTTTTTAAATCATGAAAAACTCCATAAAACTATTTTTAATGATGTGCTTATCGGCGGTATTAGGCGGCGGCATAGCTCTATCTGCTTATACTTACTTTGTAGATGCCCCTGCTGGACAAAAGGACGGCAATTATTTTGAATCCGCCACGCAAAAAAGCAAAGACAAACAAGAAAGTTACCTTGCTACGGGGGGGGGGCGACCTTATGCGAATCCTATGGGCGAGGTAGATTTTGTCAAACCTGCTGAAAAGGTAACGCCTGCAGTAGTGCATATCCAAACTTTTGGCTCTCCAAGCTCAAGAAGCAGTAGCCAAAGCAGGCTATGGGACGAGATGTTTAGAGATTTTTTTGGAGATAGAGGTAATCCATACCAACAAAAAGATGATGATGACTCGGATAGTGGCGAAGTGCTTATTGGCTCGGGTTCGGGTGTGATTATTTCCAAAGATGGTTATATCGTTACGAACAACCACGTTATTGATAATGCTGAACGTATTAAAGTCGTTTTAGAAGACAAAAGATTTTATACGGCAGAGCTTATAGGCAAAGACCCTAATACGGATTTAGCACTGCTCAAAATTGAAGAAAAACAAGATTTTTCATATTTGCAATTCGGAGATTCAGATGCTACAAGAGTAGGCGATTGGGTAATGGCAGTAGGCAATCCTTTTGATTTGACTTCTACTGTAACGGCGGGTATTATTAGTGCAAAAGCACGTAATATCAATATTCTTCGCCAGCCCGATGGCATGGGCATCGAGTCTTTTATCCAAACTGATGCGGCTGTAAATCCTGGTAATAGTGGGGGTGCGCTCGTCAATTTAGAGGGCGACTTAATCGGCATCAATACCGCTATTGCTACGAAAACGGGTAGTTTTTCGGGTTATTCTTTTGCTGTACCGGCAAATTTAGTAAAGAAAATAGTAGAGGATTTGCGTGTGTATGGCACTGTGCAGCGTGGTTTATTGGGTGTGCGCATTCAAGAAGTAGATGCTAAGCTTGCAAAAGAAAAGGATTTGCCTCGCATTGCGGGAGTATATATTGCAAGTATCAATGAAGGTAGCGGTGCTGATAAAGCGGGTTTAGCTCCCGAAGATGTAATTACGCATATCGAGGGGGTAGAGATAAACTCTGTAGCGCGATTGCAAGAAATGGTTGCGCGTAAGCGTCCAGGCGATATTATTGAAGTTGTATATTTGCGCAAAGGCAAAGAAAATAAAGCTAAGGTAACGCTACAAAATGTCTCGGGGACGACTGAAATTGTAAAAAATCTGCGTAGCAAATCTGTGTCTATCAAGCAGCTTGGCGCTGAGGTCTGCAAAACTTCTGAGGAGGATGAGCAAAAAATCGGTATGCCGGGCATAGTGGTTACGAAAATCAAAGATGGAAAATTGCGCAAAGCAGGCATGTCAGAAGGCTTTATCATTACGCACATAGACAAAACGCCTATTACTTCAGTTGAGGAGTTGCAAGCCCAAATCAAAAACAAAGAAGGTGCGGTACTTATCGAGGGCTTTGATGCCGATGGTGAGCGAAGTTTTTATGCACTTGGTCTCTAAGGATTTTGAACATTTAGCATTTAAAATCATTATATACACGGCCCGTTCGCTATATGGCGGATGGGTTTTTCTTATTTCTAATCATTCTCACTTTAATCTACTCTTTTGAAAAATATAATTTTTTTTGGCGATAGTCTCACTGAGGGCTATATGGTTTCGCCGCAGGAGGCTGTACCTGCCTTAATTCAACAAAAAATTGATGCTGAGGCATTGCTTCATATCACACACAATGCTGGTTTGAGTGGGGATACAACCGTTTCTGCACTTAGCCGCTTAGACGATGCTTTACGATTTTCGCCTGATGTGCTTGTCATAGAGTTAGGTGCAAATGATGCTTTTCGTATGCTTACACCAGAGCTTATCAAGAATAATTTGCGTTTTATAATAGAGCGGAGTTTGGCACAATATTCAGATGTAGAAATAGTGCTTGCTGGTATGGATTTACCTTATATTCCTGCTTTTACGCACCGTTTTGAGCCTTACCGTTTGCGTTTTATAGAAATTTATCCAGAATTGGCTAAGGAGTATAATTTGCCACTTATTCCCTCTTGGCTTGAGGGTGTAGTTGGCGATCCTATGCTGAACTTTCCCGATCTTATTCACCCTACTGCTAAAGGCTATGAGATTGTCGCAGATAACGTATGGCGTGTGCTAAAACCCGTACTTTAGCCCTTCTGTAAAATTTTACCTATATATAATTTTGAAATGCTATTTTTTTGTGCGTATTTAGTTAAAAATAATATTCACTTAGATTTGAATCGTAACAATATGAAACTATTAGCAGGTAAAAATGTCTTGATTACAGGTGCTTCACGCGGTATTGGGCGTGCTATGGCCATTCGTTTTGCCGAGCAGGGCGCAAATGTTGGATTTACCTATCTTTCAAGCGTAGAGAAGGGACAGGCATTAGAAAAAGAGTTGGAAGCCTTAGGCGTAGTGTCAAAGGGTTTTCGCTCCGATGCTTCTGATTTTGCTGCTGCTGAGCAGCTAATAGCTGATTTTACAGCTAAATTCTCGAGTTTAGATGCCCTTATCAATAATGCGGGTGTTACAAGAGATAATTTGATTTTGCGTATGAACGAGGCCCAATGGGACGAAGTTTTGCGTATCAATCTCAAATCGGTATTTAACCTTACTAAAGCGGCTGCCAAAACTTTTATGAAGCAACGCAGTGGTTCTATTATCAATGTCAGTTCTGTTGTAGGCATTAAAGGCAATGCGGGGCAGGCAAATTATGCTGCATCAAAGGCAGGGATTATTGGATTTTCAAAATCTATTGCCCTTGAGCTTGGCTCACGCAATATCAGATGCAATGTGCTTGCGCCCGGCTTCATCGAGACCGAAATGACCGAACAGCTCGATGAGAAAATGCTCAAACAGTGGCAAGAGGGCATTCCGCTCAAGCGTGCTGGGAAAGCCGAAGAAGTTGCTGACGCTGCTATTTTCTTAGCCTCAGACCTCTCTGCTTATGTCTCGGGGCAGGTTTTGCAAGTAGATGGCGCAATGCTTACGTAACAATGAAGCTGAAAGTAAGTCTTAGTAGCAATAGTTCTACCTGACCTGCTGCTGCTAAGGCTTAAATTAAAAGCAATAATTTAGATTGAAAAGGCTGTTTTTTATCCTTCTTTATCAAGTGTATGTTTGATGCTATCCTACAAAAAGCTAAGCTACGCCTTCGTTTATTTAGGCTACCTAATTTGCTGATTATAGCGATAACGCAATATCTTATTGTGCACTTTTTGCTTTTGGATAATTTTTGGCATGCCAACTACCTTCTTTTTGTACTTTCAACGCTTCTTATTGCCGCAGCTGGTTATGCTATTAATGATTATTTTGATTCAGCTATTGATTCGCATAACAAACCTCACCGCGCCTGGCAGCCTTTCAAAGTCTCTTCTTATGAACTTTTGAGCTATTATTGCCTATTTAATTTTTTGGCTTGGCTCATAGCTTTTGTGCTTAATAGTCATATACTCACGCTTTGCTTACTGACTTCTTTTTCACTTTTTATTTATTCATATCGCTTAAAAAAGTGGTTTTTTATAGGTAATATTATCATTGCTTTGCTCAATGCAACAGCAGTAGCCTCGCTTGGGCTTGTCGCTCAAAACTATCCCCTTGAGTTATGGGCATTTGCTAGTTTTGCGGCTTGGCTCACACTGCTACGAGAAATCATTAAAGATATGGAGGATAAAGAGGGCGATGCCATATACGGTTCAAAAAGTATGGCTGTAGTTTGGAAAGCTTATTGGGTAAAAAATATGCTTTATTTTATCAAAGTGCTTTTTGCTTTACAACTTTTTTATTTTGCATGGGTTTGGAAATCGCTTTATTTTTTTAGTTTTAGTGCCTTTTTTACGGGTTTATTGCTGTTTTTAGCATTGCGCATTCGCAAAGCACAATTTACAAAGGATTATAGTTCTTTGAGTTTGTGGTACAAAATTTTGATTTTAATTGGTTTTATAGGTTTGATAGCAAATCATTATGGGTGAGCAATAAATCATACCGTGAAAGTAGAACTAACAGTTTTTTAAAACTGTTAGTTCTAAAACTGAATTATTGATCACTACCAAAAGGATCTCGCAACAGCGGCATGCTCATGCAGTGTGAGCCACCACGTGCACGTGAGAGCTCGCCTGAAGGTAGTACAATCATGGTATCGCCTGTAATGACTTCATCAATGGTTTTTCCTTTTTCCATTTTAGCAATAAAATCCGCTGAATGCATGATAGTAAACCCATGCTTTTCAAACTCCTCCATAGTCTTGATATTGCGGTCGTAACCGATAATTACACCTTCACGGAGTGCTAAAAAGTTGCAGGCATCAGTCCACTGTTCGCGCTCGCTATAAGGGAATTTGCCGCCTCCGCAGTAAATAATCTGGCAAGATTTAGCACCAAAATCTTCTTTACTTATATGCTCAAACAAGTCCTCTAAGTAGTCAAAATGGGCGGTTTTCATGGTAAACCCTTTTTTATTTTTGTTGTCTTTTTTGCGGAATTGTGTGATGCGTACATCTACCTCAGCTTTTTTCTGTTTGGTAAGTGTTTCATTAAATTTAAAAAATTGTTTGGCTTCTTTTTGCCCGGCTTTAGCAAATTTATCAAATACGACCCACATATCGTGGCGCACTTGAGTGAATACGGTGTCTATGTGCATATAATCACGGCGTGGCGGGATCTGTACAGCTGTAATTTTACTGACTAAATCTTTTTCAAAAAGTTTGAGTGCAACTTTTCGCATAGCCTGTACGCTGGTGCGCTCGCTCAATCCTATGAGCAAATGATCGGGTGCAATCATCATGACATCGCCTCCTTCTATGGTAACGATTTCACGTTTTTTCTCCTCGGCATCGAGCAGAAAAAATCTATCGTTTTCGCTAAGCTCTATAATTTTATCTGAAAAGTTATCCGTTTTGCGCTCTTCCCTATCCTTAAAAAGTTCGTAGTAAGCAATGTATTTGGCTAAAATAGATTCGCGCTTACGTGCAGGCTCATGCGCACGGCTTAGCAACAAATGGTCTTTGATAACAATACCAATATCACGTGTAAAAATAAAATTGGGAATGGGGGGGAAAAGAAACTCTTGCTCGCCGTTATCGTGTACAAGTACGCCCGAGATAAGTACACGTGCGAGCGATTCAGGACACAGTCTTTCTAAACGTTTTTGCAGTTCAAATGTACCATTTTCGATGGCTACAATCGAGACGACAAGCTCTGTTTTTGCTTTTTGGTTATTGAGTACGCGTATAAGCAGTCTTTCGACATCTATAACTTTATCTGAGTTGACATAATTGCTATCCGTGGGCGTAAAAAAAGCATCAGCCTCGGGCGTACCACTTTTAGGCTTTCGCCGAATGGCTTCGGGGTCTAAAAACCAAAGCAACACTTCGAGGTACTCGTCATACTCATTGCGCATGCGTTCAAAATGCACAATATCATCATACAAAAGATCGTCTTTGATTTTGGGAATAATCGTTCCGATGCCGTCATCAGGGCGATGCACGATAAGCCGCCGCAGATTGCCAATTTCTGAACTCACAAAAATCTCATGATTTTTTCGAGGCGTAGCATCTTCTTGACGCTTTTTTTTGTCTTTAATTGTGTTGTTGTTGTTTGTGTCCATTGGATTTTTATCTAAAAAGTAAGCAATAAAAAAGTCAGTTAATTGAGCTGCTAAGTTTTGCGCTTTATCAGCTTTGAAAAGATAACTATCTTTATGCTAAATTGCAAAATTCCACATAGAAATACGTTTGTAAATCAGAAATAATCATACCACTATACATTTTTCCATAGCGTGGGGTTTGCAAACCCTACGCTATGGAAATAAGATTTCTCAAAGAAATGTCATTTCTGGGTAGCGAATGTATAGGAGTATGAGAAATAATAGGAGGCATGAGCACTAAGAGTTTGGGCATGACGACTATTATTGACTATTCCTAAACGCGACAATTTTTATTATTTTGGTTTATGAGTGCTTAGTAGTATGTCCGTTTGTATAAACTTGTGCCTCTTTTTTTTTATCTTTATAAAAACATTGGCGGCATCGCGGTTCGTATGCTTCTTTTTCGCCGAGTAGCACACGCTCTTTTGAAGCGGTAAGTCTGTATGAATAAGATGCAATAGAACCACATTTTACGCATATTGCATGAACTTTAGTGATAAACTCTGCAATGGCAAGTAGGTGTGGAGTCCAGCCAAAGGGTTTGCCTTCAAAATCCATATCTAATCCTGCCACGATTACACGTTTTCCTTGATTAGCTAATATTTGACAAACATCAGGTAGGTCTTTATCAAAAAACTGTGCTTCATCAATAGCTACGACCTGGGCTTTGTGGCTGTGTATCAAAATATCTTTAGCACTGTTTACGGGGATTGAACGCACTGCATTTTTATTATGCGAGACCACTTTTTCTTTGTCATAGCGTGTATCTATGAGTGGTTTAAAAATGCTTACTTCTTGCTTGGCAATCAAAGCACGTCGCACTCTTCGTATAAGCTCTTCGGTTTTGCCGGAAAACATTGAGCCACATACGACTTCAATCCAGCCCACTTGGGCATTGGCATTGACCGTATGATTCAAATCAGGTTCTAAAAACATAGGTATTTTGTAAAAATAAGAATAAAGATTATCGCACTTAGGTATTAGATTTACTTAGCTTACAAGGGTTTGAGAAAAGCCCCTCAATAACATTTTTTTGGGTGTACGTCAAGTTGCTAAATTGACTTATATAATTTCAGCGTTGTGGTACACCCTTTTTTTGAGAAATATTATTTTTAAGCCTATTTTTCCATAGCTTAGGGTGGTTTGCAAACCCTAAGCGCGTTATGGAAAAATGTATCGTATTATTATGTGAGCTATATGAGTTTGCCTATCAAATCAAATTCAGTAGCATCTTCTATTTTGACTTGTGCAAAATCTCCTATTCTGACAAAATTTTCTTTGGCATTGATAAGTACTTCATTATCTACTTCGGGCGAGTCGTACTCTGTTCGTCCTACGAAATGTTCTCCTTCTTTTCTATCAAAAAGGACTTTAAAAGTTTTACCAATTTTAGCTTGATTGAGTGCAAAAGATATGCCTTGTTGTAGTTCCATTATTTCTTGGACTCTTTGTTGCTTAATGTTTTCGGGCACATCGTCTTTCATAGAAAAAGCGTGTGTATTTTCTTCGTGAGAATAGCTAAACACGCCTAATCTTTCGAATTGCATTTGCTCTATAAATCTCAAATTTTCTTCGTGCTCTGCTTGTGTTTCGCCTGGGTGTCCGGCTATGAGGGTCGTTCGGATAGCGATTTCGGGTAGTTTTTCTCTAATATTTTGGATAAGTGCTTCTGTTTTTTCTCTTGTAATTCCTCTGCGCATACGTTTGAGCATAGCTGTGGCGCCGTGCTGTAGCGGGATATCCAAGTAATTGCAAATATTAGGATTTGCTTTCATTACATCTATGATTTCGAGTGGGAAGCTGGTTGGATATGCGTAGTGTAATCTAATCCAGTCTATTCCTTCTACATCGGCGAGTTTTTGCAAAAGTTCGTTGAGGTTTCTTTTTCTATAAATATCGAGACCGTAATAGGTAAGGTCTTGTGCGATGAGCATAAGTTCTTTTACGCCGTTACGGGCTAAATTTTTAGCTTCGAGCACGATGTCTTCAATTTTTTTAGATCGGTGCTTCCCTCTCATAAGGGGTATAGCGCAGAACGAACAAGGTCTGTCGCATCCTTCGGATATTTTGAGGTAGGCATAGTGGGCTGCTGTGGTGGTGAGCCGTTCGCCGATAAGCTCGTGTTTGTAGTCAGCACCCATTTTATTGAGCAGTAGTGGCAGTTCCATTGTGCCAAACCAGCTATCTACTTCTGGGATTTCTTTGGCAAGGTCTTCTTTATACCGTTCTGATAAACAACCAGTTACAAATAATTTTTCAATTTGTCCTTCGGCTTTTGCTTCTGCAAATTGCAATATAGTATCAATAGATTCTTGTTTTGCACGGTCTATGAATCCGCAGGTATTGATAACGATGACGTTAGCGTCTTGGTCTTGCGCTTCGTGCTTGGCATCGATTTGGTTGCCTTTGAGCTGTGTGAGCAATACTTCGGAGTCGACTATATTTTTAGAGCAACCGAGTGTAATGATATTGACTTTATCTTTTTTGAAACTCTTGGTTTTCAATGTATTTTTTGTTTTGAAGTTTGATATATAGCCTTTTGACTTGTTAGCTGTCATTGTAGGCATTTTGTATAAGAAAAAGGCTTAATAGTATTTGTAATACCATTAAGCCTTTTGGCAAACAAAAAAACGAGTTAAAAAGTTACTTATCGTTTATATTATTATGCCTTAAAAGCAATTTTCGGTGGGTACATTTCAAAACTACGTGGTTTGTGTTTGGTGTGGAGACCAAACACGGCAAGCGTAGTTGTTTTAAGGCAGTAGCTTATGCTGCGTAAATTATGAATTGCACCCTTTTCGGTTTATGTATTATTGGGTTAAAGCTCGCTATTGGGTTTGCTTGATGAGTAGTTTACTCTTAGTGCGTCTGCATCTCTGAGTTGCTCCCTTACATCAATAACGATTCCCATTTTAGCATCTTTATCTACTTTGAGCGACATAATAATTTGGTCAGCCTCTTCTTTGAGTTTGTCCTTTTCTTTGAGAACAAGTCTCTGTACTTGTCTAGGCTGTATGATTACGTCGTTCATCTGTATTCGGGGCTCTGTGCCGTATTTATCTTGATATTTAGGCTGCGGTGCACCGATATAGATATAGCTCACAAGAGATTTTTTCTCAATTTTTTCTATTTGAGTTGCTTTTGGCAACTTGACATCTACGAGCAGTTCAGTTTCTCTAAGTACAGTAGATACCATAAAGAAAAATAGCAACATAAAAATAATGTCAGGTAGTGCCGAAGTCGGTATTTCTGGATCGGCTTTCTTTTTTTTCTTGAGTCGCATAAAATATGGGCGATTAAGGTCTTGTATTTACAGAAAATTATTTAGCTATTGCTTTTCCATCGGAGGGTTCAGCATCAGATATTCTCATAGGGAATTTTTTTCTTGCGGCTTCATACCATATACGATGTTCCTCTGTTTTTTGCTGTGCAATTTCGAGGTAGTGATCTACGGTTATGGTTCTACCTGCAATTTCTCCAATATAATCAGCACGTATTTCGTGATAACCAGCTCGGACTCTATCCAGGACTGCGAGATAGACTTCATAAGTTGTGCCTCTATCGGTTTTGATAGATACCACTGCGGCATCAGGGCTGTCAGAGAAATTGGGGTCTTTTCCATAATTTCTGACGTGCTTTTTGATGTCTCTTTTGATTTGCCCTATTCTTCCGGGTTTATCTTCGATGAGGAGTTCGTTGTTAGAGTTAATCAAAATGCTATAGACATTTCTTTTATTGATTTCGACATCTTGCTTTTGGTCTGAGTTTTTGGGTGGTAGCAGTACATTAAGTCCTTTATCAGATGCAATTGTAGTTGTTACCAAGAAAAAAATCAGTAGTAAGAAGGCGATATCAGCCATTGAACTGGCATTTACGCCTGCGGTTTCTCGTTTTTTACGCGCCATAATTCAGTTTCTCAATTTGATGAGTAAAATTCAGTAATATTATTTGAAAGCTTTTGAGATTTCTGTATAGACAATCCCTGCCACTGCCAAAGCTATGAGTATGTACATGGTATTTATAGCCCCTCCTATGCGTTTGGATATGCTATCATCTATGCCTTGCTTCACATAAATTTCGGCTATGGCATCGTTAGGCGGTTCTGTACCTGCCATGATATAGCCGATGAGAAATACAACGACTACAACGCCTAATCCGATACCAAAAGAGCGCATAGACTTAGGTTTTTTGACGGCGTTCATGATAGATAACCCGATAAGTGCTACAATAGCACCAAATCCGAGTATATAAGCAATCATAAGGCCGTTAGCACCCACTGCACTACCCGTAATGGTATCCATTTTTTTGGGTTCGATGATTTTTGCGGGGTCTAGCTTCATTTTTTCTTGAAAAGCGGGCGAGTCTTCTTCGAATCCTTTATCGAGCACTTCTTCACGGAGTGCGTCTTGTAGGAGCGGGGGGCGGTCTATAAATATTTTAGCGACAAAAATGACGATAATTAACGCCACAATGCCATATACGATAAGCGTAATTTGGTTTCGCTTAGCTTCATTTTTTTTAAGTTCTTCTGCCATAATTGATAAGCGGTTTTGTTGCTTTTTAAAATAATAAAAAAAGGGTATAAAATAAGACAAAAACAGGGTATTCTACCTTATTTTAATTGCCTTCGGCCGCTTTATGCTCAATGAGAATATCCACAAGTTTGATAGAAGTTTCTTCCATATCAGTAACTAATGAATCAATTTTAGCTACGCAGTAGTTATAGAAAACCTGCAAAATAACGGCTACAATCAAACCACCAACTGTAGTGAGAAGTGCAACTTTAATACCGCCTGCTACAAGCGAGGGTGAAATATCACCAGCAGCTTCAATGGCATCAAATGCACCAATCATACCGATTACAGTACCCATAAATCCAAGCATAGGTGCAAGTGCAATAAAAAGAGATATCCAAACAAGGCCTTTTTCTAAGCGGCTCATTTCTACGGAACCAGTAGCGATTACGGTTTTTTCTACCATATCTACACCGTGCTTATAGCTTGCAAGTCCTTGTGCGCATACACTTCCAATAGGGTGGCGTGCTGCTTTTGCTTCTTGGTAAGCAGCTTCGCTACCTCCGGAGGCTAAGGCATCTCTTATTTTATCTATGAACTTTTCGCTATTGGTAGTAGCCAAGTTCAAGACAATAATACGCTCTAATGCTACGGCAAGTCCAAGAATCAAGCAGATAAGTACTAATGACATAAAGTCCCAGCCACCTTCAATAAATTTTGTTTTTATGGCTTGATTAAGCGATACGTCATCATCACTTGAGGCGTTAAAAGGGTCGACTACTTCCGTTGTTTCTGTGGTTTGCTGCGGCTCTTCTGTTACGACTTCGGTTTCTTGTGTAACAGAGTCTTCGCTTGTAAACTCTTCAGTAGTAGCCTCCTCGGTAGTAGGCTCGTCGGTTTGTGCATATACTGCTACATTGAAGCAAAGAAGTGCACAAATAAGGGCAATTGATGTGAAAATTTTTTTCATGATACAAATTTCGTGTTAAACTTCAAAATGTTTAGGTCTTGCCTAAGGGTTTTGCTAAAATAATTAAGGTCTAAAGTAGAAGGTCTAAAAAAAGTTTCTAAATTAAGATTTAATGCCAAAGTCTCATAAAATTAAGATTTGTAATGTTTTTTTATAGCTTTTAGCCTAAGATTTTCTTAGGATAGCGGAGAGAGCGGGATTCGAACCCGCGATATCCTTTTGGGATATACACGCTTTCCAAGCGAGCGCCTTCAGCCACTCGGCCATCTCTCCGTATAAGCTACAATACTAAAACTTGCTTTTAGACACAGTTTCTAAATGCAAATTTAGGATTTTGAAATACATTTCAAAACAATCTTACGATTTATTCTTTGTAAATATAGTTTTTTTAGCCTTTAATTCAAAAAACAGATTTAAAAATGAACTTTTTTTTTTACAAATGCAAATAAATCAATAAAAAAGATAGCATACAAGTTTTTTAAATAAACTTTGTGTGAATAGCATCAAAGCATTCGAAAGCTACAAGTGCATATTAAAAATCAATAAAAAAAATTACCTTGCCATTTTAAGGCTAAATTTACTTAAATTTTTATTTTTTTCACAATAAACATAACTTTTATGTTAGTAATTACAGGAGGGACGAAGGGCATAGGGCGTGCTATTATTGAAAAATTTGCCCAGCAGGGCTATGATATTTTTACCTGCGCACGTAATCAAGACGATTTGAAAATGCTCAAGCAAGAGGTAGAAAGTCAATATCAGGTTAGTCTTGAGTATGAAGTAGCTGACCTGTCGCAAGCCAGCGAAAGAAGTGCTTTTGCAAAAGCTGTAAAAGCTACGCATAAGCCCGTAGGCATACTTATCAATAATACAGGTGTGTTTCGCCCCGGCACAATACAAGAGGAGGAGGAAGGTACACTTGAGCTGCTTATACAGACAAATCTATATAGCGCATATCACCTTACCCGTGCATTACTACCAGATATGGTAGCTCGCAAAAAAGGACATATTTTTAATATTTGCTCGACAGCAAGTTTTATGGCTTATACAAATGGGGGCAGTTACTGCATCTCGAAGTTTGCGCTTTATGGCATGAGCAAAGTATTGCGTGCGGAGCTTAAAGATAAAAATATTAGAGTTACTTCCGTTTTGCCGGGGGCTACTTTTACGGCAAGTTGGGAGGGGGCTGATATCCCGCAGGAGCGTTTCATGCCCTCCGAGGATATTGCTGAGTGTGTATGGACTGCCTTTGCACTCTCTGACCGCACTGTCATCGAGGACTTGGTGCTACGCCCACAGCTTGGAGATTTGTAATTGACTTTTCAATCAATAATAGCATAGGGCTTTAAAGCTCTATGCTATCATACTATGCTTATGGAAAAACGGGATTAGAAACAATATTGCTCAAAGCAATTTCTTGTATTTGTTTCTGTTTATCAATAAGTTAGATTTAAAAAACCGATAATGCACGTTAAAAATTTACTCATATAGCCATGTTAATGCCTTTTCTTTATCTGAAAAGTTTTTTATTGGGTATTGATTTGCTAAGTTCATTTGAAAAACTTATCAAATAGTTTGCTTATAGCAGTTTTATAGAAATAACATTTCTGACAGCAATGTTATTTCTATAAAACTGTTGCCCTACAGGAGTTATGGTTAAAATCAGTAGGATTTTAGTCCTGCGCTTTATTTAGTTTCTTTTTTAACGCTTAATCCTGCGCCACAAGATTTACAATTAGTGAGTGCAGCTTCGTTTCTGCTTGTGCAATATTCGCAGGTTATAAACTTTGCTTCCTCTTCTTTTTGTTTTTTCTCTTCGGCGGTTTGCTCTTCTTGTTTTTTCTTGTCTTCTTTTTCAGACGCTTTAGATTGAGCATTGCTCACGACTTTGGCAAGGTCTTGATTAGCTTCTTTGAGTTGCTTGCTGAGTGTTTTAAGTCTTCCTTGTGCGTCGTCGATGGTCGTTGCTCCTTGCTGAATTACCATATCAATTTGTCTGATGGCAAAATCAGCATTTTTAATGGCTCTTTCGCCGAGCATGCGGTCTGTCTCATCGAGTTGTGTTTGTTGTAGCTTATCGATTTCTCTTCGTAACGATTTTTTTTCGCTATCTAAGCTACTGAGGATTCTGACAAACTCGCTATTTGCCATGCTATTGACGGCGGAGAGTTTTTCGATTTTTTTCTTTTCATCAGATTCAGCATCAGCTTGTTTTTTGGCTTCTTTGACTTTATCAGCTTGCGAAGCGAGTGCGGTTTTAAACGTCGGATACTCTTGTTGAAGTTTTTCGAGTTTTTTGATATTACTCTGAAATGACTTCTCCTCTGATTCTACAGACTTGCTACAAGCCGAGACTACAAAAAGAAAAATAGCGAGGGCAATAAACCTAGAAAAATACGTTGAATAAATTGTCATAATAAAACTGAGATTTGGGTAAAATAATAAATTGTAAGTGTATTTAAATTATAATTTGTGCTAAACAACAGTGTTTTTCTTTGAAATATTACTGCTAATCATATCGCTATACATTTTTCCGTAGCGCGGGGTTTGCAAGCCCTGCGCTATGGAAAAAAGAGCTTAGAAATAACATTTTTTGAGAAATGTTATTTCGGGCTGGCAGGTGTGCAATTTGAATTATGCCTATATTTGATTATTTTTTTTCTATGCGTATGGTAAACTGTCCTTTGGTTTCGTTGGGCACATTTACACTTGAATTTATGGGTTTAAACAGCACTTTTTCTTGAAAAGCTTTTCGATACTTTTCGGCAACTATTGAACTCATGCCAGTATTTTGGCGGATTTTAGCATAGGTAACTCTTCCGCTGGCGTTTATGGCAAAGTTAATGACAATGATTCCTGTTTCGGCTGTTTTGTCATCAACTTT
Organism: Bernardetiaceae bacterium; assembly: GCA_020832465.1. GTDB lineage: Bacteria > Bacteroidota > Bacteroidia > Cytophagales > Bernardetiaceae > JAFIER01. The sequence continues at coordinate 51,722 of JAFIER010000107.1, forward strand.
GGGTAGCTCTGCGAGTTTCCAAGCAGAGAGGTTATGCTCATAAGGTCCTGTGTTTGGTTCGCCTACGAGGTCTCCTCGATTACCTACCTGTGACGTATTTCCTTCGCCTTCTTCTGGTTTTGTTGTTTTTTCTGTGGGGTTTTGATTTTCTGTTTTTGTTGTATTATTGTCTGTTGTTTTTTCTTGTTGAGGTTTGACTTGCTTTTCTTCTTCTTTTTTGGGTTCGTTATTTTGGTCTTTATCGGGCTCAATAGAAGTTTTGACTTCTGCTTGCGTGGAGCTTTCGTCAGTGGCGAGCTTTGGTGTAGCTTCTGTTTGCTGTTTAGTTTCTTGTGGTGTATTTTCAGTTTGGCTTTCGGTTTGTTGCGGCTCTGTGGGCTGTATGGCATTGTCGTTTGTGCCTTTGCCTTTATCGAGTTGCTGTCCGAAGTTTACTAATTTATATATCATTTCACCACGTGGCTCCAGCTCGGAGTTGTCAGCGGGTGTTAGTTTGATAAAAAAAAGGAGGATAAGAAAAACTCCCATTATTCCAAAAGCGATGAGCATAGCAAAGAACATACGATTTTTTTCGTCTTGTTCTTCTTGTTTTTTGCGATACTGCTCGGTATGTGTGGTGTAAGTGCTTGTCATGTTTTTAAAGAGTTTATTTAATAGTTATAGGATTATAATTGTTCTACTTGAAAAGCATAAGCTCTTTCTTGTTTGATAGATGCGTCGATAGCCCTAAGTGCCTTTTCTAGTGGGATATTTTTGTCTGCTTTAATCAAGATATAACTTCCTTCGCCTTTTCGTTTGTTTTCTAAGAATGATTCTAATACAACATCTAACATATCTTCTTGCGTTGCTTGCCCTTCGACAAAAAAGTTACCTTCTTGTGTAATCTGAATCGTACAATCAGGATTTATGGTTTTTCCTGATTCGCTTTTGGGCAGTTGCATCGGTATGGCTTGTTGCGAACTGAAGTTATAGGTCAGAATAAAAAAGATGAGCAACAAAAAAATAATGTCAGTCATAGAGGAGACATTAAGGGTCGGATTGATTTTATTTTTTCCTTTTATCATGGCAATTTTGTTTAAATTTTTAGGACAAGGACTATATGCTTACTTTCTACGCACTACATCAGGGTGGTTGTTAGGCATCTTCATAAAGTTTTGACGAGATTCCTCCAAAATAGTTGCAATTTTATTTAATTTTTGTGTTAATAAACCGTGGCAGAATTGCAAAAATAAGCCTATGCCAAGTCCGACAAGTGTAGAAATCAATGCTTCATATATTCCGCCTGCCAAATCTCGGGGGGTGGGGGGCTGTGCCATTTGCGCCACTTTATTAAAAGCCTGTATCATACCGAGTACTGTTCCAAAAAAACCTATCATAGGTGCAATAGATGCTATCAGGGCAATGGTATCGAGCCACCTTTCGTATTTGGCTAAAATAGTTATGCCAACTTCCTCGAGTCTTGAATTGATATAATTACTTGTTATGTTTCTTGTGCCACTGATTCGTATGCCCTCCATAAAAAGCGGTGCGCTTATCGTATCTTTTTCTTTGAGGCGGCAGGAGGTTAGGGCTTCATCTTTAGTGCTTGCAAGACAAATCTTACTAAAAAGTTCTTGATGCTTATCTTTACCCACTTGTACTTTGCGATATAGCAAAAAACGCTCGAAGAGTAATATAAGACCAAAAAGTCCCATGGCTAAAAGTAACCATACTGACCAGCCACCTTTAATCAATATAATTTCGAACCAATTGGCTTCTGATGCAACTTCTACTAGGTTTGTGCTATCTATGGCTTGTAATAGAAACATTTTTTTTAGGAGTATTTGTAAGGATTTAATTTGAAAAGTCGTTTGCAAATCCACCATTTTATGAGTATGGTAGAATATACAAACGACTTAAAGGTTCATTTATGATATTTCAAAGATAAAAACGCATATTTTGTTTAGTAGTTGAGCACCCAAAGTTCGCCAAAACCGCCTATAAGTTGCAAACGTGCATTATAGGCTTCTCGCTCTGTAGCTGTATCGTTTAGCGTAACTCTATACATACCTTTGCGCGGATACATCACAATTTTGGATTCGCTATTACCCTGTTGTATGACTTGCTGTTGGAATGCTTGTGCATTGGCGTATTCATTAAAACTGCCCGCGACGACATAAAATCGGTTTCGGGGTTCGTTGATTACGCCTGCAGGCAAGCTACCGTCATTTTCTTGTGCTGTATTTGCACTTGCTTCATTAGCATCATTAGCAGCATCATTAGCTTCGTTACTATTAGCATTATCTGCTACGGCATCATTTGCTGTATTGTCGTCTGCATCGGAAGCGGAGGCATCAGTATCTACATCGTTGTTATTAGCATCTTCATTGGTGCTATTAGCATCTTCGCTTGCTGTCTCTTCGCTTGGCAATGGAATTTCTACTTTTTCTACTTTTTCCACCTTTTCAGTAAAAAACAAGCTTTTAAAAGTAACCAAGCTATCTTCGCTTATAAACATATAGACTATAAAAAGTAAGGCAAAGATTATGGGAATGCCAAAAAGCCATGCATAAATTGTGCGGTCTTCTTTCTTTTCTTCTTTTTCGTCGTCGTTTTCTTCTTCTGTATTTTTTGTCTCTTCACTGCTTTCGCTAGCCACAGGCGGGCTTTGTGTTTGTGCTTGTTGGTAAGCAAATCCAGCAGAGGTAGCTGACTTTGTTTCTTCCTCTTGCTGCTTTTCATTATTTTGAGCGTTTTCGCTTCCAGGACCATAGAGCTTGGCTTGCTCGTCAGTACCGTCATTTTCAGTGGTTTCTGGCTGTGCAAACCAAGAATTTTGATTGTTTTGAGTTTCTTGCTCTTTTTCTTCTTCTTCTTGTATTATGGGTAGAGGGGCATATTGCTCTTCGTCTTCTTCCTGCTCTTCTTCGTCTTTAAGCCCTGCTATGGGAGGCTCTTCGAGCTTAGGCATTCCATAGGCATCGGTAAGAAAATTTTGCGCTTCGTCTTGCTCGAACTCGAGCTCGCCTTCATAGTTGCGTCTAATTTTACCTACCCCTTCGATTTCAAAAACCTCGTCATTTTCAAGGGCAGTATTCATACGCTCTGCAAAAGCATCGAGCTGTGCAGCAAATTCCTCGCGAGAGATACCCTCACCCTCTTGCATGCGGTTGAGAAGCAACTCACTTCTATCAGACTTGAGCTTGGCGTAAAACAAGATTTTCTTACTTGGTGGTTCGATTTCTGCCCCAGCAATTTCTGAACCAGCATAACCAGCCACGAAAGTACCTACCTGAGGGACGACAACCTCGTCGTTTTCGCTCAGTAGCAGATTGATATATTTCTCAATCATTTTCTTTGTATTGTAGTTTCTATATAAACAAATCTTCTATCCGGAGCTATCGCAACAAATTTTGATAGAAATATGAGTGCGAGCTCTTAAATGCGATTATCTTTAAGTTTTGGTGTGTTAATCCAAAAAAATAAAGGCAAAAACCGTGCAAAGGCTAAAATAATCAATTTTTGTTGAAATCTAAGCAAAAAAAACAAAAATCAAAAAAAAATATGAGCAGAGTTTAAAAATATTTTCAATTTGAAGTGTAAATTTGCTACAAATCTAAGTGTTTTCAAAGTTAAGAAAATAATCATACTATTATGCATTTTTTCATAGTGTGGGGTTTGCAAAC
>JAFIER010000109.1 GCA_020832465.1 Bernardetiaceae bacterium
CCTTCATTTTTACAAAAAGTATGAAAATTTAGCTCAAAAATTAGTAACACAAACCCCAGACAGCCCCGATTTCAAAAACTCCTTAGCGATTTCCTACGAAAAATTAGGGCAAACGCAAGTGAGCTTGGGCAATTTGGAGGAGGCTTTGGGATATTTTGAAAAATATAACCAACTTGAAAAAGAACTTTACGCCGCCTATCCTACGAATGTAGAGTTCAAAAACGGCTTAGCGATTTCCTACGAAAAATTAGGGCAAACGCAATCGAGCTTGGGCAATTTGGGGGAGGCTTTGGGATATTTTGAAAAATGTAACCAACTTGAAAAAGAACTTTACGCCGTCTATCCTACGAATGTAGAGTTCAAAAACGGCTTAGCGATTTCCTACCAATTTTTAGGGGAAACGCAAGTGAGCTTGGGCAATTTGGGGGAGGCTTTGGGATATTTTGAAAAAGATATGGAGTTATCAAAAGAACTTTATGCCGCCTATCCTAAAAATGTATCTTTCAAAAACGGCTTGGCGATTTCCTACGAAAATTTAGGGAAGGTGCAAGTGAGCTTGGGCAATTTGGGGGAGGCTTTGAGATATTTTGAAAAACGTAATCAGTTATCAAAAGAACTTTACGCCGCCCAGCCTAAGAATGTAAAATTCAAAAACGGCTTAGCGATTTCCTACTCCAAATTAGGGGAGGTGCAAGTGAGCTTGGGCAATTTGGGGGAGGCTTTGGGATATTTTGAAAAATTTAATGAATTATTTGAAGAACTTTACGCCGCCTATCCTACAAATGTATCTTTCAAAAACGGCTTAGCGATTTCCTATATTAAATTAGGCTATCACGCCGAACAAACTGACGATAAAGCTAAAGCTAAAATCTATTACTCAGAATGTAAAAAACATTATGTAGAGCTTACACAAGCATTCCCCGCTTATGTAGAATTTCAAAATAACCTGCAATGGGTTGAAAGTCGCTTGCAAGCGTTGTAGGCAGTTTCTTATTATCCGAATCAGGATTTTCAGGATTAAGCAATCAAGCTAATCCTAAAATCCTGAAAATCTTGATTCAGACAAAAAACAACTAATTATTTACCTGCATTATACCCTCTGAGAAGGGCAGCATCTAAGTTGGCATCGCTTTCATTGGCAAGAAGAATAACACCAATTTGTGTATCGGGATTGAAACCCATAATGGTCGAAGTGCCTTTCTCGCCGCCGTCGTGTCCCCAGATATTTTCATTAGCGTCGAAACGAAATAAATGCAAACCCATGGTATTATCCAAAGACGGAATTTGTAGCGTAAGCATCTGCTCGATGGTGGTGCGCTCCAAAAGTTGATGGTCGTTTGTGCGCCCGCCCTGCGTAAAGGCTTTTGCAAAAGTAAACAAATCGCGTGCTGTGGTACGCAATCCACCATTCGGATAATCCGTAAAGGTGTAATGCTCGATAGCTTCATCGCCTTCGTAAGGCGTTACAATAGTTTGATTGATTTCGCTCAAACGCCAAAAAGTACTGTTCATTCCCAAAGGTCTGAATATATTTTGCTTGCAATAGCTATTAAACTCCGTTCCCGAGATGCGCTCTACCAAATGCGCAATCAATGCCGAACCAATATTTGAATATTCGTGGTCTGTGCCCGGCTCAAAATCGTGAAAATTCTCACGGCTGTTATAGTCCGCACCGCCCGGCACTAAATAGCCCTGCAAAAAAGTTCCCAAAGCTATCGGACTATCCTCACCGTAATAGTAATGATTATCCATCGCACTGCCATCAGCAATGCCAGAAGTATGGGTCAGTAGCATACGGAAAGTAATGGCTGTGCTCGTGCCTGGTGGTTGTACCGTAAAGTCGAGGTAGTCATTGACGGGTTCGTCCAAATCAAAACGGTTTTGTTCGTAAAGCTGTAGCAAGGCTGTTGCCGTAACGACTTTAGATATTGAAGCTAACAAAAACACATGGTCTGCCGCCAAATCGAGGTCTGCATCGATGTTGGATTTTCCCAAATAATCTTCATACACAATCTGATCGCCTCGAAAAACAAGGGCAGCCAGTGCTGGAATGTCTTGCCTATCCATTTCGGAAAGCAGATAATCGCGGAAGGCATTGCTATCACCTACAACATCTGCCCCTCCGCTATCATAGTTGTCATCATCATCATAATCGCTACAAGCAGCGAGAAAACTTACCAGAAGACTTAGGCACAAGATTCTGTACCAGGTCATTTTTTTGAAATTTAACATTTTTATGAATTTTAGTGAATTAAATAATTTTTGATTTCGAGTTGTAGAGTTTTCTCTGCAACTTTACAAAAATAATTATTGTTGTAATGTATTGTACGCACCTTTTTGCTTGAAGGTTTAAAAAAACGGGGTCTTCTAAACTTTATATGGAAATATGCTTTCCCACAAATAAATTTGTGGGCTTAATTGAGTAAAACCCACGATTTTAATCGTGGGAGCTAAAAAGCCGTATAAATCTTAGTAAGTGCTTGTGCTAATATAGCTTATATTAAAAGCAGTAAATCAATTTTAGAACGAACAGTTCTGCCAGAACTGTTCGTTCTAAAATTCAGCTATAGACAGCTACTATCGCCGTGTTTGCTGTCCTCACGAAACACATATAATAATGCAAAATATTTACAAGCAAGTACTTACACTTACTTAATAAGTTGCTCAGCCCCAAAAGACTAACAATGAATAGACTTAATAATCGTAATATAGCAAAAAAACTTAAACGTAAATATTTCAGCTATCTTTGTTTCTTAAATTTTTTATCCTAAATTACGGCTTTGAAATAATATGGGTGTACGTCAAGTTGGTAAATCGACTTATGTAGTTTCAGAACTAACAGTTTTTCGAAAACTGTTAGTCCTTCATACCTAGCAGATTATAGAAATGACATTTCTCTAAAGAAATGTTGTTTTTAGGGTAATTCAGCAAAGTTGTCGTGCACCCAATAATATAGATTTGAATAACACAGGTTTAAATCAAAAAGACATGAAGATAAAAAAAATAAGCGATAAAATATTGAAATTATGCAAGTCAGAGCAGGTTTCATACAAGGAAAGTAAAAAAGATTTGTACGACTTACTTAATGAACTACAAAAGCAATGTTTTAATATTGCTAACGAAGCCGAAGTACAAGTTTTGACTTATTTACAGAGCGATATTTCTAAAATTAAGAATCGCAAAGCGAGCTTTTTGGAAGAAGAGATTGCAAGGTTGATACTTGTGAAGCTGCCTTTTCGTATTATGAGAGATGAAGAAATGCCTGATACGGGGCGTGAAGCCTTATCCGAAACTTACGATGAGGATAGTAGGGGTACAACTAAGTTAAACACAAAGTTGCTACAATACGCCAAAGAGGTTATTGCAAGCAAAAGCGATAAGTCACGCCGATATGAAAAGCGGTTAAAAGAAGCCATACGACTTTTAGATGAGTTGCAAACCTATTATAAAATACAAGAAATTAAGAAAATTTTTATTGATAAAATTCAACATAAAGACAAAGATATTCAGTTTTTCGCACTTTATGGGTTGAAAAATTACTACTACTACGAAAATGCTAAAGAGCTGACAAAAGAAGAGGAGGAAGAATTGGAACATATAATCCAAACTACCGATAAAATAGATATTGCTGTGGGTTGTTGTCAAGTTTTACTCAGTGCTGGAAAAATAGATGAGCTCGATGCCGTATTAAAAATAGATGATTGGAAATACAAACAGTATCGTTGAAGAGTTACAAAGCTATCGCAAATCAGAACTTTGCAAAAGGAGTTTTTGTTAATTTTTAGATTATCATTGGGTTTACACGTATTCTCTTTGTTAAAAGTTTCAGCATCGCAAAAAAACAAATTGACTTATGCAAATTCAACATACTTTCGAGGACTACCTCCGCTACGACCGCAGCAACTTACTCAAAAGCGAGTACCGCAAAGGCAATATTTATGCTATGCCGGGCGGTACTTTCAAGCATAGTTTGCTCACGAGTCGTTTGGCAAATGCTTTTTATAATAGCTGTGCCGATGCACAGGGTTGCTTAATCGCTTCTCCCGATATGCGCTTGTATATTCCCAATTGTCAGCTTTCGGCTTATCCTGATATGATGGTTGTTTGCGATAAGCCTGAATTTTACGAAGGCAAAAAAGATGTGCTACTCAACCCACGCATCGTTGCCGAAGTGCTTTCAAAATCTACAGAAATGTACGACCGCCAGACCAAAATGCCCTGCTATTTTACGATTCCGACTACGGATTTTGTGCTGATGATTGCGCAAGATCACCAAGAAATTGAGGTCTATCGCCGTAGCACCAACTGGCAGAAAGAGTCCTACCTCGAGGGGGATATTCAAATCGATGGTTGCACAATTAACGTTGATTTTGTGTATAAAAATACGGATTTTTAAATTGAGCGGTTTAGTAACAGGCTTTTTTGAGTGCACGACAACTTTGCTAA
>JAFIER010000111.1 GCA_020832465.1 Bernardetiaceae bacterium
CTCTCTGATGGACTTGCCAATGTAGGCGTTACGGAGCCTATCCCTTTACAGCAAATTGCACAGAAAGCTTTTAGAGAAGAGGGCATCGGACTCTCTACTTTTGGTGTAGGTGCTGATTATAATGAAGAGCTGATGCAATACCTTTCAGAGTACGGCGGTGCAAACTATTATTTCATAGAAACTCCAGAGCAAGTCCCACAGATTTTTGCCGAAGAACTCTCTGGATTACTTACAGTAGTGGCACAAAATGCAAAATTAACCCTTAATTTTGAAACAGTACTGCGCTGCAAAAAAGTGTATGGCTACCCTGCGGATATTAAAAGCGAAAAAGTAGAGATTAATTTTAACGATATTTTTTCCGAAGAAGAAAAAACGGTTATTTTATACTTCGAGACTCAAAATCTAAGTAGTGAGGCGTTGCATATCGCCTGCCAGCTTCAGTATCATGATGTAGAACATACAATGTCGAAAGTTACAGAAGATAAGCTACTGAAGGTTGCCATTACACAAGATGAAGTCCTTGTCAAAACTAACATCAACAAAAAAGTAATAGCCGAAACTACCTTATTTATAGCCAACGAACTGCTCAATGAAGCTATTAAAATCATGGATACGAGACAGGTAGAGCAAGCTAAAAATAAATTGGAAGAAGCTAAACGCTATATGGAAGCTCAATTTAACATCGTAGATATGAGCGAAGAATTGCAAAAACTATATGAAAATATCAAAAAATATTTAAACGATTTAGTATCCCTTTCCGAGCTTTCTGACGGAGACCTTCGCTTATATCAAAAAGCATCTAAAATGGAGGCTTATGCCATGAAGCGTAAAAGATACAATAAGTAACTAGAATTGCGCAATTTTAGACCTCACAGTATACTAAATGTACATTATTCCATAATGGGCTTAGAAATAACATTTCTCAAAGAAATGTTATTTCTATATGGAGAATGTCCAGTAGTAGTATGACCTCACAGTAAAATTTTAGACCTCACAGTTCTGGTGGAACTGTGAGGTCTAAAATTTTTAAAAAAAATCTAATTTTTGCAAACAAAAATTATTCACACAATAGTTTGTCTAAGAGTGAATTAAATGTTTTCAACTTTTCTTTGAGTTGAAAGCCTACTTAAAAATCATTTTGGCTTGCCTATGATTTATACAGCTTTTTAGTTTCTTACGATTAAAAAACTGGGCTTTAGTATAAGGCCCATAAATTTATTTGTAAGAAAGCATATTGCTGTATAAATTTTAGAAAAACCATCATTTTTTAAATCATAGACTATTATGTGGGTTTTTGCAGTAATGTTATTCATAAAGTTTACGCTATTTCCGGGCTTAGTTTGGTATGCGCTGTGCCGTATGGAATCACCTAAAGTCAAACGAGCTCCTGCCTATTCAGATGAGGAGCTTGCAGAATTGCGACTTCACGATCTACCAGCAGGTGTATTTTCGCCATCTGAGGCTTTGCGAAAAGATTAAAAATTGGCGCAATAAGCCCAAAGATTATTTTATATGTAACTACTCAGATCTTGGAGACTCGGTTTGTGTTTAGTGGGACACCAAACACAGCGATAATAGATATTGGGTACCGAATTTTAGAAATAACATTTTTTAGAGAAATGTTATTTCTCTAAGCTCATTTTTCCATAGCGTAGGGTTTGCAAACCCTATGCTATGGAAAAATGTATAGCAGTATGACCTGTCCTCAACGTTTGCCGTATTTGGTGTCCTCATCAAATACCTAAATGGGGTTCCTATTGAAAAGCAATTCAGCCCCCTAAGCGCAAAAAAATAACACTCCCTTAAAGGGAGTGTTATTTTTTGTATTTATACTTTAAGGCAATTATTTTGGGTGTACGTCAAGTTGGTAAATCAGCTTAGGTTATTTCTGGGCTAATTTAGCAAAGTTGCCGTGCACTCATTATTTTGCAATTTCGAAGTTTGCTTTTTTGCCTTTAATTTTGATTTGATTCATGACTTGCAATACCATATTGGCATCTTTTTCAGGTACATCTACAAAAGAAAATTTATCATAGACATCAATCATACCAATATTGTTACCGCTCAATCCTGTTTCTCCAGCGATTGCGCCAAGTATATCACCTTTTGATACTCTTTGGTTTTTGCCAAGGTTGATAAAAAGTCTTGTTGTTGGTACGTTTAAACGGGCTTTAAACTCGCCTTTTTTTTGGCGTGGTCGTTTTCCGTCTCTGTCTCTTTGTCCTCTTTCGCTTGTGCGTGCGCCTCTTGTGCTCATTTCAATTTCGGCAATATCTTGCTTCAAATCTTCGCTCATATTAAGCAAAGCGGCTGCAATATCTCGCATATCAAATTCTCGCTCTTCGAGCTTATTGAGTAAATCTGCGAATTTTTGTGTATTCTCGGGTGTAATTTCTGTGCTAATTTTTTCCAAGAAAATTTCTTCTCTTTTTTGTTGCACTTCTTTTTCTGATGGCATTTTGCCTTTTTCAATGCGCAACTTTGCATAACGTTCGATGTCTTTGAGGCGGCTCATTTCCCGTCCCATTACAAAAGTATAAGCGATACCATTTTTCCCTGCACGCCCTGTACGACCGATACGGTGTACGTAGTATTCTGGGTCGAGAGGAATATCATAATTGAATACAGCTTCTACGTCATCAACGTCAATGCCTCGTGCAGCTACGTCAGTAGCGACAAGCACAGATGAGCGTCCTTTACGGAATTTGCCCATAACGTTATTGCGTTGGCTTTGTGAGAGGTCGCCGTGTATGGCATCAGATTGATAACCTAAGGAGTTAAGCGTATCAGCTACTTCATCTGTTTTGCGTTTTGTATTACAAAAAACAAGCATAGATTTGAACTGATTAAACTCTATAAGTCTTTGCATCAATGCAATTTTATGTTCAGAACGCACAGCAAAATATGACTGTTCGATATGCTTACTTGTAAGGTTTTTGCCTTCAATAGTTACATATTCAGGATTATTCTGATATTTTTTTGTAAGTTCTAAGATTGGTTTTGGCATAGTTGCCGAGAAAAATACCGTTTGTCTCGTAGTAGGCACTTCGCGCAACACACGCTCGATGTCTTCTTTGAAGCCCATATTAAGCATCTCATCAGCCTCGTCAAGGATTATCATCTTGAGTGCATCTATACGCAATGTTTTGCGATTCAGGTGGTCTATAACACGACCAGGCGTGCCTACAACCACTTGTACACCTCTTTTGAGCTGTCCGAATTGTTTTTCAATTGGTTCGCCACCGTAAATAGCTGCTACATAGAATTTATCTTTGTATTTAGCAAGTTTTTTAAATTCCTGCGATACTTGTAGCGCCAACTCACGTGTAGGGCAGAGCACTAAAACTTGTACATCATTACAAGATGTATCTACATTTTCTATGGCGGGGATAGCGAAGGCAGCGGTTTTACCAGTACCCGTTTGGGCTTGTCCGATAATATCTTTTCCTTCTAAAATGTAGGGAATAGCTTCAAATTGAATGGGCGAAGCTTGGGTAAAGCCCATATCTTTTACAGCACTTTGCAGTTCTTCTGACAAAGGCAATTGATCGAATGTCAAATTTTCCATTGAAATAATTAAATAATAAAAATCAAAATTCAAGTGGAAAACCGATATTCGTCATTTATGCATGCGCAATAAGAAACAAAAGAAACCCATTGAGATAGAAAAGAATATCTTATCTCTCCACTTTTTACGATTGCAAAGGTAAGACTTATTTTTTGAAAAAACTAATAATTCACTAACTTTTATCTGCTTTTTTTTCAACCGGCTTGAGTACCTCAATGCTCTCTGCCTCAGTATTCGTCTTCTCGGGCACAAGGGATTCGTGTATGCAAACTCTTGATTTAGCACGAGTTACGGCTACATAAAGCAAATTTATCTCTTCATTATTTCTGATTTGTGCCGTTTTGGGTACTTCTTTTTTATGCTCAAAATTTGCTTTAATTTCTACTTCTTTAACAAAATCATTAGCTAATGCTACGCAATCATACTCCATACCTTTGGCTTTATGCACAGTAGAAAAAATAAAATGGGCATCTTCTCTGTTTTTACCCTCGGCGATATGCAGTTTTTTGAGGTCTTCTATAAGATCTGGAATTTCGTTTCCGTATTGTTTGACAAGTTTGAGCATCATACTGAGATTGGCATCGCCTGTTTTCTCGATATAATCCTCGAGCTCATCAATTTCTTGCATTTTTCTGATAAGTGGGTCTTTGATATTTCGATGTTTGCCTTGGTATAGGTTAAGTACATCGTAGAGCGAAGTACCGCTATCGGCGTAGGTATAAGAGTGTATATTACCTTCGAAATAAATAGGATCGGAAAAGTTTTCCTTCGAATGTGTAACGTTAATAGCGACCTCGAGGAGTCCGATATTTGTGCGTGCAAGAAATGCAATGGCTTCAGGTTGGCTCTCCGAGTTTGGATTTTTACCTTTACCTTTAATAGTAACGCGTTTATGCTCTTGAAAATAACTTTTTACGTCAAGTACATCGCTTGCTAAATCGGCTATAGCTTGTGGAAAACGAAAACTTGTCGAGAGATGCAGTATAGGGTAGTCCGTTTGTTCTAAAGAATTGACAGCAAAACGCCACGCATAAATTTGCTGATGCGTATCGCCCACAATAACCTTTGTAGCTTGTTTTTGATTAAAAAAAATATCCAGCATAACGGGTGATGCGTCCTGCCCCTCATCAAAAAGGATATAATCGTAGTAGAGCTGTGGTTTAGATAATTGATACATCTTGAGGTAAAAGTCATGCGTAACATTGCATTTGCCTTCGTGCATATATTTAAGAAAAATGCGTGTATATTTTTCTATCTCTTCGTAAAAATTTTCTACAAACGTAATGGCTTTATCATCAAAAACAGTATCTAAATAATTGATTTCTTGTACTTTTGCTTTATCGCTATTACAAAAGTAAGCGGTAAAATTGAGCACGTGGTTAGCAATAATATACTCGTCATGAAGCTGTCCCTTGCTTCTAATTTTGAGTAGATTCACTAATTCGTTGAGTTTATAACCTGTTGGATTCACCTGATAGTTGCGCTGCCTCACCACAGCATTATAGGCTAAGGAATGCGCTGTCTCGATACGCACATTGTGCAAACCCAAGCCTGCAAACCTACGCTGCGCCTCTTCACGCACGGAACGATTAAAGGCAAGGTAAAGAATTTTAGCTTCACTAGGGCGAGATTTGGCATACTCGATAATAGTTGTGGTCTTGCCAGAGCCTGCCACGGCATTGATTTTGAGATTACCTTTTGATTGAATAATGGCTTTTTGTTCGGCTGTTAATTTCATCATAGTAAAGAATAAAAAAGATTGTAATTTGCACTTTCTAGGTACTGATTTCAAACAGCAGTATTGAAGTCTGACATGCAAAAATAAAAAAAATATATACGTATTTGGGCTGTTTTTGTTACAATGAATACCTATTATTTTTTATTAGGCAGCTAAATAATTGTTTATGAGGTTGTTATTTGGTTTGTATTTTAGGTGTTTTTGCCGCTGGCGCAAAAACTCTTTGGTAAAAAGGAAAAAGCCCCCGAAGAAACCCAAACTTTCGTCCCTTCCACCAAAATATATTTGCAATTTTACGATACATTGCATAAATTGCGACAGGAGAAAGAAGTTTTCCTGCGGTCTGTGGGGGATTGGCAGCAGCTGGAATTGGAGCT
>JAFIER010000003.1 GCA_020832465.1 Bernardetiaceae bacterium
CCGAGAAAAAACTCATAAAACCCTACTATACGACAGCTCAATTTGAGCGTTACTCTGCAAATCCGAATCATGATTTATGGATTATTTATACGCCCTCGAGTTTTAATAAACCCGACTCAATGCACGATTACTCCAATTTGAAAGCACATCTAGACCGTTTTGCAAAGGTAATCACTTCGGATAATAAGCCTTACGGATTGCATAGGGCACGCAAAGAGCAGTTTTTTAAAGGTGAGAAAATTATTGTGCAGCGCAAATGCCCACAAAAACCCGTGTTTACCTATACAGATTTTGACACTTACGTATCGGCAACTTTTTATATCATTCAAACTACAGATTGGGACATGAAATTTCTAACAGGCTTACTCAACTCACGCCTTATCGAGTTTTGGTTACGACATAAAGGCAAAATGCAAGGCAATAATTTTCAGATAGATAAAGAACCGCTTTTGCAAATTCCGATAGCCAAACCTACAAAAACACAAGAAAATAAAATCTCTAAAATTGTCAATCAAATCATCTCCCAAAAACAAAAAAATTCAAAAGCAGATACAACAGATTTAGAAGCACAAATTGATGCAATGGTATATGAACTTTATAATTTGAACGATGAAGAAATTCAGGTTATTCAACGAGGAGCGTTATGATGAGAGCCTCGATACGAAAAAACGAAAACAAACTGGTGCATTTTATACGCCTGTTTATATTGTACTTTATGCGCATTCGCCCCTTCATTATGGAAAATAAAGCCCTATATTTGGAAAGCTACTCAGTTAGTAGTTAAATACTTAGCAGTTTTCTACTAAATTTTATCTAGAAGCAAAGCGACTTGTACTATCGGCAAATAGAAAAATGAAGAGAACATAAGCATCAATGCAGATTTTCTATCTCCTTTACGCACCAACAAAAAAGAGGGTATCAAAAAAAGTGCCCCACAAATAGATATAATAATAGCTGAGGTGATGCCAGCCATGCCAAAATACCAAGGCATCAAACCCACGGGGAGTAAAAAGAGTGTATATGCCATAATTTGTAATGCAGAGTGCAAACTCTGTCCACCACTTGGCAATAAATTAAACCCTGCTTTGCTATAATCTTCATGCCCTACCCATGCAATAGCCCAAAAGTGAGGGAACTGCCAAGCAAACTGAATTAAGAACAATAAAAAGCCATAAAAACCTATTTCACCCGTAGCTGCTACCCAGCCAATAAGTGGGGGCAGTGCACCAGGGAAAGCACCTACAAAAACCGCAATAGGAGATTTTTGTTTCAAGGGCGTATATACAAAACCATAAAGCAAAAGCGAAACCAGTGATAAAATAGCAGTAAGCAGATTTAGAAATACAGCGAGCATAATAGTGCATATAATTGACGAGACTAACGTAAATATAATGCCCTCCGAAACACTCAAAGTGCCCGTAGGCATAGGGCGATTTTGAGTGCGTTTCATGAGCTTATCTAAGTCGCGTTCCCAAATTTGATTGATAGTATTAGCCCCTGCCGTTACAAAAAAACTACCCAAACAAAGAAAGAAAAAAGCCAGCCAGTCTATTGTGTTTGCTCCCATAGCATAACCTATTGCTCCCGAGAATACGACCAATGCCGAGAGTCTGAATTTGCTTAATGCAAAAAATTGCTTGGCTTTAAATAAAATATTAGGAACAGCCATAGTTTCTTGAGTACTTGTTTTTGTGGGAGACATAGTTATATTGAATAAAAAAAGTGTATGATATAAAAGCCAAAATATTCAAAAAATAAAATCGTGAGTATGTAACAAAATTACAATAGGCTATTTATGCCATTTTTCTCGATACTAGTTTATCGTAATAAAGCAATAAGAGCAATACGAATTGAAAGCCAAAAATGGCAGTGCCAAAGAGCAAATGAAGGGGTTGTAAATAAGCAGGAAAACCTAAGTAACCCAAACCTATACCAGTCAAAAACTCTAAACCTAAAACAACCATAAGCCAAAAAGTCCAAAATCTAAAAGGACTACGCTCACTTGTCGTATTCCTTCTCACTTGCAGCCAAAGCCATACATTGATAGCCACCAAAACCCAAGAAAACGAACGGTGTATGTAAAACTCTATACCTAATGATTCTACCCAAGTTTCACGTGCTGATTCGCCTAATTTTTTGGCTACAATATCAATAGCTTCACGTACCTGTGTGCCTAATACAATCTGAATAATCGTAAATAAAAGTGCAACGATAAGCACCCAGGAAATATTAGATGGACGAAGCAAATCTTCAAAAACCAAAACCTCGTCATGCGCACGCATAACAGTATAAATCAGAACACCCACAATAACAATTGCCAAAAGCATGTGAAGTGTTATAATAAAAGGGTGCAAGTCAGTAGCTACAACAACAGAGCCAAGCCACCCCTGAAAACCAACAAGCAGGAATGCAAAAAGAGAAAGATAAAATACACGCCTATCTGTTTTGAAAAATCCAAAAGATAAAACAAAGGTAACAAATACAGCAAAACCTATCAAAACACCAATCAAACGATTGATGTACTCAGTCCAGGTATGAAAGGCATTAAAATCCGCTATTTCCTTACCCTGCACTTCAAATATGGTTTTGTAATCCACAGGAAGTTCGCTCACATCAGTAGGCGGTACCCACTGCCCAAAACATTTAGGCCAATCAGGACACCCCATACCAGAGCCCGTGCTACGCACAATTCCACCCACTAAAATCAATAAATAGACTAAGAGGATAGTTAAGATACCAAATTTTCGATAAGTTGCTCGCATATTTCTTTGATTTCAAATCGCAAAGATATAATCAAAAGTCTTATTAGACTAATTTTAAAGGAAAAAATTTCATAATTATAAAGCCATTGGTAAGGTAAAAGGTTTGAACAGGCTAAGGTTATCTTGATAGCATTAACAATAATTCACTATAAAAAAGCGGTTTTGTTCCATTATTACCAATCAAAAACAGCTATCCTTAGCGCATTTAATTCTTTATTTCCACTCTGCTCCATTTTCTAATCCGATACTTCTTTGGTGCTTGCCCATTGTCTTATGCCAAGCCAATACACTTGCTTAGTCCCCAATAATTATGAACGGTAGCATTTGCAGTAGCATTTTTTGTATATTTGTTTGAGGGCATTTTCTGCTGTATCGTTGAGCTTACACTCAATGATATATATACCTGTTGTCATTTTAGCTTAGTTTTGCCGTTCAATATTTTTTTGCTTTTTTTTTGCTTTTTATGTTTTATATGAATCCCAAATATGTTATCTTGCCACTATCTTTACAATAGATAAGAACAAAACATTAGTGTTTGATGTTTTGCTTTAAGTATAAGGTTTGCCAGATATAGTGGCGATATCAAATCCAAAAAACAGGTGTGAAGTTTTTTAAGAAGGCATAGCGCCTTTATACACTACGACCTCACGTTGTCAATTCTATCCTAATAAAAAATAACAGTAATCGCTATCAAACACCTCAAATCAAAATATTGAGGTTTGTCTTGGTATAGAGTGCATTTCAAATTAGTGCGTGAATGAAATTACAATTTCATGCGCAATAAAAACTATTCTCGCTGTGTTTGATATTCTCTACACACACAATTTAGATAGTTTAAAATGCGCCCTTGGTAACTCTATTATTTTATATTTTACCAATAAACAATATGGAAAAAATCATACGTTTTTTTATAGGATTATGTCTTTTATTAGGCTTATTTGCTTGTGAGGATTTAAACAATCCTAATCAAAATGAGCGTGAGTCTTCACTTCTCGATACTGTATCTGACACTTCATCAGAGCATACTCATCCGAATGCTAATGAAGCGGATTATGCGCAGATTCCTGATTCTAAGGTCAGAACAATCAAACCCTTGGTCATTTCTGGTGTGCCGCAGGCTGCTCTTCCCGATGATATAGTAAATTTAGCGATTGCCGAGATGCCTAATCAAGATAATTTGCAACTCTTAGGACAGCGTATAGATAGTAGCTGGCATCATTTAGCTATTTTTCCAGAGCACTTTTATTATAATTACAATAAAATTATGGAAGTTGCTTTTGAGAATGATTATATTAAATTTTGTAGTCAAGAGCCTTTTAAAGCTACTATAGTGTGCGGTCTTTTTGAGTGGAATCCTACACTTCGTCGCCTTCGGTTAGAGTCCGATTATAGCGAAGACCAGTCGGAGTTATTGCTTATAGAGGCTAGGCGCTTAGCTCAAGAATGGAAGTTTAAAGAATCTATAGCAGTATATGATCGCATTTTATATCCACAGGCTTATTTTGATGCCTCATCAGAAGCTATTCGCTTAATAGAAGCAGCCCATAGCAAGGCTTTTTACTTATATCAACAAGGCGATTTTATAGAAGCGGCTGATATGTTAGATGCTATTTTTGATTTTTGGGGTGCAAATTTTTTGCTTGAGGTCGAGGGTAGAGCATCTTTAGAAGAGAAATTGAAAAATTATCCACAATTTACAGTAAGTCGCTGGTTGCAAATTATGACTGATTATGGTTTGTTTTTGCTTAAAGCTAAAAAATATGAGCGAGCTATTACTGTGAATAACTTAGTCGTTCGCGTTGCGCCAGATATTCCCAATGCTTATCTACAGCTCGGTGATGCTTATTTTGATATTGGACAAATGGAGGCTGGACGAGCGGCTTATCGCAATTATAAAAAGCACATGCAGCGGCTTGATAGAAAAGTTCCTGAACGAGTAGAAATTCGTATAGAGTAAGTTTTATAAGCACCAGTACTTTTTTATTATTTCAGCAGGTGTATGTTTATGAGCTTATTAAATAGCTAAAAAAGGCTGTTACTTTTGTACCCTTACTTATAATGGATCATACTACTATACATATTTCCATAGCGTGGGGTTTGTAAACCCCCACGCTATGTAAAAATAGGCTTAGAAATGCCATTTCTTAAAGAAATGTTATTTCTGGCTAGCGAATGTATAGTAGTATGATAATGGATTACTTTTTGATTTTTTTAATCCACTTTTTACCTATCAATACTTTCACCAATAATATTAGATTTCCAAAGGAAAGCCCGCCCTTGCTCAGGGCTTTCCAAGCAAAATAAAGGGATTTCTTTCGGTTATAATCTAAGTAGGCATGTATGGCACAAAAACGATAAGAGTGGGTTTGAAGTATTTGTTTTTCTTTATTGGAGAGTTCAAGCTCGGTTATAAGTTTTTGTGTTGCTCGTACCCTTGCTTCTATGAGCTTTTGATTTTGCATCATAGAACGTCCGTCGTGGTCTATGACGGTTATTGTAATTGCATCGATGAGATAAAGAGGATTTTGATACGTATTCAGCACGCAAAAAATCCAATCTTCACAAAGATTAAAATCTGCTGGAAAAGGCACGACCTTTAGGCTACGACGTATAGCAAAAAGTGCATTTAAAAAGCTACCTTTGAGAAAAGATTTGTAGTCGTGGCTTCCTGCTGCTAAAGCACAGACAGGAGCCCGAACGAGTTTGCCGTTTGTATTGATTTGAAATTTTGTAGCAAAAATATGATAGTCTTTATGTTCTAAAATAGCCTCCTTTAAAGTTTGCAAATGATTTTCGTGCATATAATCATCAGAATCAAAAAATACTACAAACTCACCCTTGGCGTGTGCAAAGCCATAGTTTCGGGCAATAGAACGCTCTTCATTTTTTTTGGGGAGATAGCGAACATTGTCTTTATAATGGGTATGAATCAGTTCGGCAGTTTGGTCGGTGCTTCCGTCATCTACAAGGATAAGTTCAAAATTTTGATAGCTTTGATTTAGCACTGAATCAAGTGTATTGCTTAGCCGGTTAGCCCGGTTATAAGTAGGAATAACTACGGAAAAAAAAGGTATTTTTTCAGACATATTTTTTGTATTAGCATGCGCTCACTGCTGTTAGATTTACAAAGAAAAGAACTAACAGTGTTTTTCACACTGTTAGTTCAAACTAAATACTAAAACTATTGCACTTTTCTTAGTTGTGATTCAATCATTTTGAGTAGGAGGTTATAATCTACGGGTTTTGTAAGATACTCGTCTGCCCCTGCCTCTATGCACTTATCCCTATCTTCCTTCAAGGCTTTTGCTGTTACGGCAATAATTGGAATATGCTTGAGGTTCTCGTCTGCTCTTATGGCACGCATAGTTTCGTAACCATCCATTACGGGCATCATGATGTCCATCAAAATAATATCTATATTTTCTTCTGCCAATACATCAAGAGCCTCTTTTCCATTGAGTGCTTCATGAATTTCAGCTTCGTGATTTTCGAGTGCAGAAGTGATAACAAACACATTTCTAATATCATCATCGACAATTAGAATATTTTTGCCTGCAAGCAAATCAGAGCCTTCACCTTCTTCTAAAAATGCTTCGAGGTTTCCACTTAGCGCTTCAGGAGATTCTTTTGCTATAGAAACATTATTGGTCTCAGCTTTATGTTTTTTCACTTGTGTGGCCTCAGCAGTATTTTTTTGTTCTTTTATTGTTATAGACTTTGCATCTGCACCCTTTGTTTTTTTGTTATGGGTTTGTGTATCTAAGGGAAATGACTTATCCTTCGCCTTGTTTTGGGCTGTGGTGTTTGGTCTTTCTTGGTACACTTTATGCAAAAAGATGCGTGCCTTTTCGATGAGTTCTTTGTGCGCCTCTGGGTGCTTTATAATAATTCCTACGGCATATAGGCGCAGTTCCTCCTTTTCTTGCGGCGTTAAGTCTTTGCCTGTATAAATAATGACGGGAAGGTCGATGTTTTGTTCTTTGAGGTATCGGCACAAACCGAGACCGCTCCCTCCTGCCAAATTCAAATCAGCAATAATAGCATCATATTGATCTTCTTTGAGTGCAACTCGGGCTTCCTCTTCGGAATATACACCTTTGCATACCACACCTTCTTGATTAAACAAATCGAGTAGAAACTCTTGCTGCACTTCGTTATCTTCTACGATAAGTAAATGCTTCGTTTTTCGGCTCGATATTCCTGCAAGTTTCATTACAGTTTCTTTGACGTGATTTGCCTCTACGGGTTTTTGAAGGTATCCAATAGCCCCCTTCTCGAGTAGCTCAAGGTTGCGATCATTGGCAGATACAATACTAACGGGGATATGCCTAAACTCGGGTTTTTGCTTGATTTGCTCAAGGAGTTTTGCACCGTTAATATCGGGTAGGTTTAAGTCTAATAGAATGCCTACGGGATTAAACTTTTTAATATCTTTCAAAACCTGCTTGCCCTGCGTAGCAATAATGGCTTTAAAACCAATATTTCGGCTAATCTCAGCCAAGCTATTAGCATAATCAATATTATCTTCGACAATCAAAACAAGAGCATCTCCATCATTGATATGGTCTCTGTCGTCATCAATTTCTATATAAGAGAGCCGAGGCTTGATATGAGGTTTTGAAGTACTTTGCGTTTTAATATTGGCAAGTGTACGTGAAATAGGCTGTTCTACGGCTTTTACTTTATGCGTATTGCCATCTTTATCTTCAAAATTTACTTCGACTTGTCGGTTCTGAATTTTCTCTTCGCTCAAATGATTTTCGTATGGAATTTGCACAAAAAACTCACTTCCTTTGCCATCTTCACTACTTAAATTAACCTCTCCGCCCAAGAGTGCACTCATTTCTCTTGCAATAGATAAGCCTAATCCGGTGCCACCAAACTCTCTTGATACAGATCCATCAACTTGCTGGAATGCTTCAAAAATAATTTTTTGTTTGGCTTCTGGGATGCCTATACCAGTATCTATAACAGATATTTTTACGGGTAGCTTAGGATCACCACTATCGGCGAGCTTGAGCGTAACGCTACCTTGTTTTGTAAATTTAAAGGCATTAGATAAGAAGTTTTTAAGTACTTGCGCAATTTTATCTCTATCGTTATAGAGTTCGCAATTGAGCTCATCTACGATATGAAACTCAAGTCCTTTTTGCTTGGCAACCTCTTCGAAAAGCGCCTGCAACTGGTCTACAAGTTCTCGTGTATGGAAGTGATAAATATTTACGACCATTCTTCCCGCTTCTATTTTAGAAATATCTAAAATATCATTGATAAGCGTAAGTAAATCATTTCCAGATTGATATATAATTGTTGCTTTTTGTACGTCTTTGACACTAAGCCCTTTTCCAGTATTTCTTCTTAGCATATCAGAAAGTAAAATAATGGAATTGAGTGGTGTGCGCAACTCATGCGACATATTAGCCAAGAACTCTGATTTATATTTACTTGCCCTTGTAAGTTCGGCCGCCTTCTCTTCGAGTTCGTGCTGTGCGTACATAAGGTCTTCATTTCTTTTTTGAAGCTCTTCGCGTTGAATCTCGAGCTGTTCTTGTTGCTGCTGAAGCTCTTCGTTGCTTTGCTGTAGCTCTTCGGACTGCTGTTGCATTTCTTCGGTTTGCTGTTGCAATTCTTCAGCTTGTTGCTGGAGCTTAACTTGCTGTTTTTTAAGCTCTTCATTAGCTTCTTCTGCTTCTTTTGCCTTGAGCTGGGCTTCTTTTTTGGCTTGCTGTGCACTCTCGAAAAGTACTTGAATACGCTCGCTCTGCAAAGTTGAATAAATATGAGAAGCCATTGTCTCTGAGGCTTCTTGAATAAGCCGTTTTTTTAGTGGCGTAAAAGCTTCATGAGAAGCTAACTCTACTACAGCACAAAGCTCGCCTTCATATACAAGTGGGAAGGCATAAGTATTAAGCGGTTTACGGCTTACTGTACCGCTATTGATCTCGAGCTGTTGCTCTTGAATATTTTTTAATAAAATAGGTTTTCGCTCAAGTGCAACTTGACCTACGATGCCCTCTCCCATCTTAAACTCCGTGGAAAGTCTATCGCGCTCTACAAAAGCATAGCTACTATAAAGCCTAAGCATTTTATCCTTCTCTTCATATACATAAAAAACACCACAACCTACTTCCAAAAACTCTCCTAAAAATGAAATTGTGCGCTGCGAGACTTCACGTGCAGTAAAATGCCCTGAGAGAAGTTGGTTGAGTTTGTGCATACCCTCTTTGAGCCAATTTTGGTCGCGCAAGGAATCCGTCATTTTAGCTATTGATTCGCCAAGCTCGTCTTTTTCACTACGTATATTGACTTTGGTTTCGTAGTTGCCTTGTGCAATTTCTTCTGCTTGCTGAACCAGGCTGTCTAAGTTTTCAGAGATAAGCGTCAAGCTTTTTGATACTCTACCAATTTCATCTTTTCTTGCTTCATTGACTACTTTATCCTTATTCAAATCCCCTACGGCAATG
This sequence comes from Bernardetiaceae bacterium, assembly GCA_020832465.1. GTDB lineage: Bacteria > Bacteroidota > Bacteroidia > Cytophagales > Bernardetiaceae > JAFIER01. The sequence continues at coordinate 9,227 of JAFIER010000003.1, forward strand.
CAGGCTGCCTTTTCCTCAAGGCGCATAATAGGGCGGCTGATATGATAGTTCACAACAAAAGGCATAAAAAAGGTGAGCAATAAGATAAAACCTGCACCTAAGCCCCCTTTTATAAAAGTAGCCCTAACGGTGTTTTGCGTATCTTGCTGTACTTTTTCGGCTACCTTTTCTTTGGTATCAATGAGCTTATCAATAATTTCTTTTAATTTTTCAGATTTATCTTGCAACTGACCGTACAAAACAGCTACTGCCTCTGCCTGCTTATTTTCCTCAATTGCGAGCCGTAAAACTTCAATTCGGCGCACTTTAAAATCATCGAGTGTTTTGATGTAAGATTCATATATTTTCCTTTCGTTCTCGGCAGTGAGATATTGCTCAAGCTCTCTACTCCATTGTAGAATGTCTTGTTCGTATGCCTGCACTTGCGATCTGTATATCTCTTTTTGTGAACTATTCTCCGTAAGCAAAATATCTCGTGTTTTGGATAGCGTCATGGGATACGCCTCTGCAATATGCGTAAGCAATTTAATGGCTTTAAAATGCTTGCTTGCCATTTCGTTAGATGTCTCTTCAAGATGCTGGACATCTTTGAGCAGAAATACACCTGTAAGGACAACGCCTAAGGCTATAATCAAATAGCTAAAAGTTAGCTTGTAAGTAATTCTAAGATTATTGTTCAACCAACGCATGTAATTTTTTTATTAAGTTTGGCAATTTTTTATTTTTTTATAAAAATGCTAAAAAACGATATTTAAAATAGCTAAGTAGCTGTTTTAGCATGTTTGTTATTGTTTTTAGACTATGAAAAAGTCCGTATATAGCATCGGCTACATTAGGCTTTTGTATGTTTTGTGCATTATAAATGAAGCACTTAGATATAAAATATCATAAAACCGCATCTACTTACTAATCTTTCAAGCTAAAAATGCTAATTTTTTAGCATAATAAAAAATATTTTTGTGCTTGATACAAAAAAATAAATAAATGTGTGCTTAATGCAAAGATAAATAGGTAATCTTAAGACAATTTGATTTTGCCTTTGGCACACAAAAATTATGCGTCTTTACGTTTACTTATTCAAGAAGCATGATTTTAACGACTTAAACAAATTACAGGCTTATTTTTCGAGGAAACCTTGTTTTTTATCGATAAATTTTTGTTTTGATAGTTATTTTAAAGCCGAGCTTTTTTCTATATAATAATTCAGAGCCTGCTGTACTTCGCTTAGCGAGATGCCAACATCTATTTTTGGTTTTCCTATCTGCTCGAGCAGAACAGCCCTAATTTGCTGTTTTTGATTTTTTTTATCTAACAATGTAAGTACAGCTATAGCCTCCAAATCCTGTTTTTTGATGTGTATAATAGGAAAATGCTTGTTTATGTAACGCACAATACGCTTAAAGTCTTCAGCCTCTAATCCTATTTTGTTCATAGAAATCCAAGCCTCGCAAATCATACCTACGGCAACGCACTCTCCGTGTAAGTAAGTTTTTCCTATTTTTTCTAAAAAATAACTTTCTATGGCGTGCCCTATGGTATGCCCAAAATTGAGTATTTTACGCCTTCCTTGCTCTTTGGGATCTTCCAATACAATTTCTGACTTTATATGTACGGCGCGCAAAACCTGACTATTCCAAGCGAGTGCATCTATACTTTGATTTTCTATATCGTTCCAACCCTCAGCATCAGCAATAAGCAAATGCTTAATCACCTCAGCAAAGCCAGAAATAAGTTGCTCTCTTGGCAATGTTTTTAAAAAGTTGGTATCTATGAGTACTTTATAAGGCTGTGCAAAATTACCTAAGATATTTTTATACCCCATAAAATCAATACCTACTTTTGCGCCAACGGAAGCATCAGCTTGCGCCAAAAGTGTAGTGGGAATTTGTATAAAATCAATCCCCCGCATATAAGTGGCCGCTGCAAAGCCCCCCATATCTCCAATTACACCACCACCTAAATTGATAAGCAGGCTTTTACGATCAGCGCCCCCTGCAATAAGAGCCTGCCAAATATGCGTTAAAGTATTAAGATTTTTGTGTACCTCGCCACTGCGTATTTCTATAATTTTATGGTCTTTGGGCAATTTGTTATGGATCAAAGGATAGCAATACTGTTTGGTATTTTCATCGAGAAGTACCCAGCAACTGCTATAATCCAATTGAAAATTAGGCATATCACCAATAGACAAAAACGAAATATGATCGGTGTTAAAAGTCATAAAATATTGATTCTCTTTTTTGATTTTTAGTTGTGCATAATTGCGTAGCACCCTTAGTGAATGAATGCACGTCAAATTTATCATTTGTACAAAATTTCTACGCTCTATTTGTAGTGCTAACTCGTAGCAGGAGCTTCTAAGTTAGCTATAGCGCAAGGCTTGATTTTCTCTCTACAGGGTTTTGGGTGTGCGCAGGGAGGTGGCTACTGTTTTTTATCAAAAATAAGCAACATTTGATTAAATTCCATTGCTGCGGCACGTATCTCATCATAAGAAGCGAGTTGGTCGTGGCGGTAATAATTATTGCCGTAGTATTCCATAATTTTGATTTTGACAAAGGTATTATCGCTATCGAGTTCGTAATCTACTGAAAAGCGTAGGGGAGTCTGTTTGCCAATTACCTGACGTGACAAATCAGTCAAATTACGAATCATATATCCCTCGGGAATTTCTAATTGTATTTCAGTTATAAACATCTCGGGATGGCTTCGCTCGACCCCTTCTTTAGGCAGGGGCAGTAGATTTATTTTGGGGTGTGCATCTAATAATGCACCTATTCGGAAGAGGTAACGACTACCCGCTTCTTCTAAGATAGAGACGGAGCTCAGCTTGCCTTGTAAACACAAAAAATCTTCTCCAAGCAATCCTATGTCCATAGGTTTTGAATGATTCAGATGCGTAATATTGAGTTTTTCGTTGTATGTATTATTTGGCAATCTCAGTTTAAAATGCGTAGCAAATACAGCCTCTGGGCAGTTGGTATTGCTAATTTTTTGTTTATTTTTTAGTGCATTATAGCCTTTATAGCTTCGTTTGAGTTCGAGTTCTGTCTCTCGTTTTTCGATATTAATTTTTACTTTGTAATGCGTATGCACACCGCTATTTTCTTCACGTTGTTTCTTGATGCGTTGCGTATAGTAGTTAGCATCTATGACGGTGCCGAGTGTGAGTTTTTTGATAAAAAGCCCTGTATTATTCAAGCATTCGACGGGAATGATGCCAAGGCTATAGTTTTTGCCGTGTAGTGGGGCGAGATAAAGCCCTGTTTGCGGGAAGTAAAATAATACTTGTGTAATGTAGTCCCAAGTAGGAAACTCTTCGTCAAAATCTTTTTCTTGTTTATTTGTGGTAGCGACAAGCTGATGTGGGATATTAGCTTGTTCGAAAAAAGCGGTATAAATTTTCAGTAAGTCGTAAGTATTAGCATAACCTTGCTCCATAATATCAAGGAGGTTGTTGGCTGTTTTTTGGTTGATAGCAGCAGGCACAAGTCGGACTCTATTTCGCAGGAAGGAATCAATATGTACAATTTTTTTCATATCGTCTTGCTCTTCTTCGTCTATGAGTGCTTCTATTTGTTTTTGTATAGCATCGACCTCTTTGCTCTCAAGAATTTTATAAGCACTACGGCTTAATCCACCAGCGATTTCTCCCCAAGTGAGCAGTTCGCGATAATCTTGTTGATACGGGTGTGCTATTTTAAAGTGTACACGCTGCAAATGCGCTTCATAACGGCGATAGGGCATTCTATATAAGGCGGGGATAAAGTCTTTGTAGCACCTCCAGATTTGATAATCCTGCTCTTGGCTGTGCACTGCGTGAGCAAAACCGTTGTAGCTACGCAAAACAAAATCATAATCTAAGGGTGAAATCAGTTCATAAGTAACATCAAAAGTAGGCAAATCGGATTGTATATATTCAAAATCGCAAATTTCGGCATCACGCTCTACGGTATATAGATATTCTATCTGCGAGCCGATTTCTACGCCATCAAAAGCAAATATTTTATAACTATGGTGCGATAATCCATCTTGTGGATAAATATCTTTAATATCAGAGAGTCCTAAGTTTGTTACCCGCCCCTGCTGACTAATCGAGCGCGCTTTGATTTGTACAAGCTTACCCTCAGGAATAGACAAAGTAACTTTATTAAAACGTTCTATGGCTTGGTTGTCGTGTAAACTAATAATTTTATGGCGCGTCTCGCGAAGCCTAAGGTCTGCTACAGTCTCACCCGTAAAAAAATGAAGTCTATGAAAAGATTTACGAATGACAGCAGAGTATTGATTTTCAATATCTAGTCGTTCGTTGCGCTCTGGGTGTTCAGACCAATTATAAAGTGTATCCTTAGTAAATATTGTCGCTTCTTGTGCTAAAACCAAGGAGGAGGATAAAAAAAACAGTGCAGAGAACAAAAAACTATTTTTTTTTAGCAAAGGAGTAATAGTCATAGTCATAGCAATAAAACGAGTAAGGTGTAAAATTAACTCAAGAAGGCTTGGGTAGTATGCGGTGGATTAAGTGCCAATTACTACAGAAAAACACTGCAAAATGACTATTTACAACAATAAAACAACAATAAGAGTTCAATGCAATTGCAAAAAAAAATTTAGAAATAACATTTCTGTCGGAAATGTTATTTCTAAAAATTTTTACGTTTTAGTTATTAAACGTCTGCTGACTGCACTACAAACCCTACGCTATAGAAAACTCTATAGTGGTATGATGCTTAATGTCTATTGCAATTAGAAATCTGCGTCTAAGGTAAATTTAGGTTTTTCTTTATCGCTATTTTCGCTCATAACGCCTGCTTTTTGATACTCAGACACACGTTTTTCAAAGAAATTTGTTTTGCCTTGCAAAGAAATCATTTCCATAAAAGGAAAAGGATTTGTAGCATTAAAATGCTTTTCCAAACCGAGCTCGAGGAGTAATCTATCAGCTACAAATTCTATGTATTGGCTCATAAGATCAGCATTCATACCGATAAGCCCTACGGGCAAGGCATCACAAACAAACTCTTTTTCGATGGCTACGGCATCTAAAATAATTTCTAAAATACGTTCATTAGGTAATTTATTTTCGATATACTGCGTATAAAGCAAGCAAGCAAAATCGCAATGCAAGCCTTCATCGCGCGAAATAAGTTCATTTGAAAAAGAAAGCCCCGGCATCAAACCGCGTTTTTTTAGCCAAAAAATTGAGCAAAAGCTACCCGAGAAAAAGATACCCTCTACAGCTGCAAAAGCCACTAAACGCTCGGCAAAGCTCTCACTTTCAATCCATTTCAAAGCCCATTCGCCCTTCTTTTTTACGCAAGGTACGGTATCTAAGGCATTAAAAAGCATATTTTTCTCTTCATTATCTTTGATGTAAGTATCAATAAGTAATGAATAGGTTTCAGAATGTATATTTTCCATCATAATCTGAAAACCATAGAAAAATTTAGCCTCTGAAAGCTGTACTTCGTGCAAAAAATTTTCTGCTAAATTTTCATTAACAATACCATCAGAAGCGGCAAAAAAAGCTAACACGTGTTTTATAAAATGCTTTTCACCGTCATTTAAGCTCTCCCAGTCTTTCATATCCGAAGAGAGGTCTATCTCTTCGGCTGTCCAAAAAGAGGCTTCTGCTTGTTTGTACATTGCCCAAATATCATCGTGCTGAATGGGAAAAATAACAAAACGATTGGGATTGTGGCGTGTAAGAATACCGCTTTCGTTATTATTTTTTTTATTACTGCTCATATAAACGTGAAATTATCAAATAAAGGTAATGTTTTTTTATATAACAGCCCGTAGGTTTTTTGGTTTAGATTTTGTTCAAAATCTTGTAATACCTATCTGATATGCAATCTTATATTTTAATTAGCAATTAGCTAATAAAATTTGCAAAATAGACTGTTTTTAATTTTTCAAGCAAAGGTACAAAAAAGAAGCCACCTCTAAAAAAAAGAGGCTTATTATGTTTTGATTTTTGTAAAAAAAATTATTCCTTTGCATAGTTATAACCAATAAGTAATCCAAAATGCGCAAACTGCGAACAGAAGAAATCCAAAGACCTGAGCTCAAAGACATCTCACAAAGCAAAAAATTTCCTATATGCTTGGTGCTCGATAATATCCGAAGCATGCACAACGTCGGTTCTGCCTTTCGCACTGCCGATGCACTTGGCGTGCAACATATCCACCTCTGCGGTATTACTGCGCAGCCACCACATCGCGACATCAATAAAACAGCACTTGGCGCTACCGATTCCGTCGATTGGACTTATACTAAAAATATTAGTGAGTTGCTCCTATCACTCAAAAATGAAGGGTACAAAATTGTATTGATAGAACAAACAAACAAAAGCCACTCGCTCGAAGATTTTTATCCCGAACCAGTAGAAAAATATGCTTTTGTGTTTGGTAATGAAGTTTTTGGATTAAGTGAGCAGAGTCTTCAGCACGCTGACATAGCCATTGAAATTCCGCAATATGGCATAAAGCATTCATTTAATGTATCTGTAAGTATGGGTATCATACTTTGGCATTATGTCATGAACATATTGAGAAACTAAATCTGCAACATGAGCTTACTTAAACTTAGATATTTGTTTTTATGACAATGATTTAGCAGGCTTAGCTTTTTCTATTTTACGAAAACGCCCAGGGGTAATATTTTCGTGCTTTTTAAATACTTGCACAAAATAATTTACGCTACTAAAACCTATATCATAACTGATTTCACTAATGCTTCGCTTTGTCCGCTTCAAAAGCGATTTAGCTTTTTCAATGCGCTCATTGGTTACAAACTCAATGGGTGTCATGCCAAATTCATTTTTAAAGCAACGAAAAAAGTGCGCCTGGCTCATACAAGCTTCATCGCAAAGTTTATCTATAGATATGGGTTCTTGCAAATGTTCTTTAATGTATTTGACGGCATAGGCAAGTCGATTAGAAGTAGCATGCTGCTCGCAATTATCAATAAGCAAGGTTCTTGCACGTGTTTGTAAAATGCGTATCAGCAGTTCTTGCAAAGTATGTTTGGCAAAAAAATCCTTAGCGGGGTTATCCTCCATAAAAAGTTGGATAAGCCTTGTAAGAGTTTGATAAATACCGTTGTCATTTGTAAAATGGAAATTATCTTTTTCTAAATGCCATATATCACTTTTTTCGGTGCGCGGGAAGCTCTCATTTAGCATTTGAAGTGTTTGCTCTATTTGTTCGTCAGAGATAGCCAAAGCAAGGCACTGCGTAGGATTTTCCCAAGTAGCTTCGGGGAAATCTATTTTCATACATTCATTGGCAGGTAATACAATGGACTCTCCTGGTAGAAACTCAAAGGGAGTTTGGTCGCGCAAGTGCATCATTTTTTTACCCTTTAGCATGCTTGCTAAAGTCGGGTGTGAAAATTTAAGGCTAAACGAATGTGCAACTTCTAAGGTTTCGTAAATATTCAGTTCGGCATGTTCTAAATTATAAAAGCGGCGACTCTCCACCAAAGTATCTATTTGATGGGGTTTGCTGCGCACGCTATCTAAAACGGGAGCAAAGTTAGATGGCATAAAATTTTATTGTGTGTATGTGTTGTGTTATAAAGATGCTTATCTTGCTATTTGCGTGATAGCATATCTATATATTTGAATATTTTTAAATATACACAACAAAACGCTAAAAATCCAAATTTTATGGCATTTTTTTTTGAACTTTTATGAGGCTAAGTACTTGCATCGATTAAATAGCTAAGAGTTATGGTAGCACTCTCCATTTTTTAATTCAAATTTAATCGCTACTCAGCCTCTCTCTGCCATAGTGCGTTTTTCCTACTCCGCCGCTTATTTAGATATATGCGCACTTGCTTTCGTACGCGCTGCGTTGCGCGCTGGTATGTAAGCTGCACCTGCTGTTATCAAAAGTACGGTAAGAGCTACATAAATAAAATCGAGCGGATTGAGTTCTACGGGATAAGCATTATGAAAAGGAGAATCAATTCCTAAGCCTACGATGCCAAACTCCATTTGTATAACAACAATCAAAAAACCTATGACTAAGCCCGAGATAATTCCTACACCGCCAATAATTGCACCTTCGTATAGAAAAATATTGCGTATAAACTGCGGTCTTGCACCTAAGGATTCTAAAAGCGCAATATCCTGACGCTTCTCAATAGCAAGCATTGCCAAAGAAAAGAAAATATTAAAAGATGCCACTGCCATTACAAAGGATAGGGCTATAAAAGTAAAAAGACGCTCTATCTTAAAGGCTTTCAAAATGAGTTCCTGTTGCTCATCAGCATTTTTTACCCAAAAATCTTCACCTATAATGGCTTGTACTTCACGCTGTACGGCTCTAATTTTTTTACGGCTATCGTAGTTTGTTTTGATTTCTAAAGCACTCCGCTCTGATTTATAGCCCGTCAGTTCCTGAGCAAAATCTATAGGTACAATAATCATATTTTGATTAAACTGCTCCTCAATGCCTAAAACGCCACCCGCCATAATACTCAAACGTCTAAAATTTTTCAAAGGGTCGCTGATATTTACTTTCTTATCGCGCTCGGGATACCAAAGCGTTAGGGGGGTAAGCTCGTCTCTTATGTTCACTGAAAGTTGCATACTTACGCCATATCCTAATAAAGCATACCAATAAGCGTCTTCTTTGAGGCGGAATTTTCCATCGAGTAGACGTGTATCTAGTGCGTATTGCTGATTAAAATTTTCAGTAACACCCTTAAATTTAATTGCCATTTGAGCATCTCCATAACGAAGCAGTGCATTATCTTCAATAATTTCTGTAATAGCTCTAACCCCCTCCAAGTCAATTATTTTTTTTTGAATCTCAGCATCAAGGACAAAAGTTTTCCCCTGCTTAGGCACAACAAGCAACTCTGGATTGTGCGATGTATGCAACTCCCGTGTAATGCGCTCCAAACCATTAAAAACCGATAAAATAACAACCATAGCTATCGTGCCTACGGCTACACCGACCATAGAAATACCCGTCAAGATATTGATAAAATTTTTCTTTTTCTTAGAAAAAAAATATCGCTTTGCTATGAATAATGCAGTATTTGACTTCAAATTTAATTTTTTTAGTTGATAAGAAATCCTAAAAAATAAGTCCCCAAAAAAAAATATACAAATGCCGAACTTATTAGAACGCCCAAAATACATATTCTTAACCAAAAAAACTACTTTTTAGCCGTGAGAAATTGCATTTATCTGAAAATATTGCTTCTAAATACGAAAATTGCTTAATTTTTGTGTATCTTTACGTTCATATAAATTTAACCATACGGCTATATGCACTTTTCCATATCGTGGCGTTTGAAAATCACACGCTATGAAAAAATGGACTTAGCAATAAGAGGTCTTAAAGACATGTTATTGCTGACTCACGAATGTATAGCAATATGGAATATAACACTAAAAACTACTGTTTACCCAAAGAAACAATGAACAAGTGTTTAAACAATAAAACCCTAATATGTTAGCTCAATTACTATACGTAAGTAACAGAAACTCAAATTGTACGCAAGAGGAGATTGATAATATCTTAGCTGCTTGCAAAAAAAATAACCCTCCTTTGTATATCACAGGCGTGCTTTTGTACTCCGAAAGAAAATTTATTCAATTAGTTGAAGGCGATTTTAATACGCTCATGACACTTTATGATAAGATTAAAATTGACCACCGCCACAGCGAAGTCATGATGATTTCCTGCTCGCCTATTAAGGAGAAGTCTTTCCCAAGTTGGCACATGGCAACTAAAAAAATAGGTGCAGAAACTATTGACTATAGCACCGACATGACCGAACAAGACAAAGCCTTTTTTGATGAAATGCTCTTAGGTAACGAATCAGATGGAAAACGAGTAATCAAACTCCTAAAAACTTTTTTAGAGAGTTAGATAACTAAAAAATTAGGTAACTACTCAGGTACTCAAAAGTGTGTATCATAGGTATTTAAAAGCTATTTAATTTTAGAAATAACATTTCTGGCAGAAATGTTATTTTTAAAATTCGGTACTCAATATCTATTATAGCCGTGTTTGGGGTCCTCAAGACCTGAGTAGTTACGATTTTTTAATATTGAAAATCGCCTATTCTGAACCTATTATACTCTATCATAGAGCCTTTATTCAGAATTATACCAGACTTTGAAGCAAAATAATCCGTACTATTAAACTTTATTAAGCAGTTATTGAGTGTAATATTTCCACTCCCTTCTATAGCAAAAAGTTTATTTTGTGCATACTGTTTATCTACGTTTAAATCTGTATTGCGGTTGTCTTTGATTATGCAATCATTAAAAACTACACTATTGCAATTCATAAAATAAAAAATATCGTAAGAGGAGTTATCCGTAAAATAAGTACTACTAAAAATTACAGACTGGGTATTTATCATCGAGATAGCCCCATAGGTACAGCTTCTTACCGTACTTTGTGTCATCGTAATATTTTCTGTATTGCTACTCTCGATACCATAAGTACCACTACCATATAAAATACTCCGATTGACATGCAAACCCTCCCCGCCTTCAAAACGAATTACAGAACCCATGCAATAGCCTTTGCTAGCCCCATGCCCTATTTCAACAAAATCAAGTTGGATATTAGTGCAGTTCTTAAAAAGCAAAACAGCAGCATACTCATCTTCTACTACAAGCTCGGCAGGGTACTTGCCTACCCCCTTAATCGTAAGATTAGAAATATTAGCAATCAAAAAACCCTCTGAAACACCATACTCTCCAATCGTACCATACTCGGTCAAATCATAAAGTCCGTACTCCATTTCTATAATTGTATTAGAGTTTATAGCTTTGACAAACTCAGCTACATTTCGAACTTTTACCCTTGTTTGGGCATAACTAAAAGAAACTAAAAAACAAAATAAAAGCGTACATAAAACTGTTTTTTTGAACATATAATCGTAAAAAAAATAATAGCGCAAGGTGCCATAGAAAAATCTTCAAATAAAACAACAAGATATTACCTTTCTAACGAAAAAGCAATAAATTGCAATAAAATAATTGGAGTTACTCATAAAGCCTCAAAAATAAATCTTATTTTTAAAGTTGTTGATTTGCATAACTCCTTCTATAAATAAAATTCTGACATAAAATTACGCATCATTATGCTTGCCAAACGAATTATTCCCTGCCTTGATGTCAAAGATGGGCAGACTGTAAAAGGCGTACAATTTGAAAATCTTATTTTTGCCGGCGATGCCGTAGCACTCGGCACACGCTATGCCCAAGAAGGGGCTGACGAACTTTGCTTTTTAGATATCACAGCTACGCAAGAAAAACGAAAAACCTTGAGCACGCTCGTCAAACGAATTGCCAAGCACGTAGATATTCCCTTTACAGTAGGCGGTGGCATTAGTAGCCTCGATGATATCTCAGCAGTGCTCGAAGCTGGCGCTGATAAAATTACGATAAATAGCGCAGCTGTTCATAATCCAGACTTAATTGCAGAAGCCGCCGCGCGTTTCGGCTCGCAATGTATCGTACTCGCAATTGATGCCAAAATGGAAAAAAACGAATGGTATGTATATACACACGGTGGCAAAAAACGCAGCCCATACAAACTTTTCAGCTGGGCAAAAGAAATGCAAGAACGAGGCGCAGGAGAAATTCTTTTTACTGCAATGAATCAAGATGGTATGAAAAACGGCTTTGCCCTTGAAGCCACAGATAAGCTCGCCAAAATGTTACATATCCCTGTAATAGCCTCGGGGGGGGCAGGCAAACTATCCCATTTTGAAGATTTATTTATCAAAACAAGCGCAGAAGCTGGGCTTGCAGCCAGTATTTTTCATTTTAATGAAATCCCCATACCTACACTCAAAGCCCATTTGAAAACCAAAAATATTGCTATAAGATAGCAACAAATAATAAATTTACAACTAAGCTGAAGGTTTATGAGGCTGGTGCAATGCATATTTACGAAGGCATAAGTTTAGCACTCACATTTTATGACAGGCAGGTGAGTGCTAAAGTCGCTACACCCTGTTTGCTCTCCTGACCAAACACAAACCAAGTAATTTTGGCACGCACCCTGTAAGGCTTAAAAAAGACTGGAATGGCATAGATTTAAATTAAAAGACTAATACCTTAGGCAGGTTATGCATAATAAATCAAAATATTTGCATTAAAATTTGCCTCTTTGAATAAAATTTCTTACCTTTGTAGGATATTTTAAGCATGTATTACTTCATAGTCAAGTAATTACGCTAAACTATTGGTTATCAATCCGTTCACTTCAAAACAAGATAAGCATTGGCTACTGTAAGAGACGGCAGAACAAATTTCAGTAAGACGCGTTCCATTCTGGATTATCCAGACTTTTTGGAAGTGCAGGTTAAATCCTTCAAAGATTTTTTTCAACTCGGAACTTCACCAGACAAGCGCAAGCGAGAGGGGCTTTTCAGAGCTTTCATGGAAAACTTTCCCATCAATGACTCACGCGACAATTATTTGTTGGAGTTTGTGGATTATGTAGTAGATCCGCCCAAATACGCCGTTGAAGAGTGCGTAGAGCGTGGTCTGACCTACTCCGTACCGCTCAAAGCCAAATTAAGGCTTTCTTGTAATGATGAGGATAATGATGAGTTTGAAACTATAGAGCAGGAGGTCTTCTTGGGTAATATACCCTATATGACCGAGTCTGGTTCTTTTGTTATCAATGGCGCAGAACGTGTCATTGTATCACAATTGCACCGCTCGCCGGGTGTGTTTTTTGCGCAAAGCAAGCACACAAACGGCACTAAACTCTATTCCGCTCGTATTATACCCTTCAAAGGCTCTTGGATAGAGTTTGCAACCGATGTGAATAACGTTATGTATTCCTACATCGACCGCAAAAAGAAGTTTCCTGTAACAACCCTATTGCGCGCCATTGGTTATGGCTCCGATAAGCAAATTTTAGAACTTTTCGGACTCTCGGAAGAGATTAAAGCCAATAAGAAAAATCTTAAAGCTGCCGTAGGTAGAAAACTCGCTGCAAGGGTTTTACGTACTTGGACAGAAGACTTCGTAGACGAAGACACAGGAGAAGTAGTATCTATAACAAGAAATGAAGTATTATTAGAACGAGACTCAGAAATCGAAGACGAGCACATCGAAACGATTATCGAATCCGGTACTGAATCTGTAATTTTGCATCGCAAAGATATTAACATTACAGACTATGCTATCGTCTATAATACGCTACAAAAAGATAACTCAAACTCCGAAAAAGAAGCCGTAGAACAGATATATCGGCAACTTCGAAATACAGAAGCACCAGACGAACAAACAGCAAGGGACGTTATACAAAGCCTATTTTTTAGCGAAAAACGATATGACTTAGGCGAAGTAGGACGTTACAGAATCAACAAAAAGCTAAACCTTGCCTTAAGCATGGACGTGCGCGTCCTCACAAAAGAAGATATTATCGAGATTATCAGATATTTAATTACACTGATAAACTCCAAAGCCGTAGTAGATGACATCGACCACCTCTCTAACAGAAGAGTGAGAACCGTCGGAGAACAGCTATATTCACAGTTTGGTGTAGGATTAGCACGTATGGCACGTACTATCAAAGAACGAATGAACGTCCGTGATAACGAAGACTTCAAACCCGTCGACCTTATCAACGCACGTACATTATCATCGGTTATCAATTCCTTCTTCGGGACAAATCAGCTCTCGCAGTTCATGGACCAAACTAACCCGCTGGCAGAAATTACGCACAAAAGGCGTATGTCTGCACTCGGTCCTGGTGGTCTCTCTCGTGAACGTGCTGGTTTTGAAGTAAGAGACGTACACTATACGCACTACGGCCGCCTTTGTACTATCGAAACGCCAGAAGGTCCAAATATCGGACTTATCTCCTCGCTTTGCGTACATGCCAAAGTAAACTCTATGGGCTTTATAGAAACCCCATATCGTTTTGTGAAAAATGGTATAGTGGCCAAAGAAGTGGAGTACCTCACTGCTGAAGAAGAAGACAACCACCATATTGCACAGGCTAATGCAGAACTCAGTGAAGAGAATACTTTCGAAACAACAAGAGTAAAATGTCGTTACGAAGGTGATTTTCCACTCACAGAACCGCAAGATATATCCTATATGGACGTAGCGCCGAACCAAATTGTATCGGTAGCCGCATCGCTTATTCCATTCCTCGAACACGATGACGCTAACCGCGCTTTGATGGGATCTAACATGCAGCGTCAAGCCGTACCACTACTAAGACCAGAAGCACCCATCGTAGGTACGGGTCTTGAAAAAAGAGTAGCTATGGATTCGCGCGCACTTATTATTGCTGAAAGCGATGGCGTTGTCCATTATGTAGATGCTAAAAAAATCATTATAAAGTACGATTGGACAGAAGACCAAAGACTCGTAAACTTCGACGACGAATACAGAACTTACGAACTCATTAAGTTTAAACGTACAAACCAAGATACTTGTATAAACCTCAAACCTATTGTCCTGAAAGGACAAAGAGTAGAAAAAGGACAAGTTCTATGCGAAGGATATGCAACAGAAGGTGGAGAACTTGCCATAGGACGAAACCTCAAAGTAGCATTTATGCCTTGGCAAGGCTACAATTTTGAAGATGCTATTGTTATATCGGAGCGCATCGTGCGTGAAGATATTTATACTTCTATACACATAGACCTCTACGACCTCGAAGTCAGAGACACTAAACGTGGTGAAGAAGAACTTACATCTGAAATCCCGAACGTAAGCGAAGAGGCTGTGCGCAACCTCGACGAAGAAGGCGTTATCAGAGTCGGTGCAGAAGTATTCGAACAAGATATACTTATAGGTAAAATCACGCCCAAAGGTGAAACAGACCCTACACCCGAAGAAAAATTATTGCGCGCTATCTTTGGAGACAAAGCCGGAGACGTAAAAGATGCTTCATTGCGTGCACCCGCTTCTTTGAGAGGTATGGTTATCGGTACGAAATTATTCTCACGTCCTAAAAAAGACAAAGATACTCGTGCACAAACACGAAAAGAAGTTGAGCAACTCAAGAAAAACTATAGCCGTTCGCTGCTCAAAACCAAAGAAATGATGATTGATAAACTTACAGAACTGCTCGACGGGCAAGTCTGTCAAGGTATAAATCACAAATTTGGAGACTCTATTATGAGCAAAGGCGTAACCTTCTCTAAGCCCAATATCACGGCTAACCTCTTCCCTGATAAAAATATTTATCGAGACGAGAGCAACTATAACGTACCAGAAGAAGCTAATTTTATCGGAGACCTCGAACTCGAAAATTGGACTAACGATAAAAAAATTAACGCGCTACTCGAAGCATTAGTACGAAACTACGTACAAAAACGCAACGAAATTACCGCTGAATTCAAAAGAGACAGATTTGCCCTCGAAGTAGGTGATGAACTGCCCCCTGGAATTGTCAAAATGGCAAAAGTATATGTCGCCAAAAAGAGAAAACTAAAAGTAGGTGATAAAATGGCGGGTAGGCACGGTAACAAAGGTATTGTAGCACGTATCGTAAGAGACGAAGATATGCCTTTCCTAGAAGACGGAACTACAGTCGATATCGTTCTTAATCCTCTTGGCGTACCCTCACGTATGAACTTAGGACAAATTTATGAAACACTGCTCGGATGGGCAGGTCTAAAAATGGGTGTAAAATATGCCACACCTATTTTCGACGGCGCAACAGAAGCAGAAGTACTAGAAGAATTACGAAAAGCAGGTGCCCCTGACTGGGGAAGAACTAAACTCCTCGACGGAAGAACAGGTGAGTATTTCGACCAACTTGTTACCGTAGGTGTTATGTACGTCCTAAAACTCGGACACTTAGTTGATGACAAAATGCACGCACGTTCCATAGGTCCTTATTCTCTTATTACCCAACAACCACTCGGCGGTAAAGCACAGTTTGGTGGACAGCGTTTTGGAGAAATGGAAGTATGGGCATTAGAGGCTTTTGGTGCATCGCACGTACTAAGAGAGTTGCTTACTGTAAAATCCGATGATGTCATAGGAAGAGCTAAAGCTTATGAAGCCATTGTAAAAGGTGAAAACCTACCTAATCCGAATATCCCTGAATCATTCAATGTACTGATTCACGAACTAAGAGGATTAGCACTCGAAATTACACTCGAGTAAGCAGTAATTTCAGAAATGACATTTCTGCCAGAAATGTTATTTCTGAAAATTTAATAGCACTATAATAGAAAACAAAAGCGACATAATCTTTAAAGAATACGTCGCTTTTGTTTTTTAAACCTAAGAAGCTAAACTACCAATCTATCGCTTCAAAGCCATGTTCAACTAAATAGGCATTCGCTTGACTAAAATGCCCATTGCCAATAAAAGTACTATTACGCACAAGCGGAGAGGGATGCACTGATTTGAGCACCAGATGCTTTGATGTATCTACAATACTTCCTTTCTTGTGTGCCGCACTCCCCCAAAGCATAAAAACAACATGCTTTTTTTCTTGTGAAATTTTTTGAATCACTGCATCTGTAAAGATTTCCCAGCCTTTGCCTTTATGTGCATTGGCTTTGCCCTGCTCGACAGTAAGCACACTATTGAGCAATAATACACCCTGCCCCGCCCAGCGTTCGAGGTTGCCGTGTGGTGGAATAGGTTTGCCTAAGTCCCTTTTGATTTCTTTAAATACATTTTGCAATGAAGGGGGGGTGCGCACACCTTCATTTACAGAAAAACACAATCCATGCGCCTGCCCCGCACCGTGATAAGGGTCCTGCCCCAAAATCACAACTTTTGTTGCTGCAAAAGGACTGTGGTCAAAAGCACTAAAAATTTGCTTACCCGGCGGATAAATCGTTTTATGCTTATATTCCGATTTTACAAAAGCTACCAAAGCATCAAAATAAGGCTTTGCAAACTCTTTTTCTAAAACCCCTTTCCAAGAGGCTTCTATATTGACATCTGCCATAATTTTTTTAGTTGTAGTCAATTCAATATTTCTTTTAGGTGCGTATAATAAGTGCGATATAGCAAGAAAGCCCAGATTCGACGACTATTGCCTCGCTAACCACAAAGCCAAACCTCAGAGCTAAAATAACAAAATACTTACTCTCCCCCGTGCATAGTAAGTATTTCAGCCGTACGGCAACCTTGCTAAATGTACCCAGAAATAACATTGCTTTGAGAAATGTTGTTTCTAAACTCTTTTTTCCATAGCGTAAGGTTTGCAAATCCTACGCTATGGAAAAAAGTATAGTGGTATGACCTACAATACATAATAAAATAATGACTAAAATGTTATTTGAGAAAATTTTGGGCTATAATTTGGATTTCTAACAAAAAAGCCGTACCATGAAAGTGTTCAATTTTGGTATTAAGTAGCATCGTTAGAGATAACCTAAAAATAAATTTGATTTTGATTTTGGTTTGCGTCCTCACTTATTAACCAATACTTTGAATATTGTATAATCAAACTATTCACAAAAACACCATAACTAACTATTCTATGTCTGAATGTATAGCCCTAATAGGTTGGAGTCTTCCCGCCATCGAAAGTGTCAAAAAACTCAATAAAAACTATGTTGTAGTCTCTTTTCCAGATTTTGAACCCTATGCTAAAGAAAATGATATTCCATTTGTAGGCTGGAACTTCAACGAATGGAATGAAAGCTCTAATGCACTTGCATTAGCAGAAAAAATGGCACCTCATGGCGTACATATAGCCGTAGCTCTTTTTGAAGAAACCGTTGAATGGGCTGGTGCGCTCAATTCCATTTATCGCAAAGATGATAGAGTGCTCAACCGCGCCATGCTCTGCCGTAATAAAGCCATGATGAAGCGAAAAGCTATGCTTAGTGGTTTGCGTGTAGGCATGTTCGAAGAGGTTAATGACTTAGACAGTGTACATAAATTTATGGGACGCCTCAATGAAGCTAATTTACAGCTCAACGGTGAAGAGGATTATTGGGTACACCTCAAGCCACTTAGTGCTATGGGTACTGTAGGTCATAAATTATTACGCAACAAAGAAGCCATAAACGAGCGCGTCGTAGAGCGCGATTTCCCTTGTTTAGTAGAAAGCCACTTACCTGGACAAGAGTTTTCTTGTGAGGTATTCGTACATAATGGTAAAATTCAACACCTCAATATTACCGAGTATGTCAAATTAGGATTTTCTAACTTCGTACCTTGCTCACCCGAAATGGAGGCCAAAAGGGACCTTATTTATGCTGCTAACGAAAAATTAGTCAAAGCATTTGGTATCGAATACGGTATGTTGCACCCCGAGTGGTTCTTAACAGAAGACGGAGATATTAGCTTTGGAGAGACGGCAATGCGTGTGCCGGGCGGTCATATTTTCGAACTTATAGAAATGAGTAGTGGCGTGAATGCCTATCAAGCCCTTGTGCTTTGTAGCGACCCGAAAACTACACAAGAAGAGCTCGATGAGCTTTTTGCACCCGTACGCAACAAAAAAGAAGAGCTATATGCTGGCAGTTTAATGGTTTATCCAAGCCCTGGTCATATTACAAAACTCAATGTGCCGGCAGAGCTAACAGAAGATTCTTATTTTGTAGAACATACACTTTTCGAACCTATTCACGATATTAAAGTACCACAGGAGAGGGAAGGGTTTGGCAACCACTACGGAACGATATTCTTCAAAGGAGAAAATTCGCAGCGCATGCGTGAGCTATTATTGCACTACGAAAACGTACCTTTTTACGTATAGATACAAACAAATTTATACACAAGGCAAATACTGCCTTATATTCAAACCTTACAATTCGCTTTAGCGTTGTAAGGTTTTACTTGTATGTAAGACATAGTGTTGTTTCCATTTTTGACTAAAAATATGGTAGATCTAAGAAATTTGAAAGCATGGATAGAAGCCGCCCGTCTGCGCACACTACCACTTGCCTTAGCCAGCATTATTGTGGGTAGCTTATTAGCAGGCGATGCTTTTCGGCTTGAAGTACTTTTGCTCTCTGTGCTGACGGCTACGCTATTACAAATTTTATCCAACTTTGCCAACGACTATGGCGATACACAGCACGGCGCAGATAGCCGGGAGCGCGAAGGCCCCTCTCGTGCCGTGCAATCAGGTTTGATTTCGCCCAAAGCAATGTGGCGCATGATTCTTATTTTTGGTGTACTTTCATTTGTCTCGGGGCTTATTTTGTTGTACGTAGCTTTTGGCATGGCTAACTGGTCGCATTGGCTTGTTTTCTTAGGGCTTGGCATAGCTTCTATTTTTGCAGCTGTGCTTTATACTATGGGCAAACGCCCTTATGGATACATGGGCTTAGGCGATATTTCAGTATTTTTATTTTTTGGTTGGATAGGCGTAGGCGGTACAAATTTTTTACACGGTTTGCTTTGGGATAGCGCTCTTATGCTACCTGCCACGAGCTGCGGGCTTTTGGCAGTAGCCGTACTCAATTTGAATAATATCAGGGACATAGAATCCGATAAAAAAGCGGGTAAAAACTCTATTCCCGTACGCCTTGGGCGGGTACGTGCCATGTATTATCATTGGATACTTTTGCTAGTTGCTATAAGTGCTTCTGTAATTTATGTATTTCGCCAGCCTTGGCAATGGCAGGAGCTATTGTTCTTGTTTGTATTACCTTTGCTCTTTATCAATGGGCGTGCTGTTTGGCAGAAGCGTAGCGCAGCCGCACTCGACCCCTACCTCAAACAAATGGCAATATCAGCCCTGCTTTTTGCATTGCTTTTGGGCTTAGGGCATTGGGTTTGAATGCAATATTAAAATACTTGACAAAGCCTTGAAGTTTGTAAAAGTTGTTCACACAAATTTCATATCAAAGCATAAAATGCGTATTTTTGTGCTTCAGAATCTAAAAGAAAATATGACTATGCAGAATCAATACGATATAATTGTGGTAGGTGGTGGACATGCAGGCTGCGAAGCCGCACATGCCGCTGCACAGCTCGGCTCAAAAGTTTTGCTCATTACTATGGATATGAACAAAATTGCACAGATGAGCTGCAACCCCGCCATGGGCGGAGTTGCAAAAGGGCAAATTGTCAGAGAAATTGATGCTATGGGCGGTCTCTCAGGGATTGTTTCTGATAAAAGCATGATTCAATTTCGCATGCTTAATCGCTCAAAAGGTGCTGCTATGTGGAGCCCCCGTTGCCAAAGTGACCGCATGCAATTTGCCGAAATTTGGAGACTTGCCCTTGAGAAAAATCCTAATGTCGATTTTTGGCAAGAAATGGCAACCGAACTTATCGTAGAAAAAGGAATGCTCAAAGGAGTGCGCACACAGCTCGGCGTAGAATTTCGTGCAAAAGCCGTAATTCTCACCAACGGCACATTCTTGAACGGGCTTATTCATATCGGTGAAAAAAACTTCGGCGGTGGAAGAGCTGCTGATAGAGCCTCCGTAGGACTAACCGCACAATTGCAAGCACTCGGCTTCGAATCTGGACGCATGAAAACCGGAACGCCACCCCGCGTCGACGGAAGAACACTCGATTATAGCCGCATGGAGGAACAAGAAGGAGATGAAAATCCTTCTAAATTCTCTTATTCTGATGAGACTCAAGCACCCAAAAAGCAACGCAGTTGCTTTATCACTTACACAAACCCAAAAGTACACGATACGCTCAAAACAGGTTTTGACCGATCGCCCATGTTCAACGGACGCATACAAGGGCTCGGACCCAGATACTGCCCATCTATAGAAGATAAAATTGAGCGATTTGCAGAGAGAGACCGCCATCAAATTTTCGTAGAGCCCGAAGGTTGGAATACCGTAGAGGTCTATGTCAATGGATTCTCGACCTCATTGCCTATGGACGTACAGTATGAAGCTTTGCGCCAAATCGTAGGCTTCGAGAACGCCAAAATGTTCAGACCAGGGTATGCCATAGAGTATGATTATTTCCCGCCGACGCAGCTACGTGAAACTTTGGAAACTAAGCGCATCGAAAACCTCTACTTTGCAGGACAAATCAATGGCACTACAGGATACGAAGAGGCCGCCTGTCAAGGACTTATGGCAGGCATAAATGCACACCTCAAAATTAGAGGAGAAGCAGCTTTTACACTCGACCGCTCCGAAGCCTATATCGGTGTGCTCATCGATGACCTTATACATAAAGGCACGGACGAGCCTTATAGAATGTTTACCTCCCGTGCAGAGTATCGCATTTTGTTGCGCCAAGATAATGCCGATGAGCGGCTTACAGCAAAAGCCCATAAACTCGGACTCGCCAGCGATAAAAGACTTGAGCGAGTGAAACAAAAGCAACAAGATGTAAATGCTATAAGAAAAATACTTGCCGAAAAAAGCATTGCACCCGAAGAAATAAATGCTGCCTTAGAAGCACTCGGCACAAGCGGTCTCAAACAAAAAATTAAAGCGCAAGATATTTTGAGAAGACCACAAATAGACCTCCCTACTTTTTGTAAAATTAGCCCTACACTCGGCAATTTGCTCAAAAATTATGACGAGGAAGTCTTAGAACAAGCCGAAATTCAAACTAAATACGAGGCTTACGTCGAAAAAGAAAAACTTATGGTCGAAAAAATGCAACGTATGGAAAACCTCAAAATCAAAGATACCCTCTCCTATGACGAAATTAAAGCACTCTCTGCGGAAGCGCGTATCAAACTCAGCAAAATCAGACCTCAAACCCTCGGACAAGCCTCCAGGATTAGTGGCGTAAGTCCTGCTGATGTCTCGATTTTGATGATTTATCTTGAAAAATAAAAACATAAAAAACCGCTTTTTAGATTTAGAACTAACAGTTCTCTGAGAACTGTTAGTTCTAAAATTTACAGCTGTAGCCCGAAGCTCCAGCTTCGGAAATAGTCTAAAACGAAGCTGGAGCTTCGTTACTACAGGCAATAGAGATATTTATTAGATGTCAAATGGTTAGACTGTCAAAACTATTAGTTCGAAATCTTACATAACTCTACTTAATAATCTAAATCATTACTCAAAACATTATCATTTCATGAGCGACAAACTTCAACACGAATGCGGTATTGCATTTATTAGGCTTCGCAAGCCTTTTGCCTATTATGTAGAAAAATACGGCTCAATGGCTTATGCGATTAACCGACTTTTTCTACTCATGGAAAAGCAACACAATCGCGGACAAGACGGCGCAGGTGTAGCTTCTATCAAACTCAATGTAAGCTATGGTAAAACCTATATGGACCGCTTGCGTTCGGTAGAAGAGCGTCCAATTCACGATATTTTTGCTAAAATTGGTAGTGGTTTTGACGCACAACTTCAAAATCCTGAACAAACCAATATCGAAGCCCTCCAAACCAAAATCCCCTTTGCAGGCGAACTTTTATTAGGGCATTTGCGCTACAGCACCTACGGTAAAAATGAAATGAGATTTTGCCACCCCGTGATGCGAAGTAGCAACTGGAGAAGCCGAAATCTACTCATGGCTGGTAATTTTAATATGACTAATGCCGAAGAACTATACCAAAACCTCATTGAGCTAGGGCAGTATCCACAAGAACGAGGAGATACGATTACTGTACTCGAAAAAGTAGGGCATTTCTTAGACCTTGCCAATCAGCATTTATATGCCAAAATAAAAGCCGAAAATCCCGATTGGAATAACCAACAAATTATACCCGAGATTGAACGACAAATAGACTTGCACCGTGTGCTTAAAAGAGCTTGCAAAGATTTCGACGGCGGATATGCCATGGTCGGTCTCACAGGGCACGGTGATGCTTTTATTGCAAGAGACCCCGCTGGCATTCGCCCCGCTTATTTTTATGCCGATGAGGAAGTCATTGTAGCAGCATCTGAAAAACCCGCTATCAAAACTACTTTTAATTGCAATTACGAGGATATTCAAGAAATACAACCCGCCACAGCACTCGCTATCAAAGCCGACGGGAGTTATAGCATTGACTACTTTACAGAGCCACTGCCCAAACGTTCATGTACTTTTGAGCGTATTTATTTCTCACGTGGCACAGATCCCGAAATCTATACCGAACGCAAAAACTTAGGACGGCAACTCGCCTCAAGAGTCCTCGATGCTGTAAAGCACGACCTCGCTAATACGATATTTTCTTATATTCCCAACACTGCCGAAACCGCTTTTTTGGGTATGATGAAAGGAATTGAACACTACCTCATCGAGCAAAGAAACGACTCTTACGACCACCAAAGCGAACTCGGTAGCCAAAAACTTCACGAAGTACTCTCCTTCAGACCACGTGTAGAAAAACTTGTCGTTAAGGATACTAAAATGCGTACTTTCATTACAAACGACAACTCAAGGGACGACCTCGTTACGCACGTTTATGATACGACTTACGAAATTGTACGCAAAGGCATTGATACGCTCGTCGTTATTGATGACTCGATTGTAAGAGGAACGACCTTAGAAAAAAGTATTCTGCGCATGCTCGACCGCTTAGAGCCTAAAGCCATTGTTATTGTATCCTCTGCACCGCAAATTCGTTTTCCAGATTGTTACGGTATTGATATGTCTAAAATGGAAGAGTTTATTGCTTTTAGAGCTTTGATTTTACTGCTCAAAGAGCGTAACCTTACCCACCTTTTGGATAAAGTCTATGCAGAATGCCTCGCCTCTTTTGGGCGAAAAGACCCAGGAGAAGAAAACTACGTCAAACAACTTTATGCTGAGTTTTCTGATGAAGAGATTTCTGATAAAATTGCCGAGATTATCAGTGTAAACGGTATTCAAGCCAAAGTAAAAGTGATTTATCAAACCGTAGATGATTTGCACAAAGCTTGCCCTAATCACACTGGAAATTGGTACTTCACGGGAGACTACCCCACAAAAGGCGGAAATCGCGTAGCCAATCGTGCTTTTGCTAATTATATGGAGGGCAAGAAAGAAAGGGCTTATTAAGTAGCCGCCTATAGAACTAACAGTTCTCAGAGAACTGTTAGTTCTATAATTTTAAGTCAGCATAAATTTCAGCCATCGGAATAGATAAATCCAAAGAAGGCAGATGCAAGTCTTGTGCTACGTCATCAAAAATATGCAGTTGCCACTGATTTTCGGCTTGATAAGAAAAAACCTCAATGCGCGCTTGCTGTGCATCAATAAGTACATAATCTTTCAAAGTTGAAAGTTTTTGGTAGCTTATAAATTTTTCTTTGCGGTCGTAAGTTTCGGTGGAGGGCGAGAGCACCTCGATGATTATCGTAGGATTACAAACCGCATCGTTGCGCTCCTCCCAGAGTTCGGGTGCCCCGCAAATAACCATCGCATCGGGATAAAAAAAAGCATTCGCTTCGGCTACTGCTAATTTCATATCGCTATTTAGCACTCGGCAAGGCGTTTTCTTTAATCGAGCATAAAGCTCACCAAAGACTCTGCCACTAATCATATTATGGCTCACAGTGCCTCCTGCCATGGCTAAAACCTCACCTTCACGGTACTCATGTTTTGCCGTAGCTTGCGCTTCATAAAACAAATACTCCTCGGGCGTAGCAAAAAACCGCTCTTGGGAAGGTGTTTCTTCTTCTGTTAAGGCTTGTTTGGCTGCACTCATCTTTTGCTTATTTATTTTGGTGTATAAAACTAATGATTTTTCTGAAGAAATAGTGCCGAAATGAGCCTGTTTTTTTGATTACAAAAGGTTTAGTTTTTTCATAAAACGGCTTTTATAAGATGCCCCTATGGGAATAGTTTTGCTTGGCATAACGACGCTGAGGTCTTCTATGCTTTGAATTTTTGAAAAATTGACAATATAAGAACGATGTACTCGGATAAAATCAGC
>JAFIER010000141.1 GCA_020832465.1 Bernardetiaceae bacterium
GACTTAGATTGGAAAATTACAGACCAAAATTATAGCATTTCTTATGATTTTATATTTAATAATCGCAGTTATTTTGCGCTCAATTATAACTATAACTATACCTACCTTTTCTTTTCCTTCGACCCTACCAACTCTGGCGGCGAACGCCTACCCGTAGGTAGTGAATTTTATACCCAAGGATTTTCTATGAATTACAACTCCGACCCTCGTCGCTTATTCAACTTTAGCACTTCGGTGCGCACCGAGCAGTATTTCAATGGAAACCGCAATAACGCCTCCTTAGGGCTTACTTATCGTTTTCAACCTTATGGACAGTTTAGCTTAGTCGTTGATTATAATGATATTATGCTTCCCGAGCCTTATAATAGCACTACTTTTTGGCTCGTAAGCCCTCGTTTAGATGTAGCTTTTACAAGAGATATTTTTCTTACTACATTTTTTCAATACAATCAGCAGGCTGATAATATCAACCTAAATACAAGATTGCAGTGGAGATTTAAGCCCGTTTCTGATTTATTTATTGTATATTCCGAAAATTATTTTCCCGAGACCTTAGGTAGCAAAACCCGAGCATTAGTACTCAAAATTTCTTATTGGTTGAATGTTTAGGTTTTTTATCATCAATTACGAAAACCCTAAATACAAATAAACGTATGTATAAACTATGGTCTCTCTAAATATATAACGTGCCACTTAGTGCTTAACTAAAAAACTTAAAAAATTATGGCAAACTTTCGTCGTATTGCATTTGGTAGCTTGTATGCAAGTTTTTTTATCTTGCTGATTATCGTGCTTTTCAATTTTGCATTTAATACCATATCCATTTCTAATAGCGAGCGCAAAGTGCGCCAAATTACACAGCAGATTTTACCTTTTGTAGAGCAACTCAAAGAGCTCGAACTGCTCACCACCGAAGCACGCCTGCACGCTACAAATTGGGCATATAGAGAGGGTAGAAATATAGAGGATAGAGAAGCCCTTATCAAAATCAATGAGGATAAGTACCCACTAATGAAGGAAAAATTATTGGGTGCAAAAACAGACCTTATGATTGCACAAGAAGACAAAGACACACTTAATGTTATTTTTCAAAATATTGATGCACTTATAGAGGCAAATCAAGAACTTCTAACCAATTTAGAAACCTTTGATGACTTCAGCGACCCAAGCCTCCTCCTTCACCAAGAAATCGTAGTTATGGATATCCTCCCACTCAACGACGCTATAGACCGAAGCATCGAAAATCTAACCGCTGTTAACAGAGAGCGAGTAAACCTAAGGCAACAAGATATCATCGGATCGCTCAATACTATGGCTTATGTAATGCCAATTGTAAGCGGTGTAATTTTGATTATTTTAGTTTTTTCGGGATTGCTTATTTTCAAACGCATTACGCAACCTGTTAAGCAAGTGCGAGATAATCTATTAGTACTTTCACGAGGCGTAGTACCCGATAGAATTATCAATGCACCCAAAGGAGTAATTGGTGAAATGGTCGCTGCGCTAAATACACTAAAAGGTAGTTTTTCTAAAACCGCAAAATTTGCCGAAGAGGTCGGTAAGTCCAATTGGGAGGCTTCTTTTGAACCGCTAAGCCAGCAAGATATTCTTGGAAATGCACTTCTGCAAATGCGAAAAAGCCTCAAAGCTTATGCCGAAGAAATGGAAGCTAAAGTAAAAGAAAAAACCCGTGAAATGATACGTTCACAAAAAGAACTCGAACAGACTTATGCCAACATCGAGAAAAAAGATGCCGATTTGCAAGCAACAAGTGCAAAAATAAACCAACTCAGCGAAGCCGCCACCCAAGCCAATACGCAAATTACAGATAATATAAACTATGCAAAGCGTATGCAAGAAGTTATGTTTGCAGACCTACCAAAAATTAGAAAACAAGTACCAGAGTTTTTTCTTTTTCTCAAACCCCGAGATGTCGTATCAGGAGATTTTTACTGGTACAATAACCCCGCCGAGCACGATAAAATGGCACAAGATAAAATTATCATTGCAGCAGGAGATTGCACAAGGGCAGGTGTGCCTGGCGCATTTATGAGCCTCGTAGGTATGGCAAACCTCAATCAAACCGTTTTTTTAAAAAATAAAATCGAGCCTGATGAAATTTTAAGAGAGCTAAACCGTGATATCAAAGCACTTTTCAAAAATAATGATAACGAACACCACCTCGACCAAAAAGACGGCATAGACCTCGGCATCTGCACTTGGGATAGAAAAAATAATGTATTAGAATTTGCTGGCGCAAAAATGCCATTGATTTATATCCAAAACCACGAACTTCACTTGCTCAAAGGTATTAGATATAATATCGGTTCAGCAGAAGAAGAAGCACTTAACTTCTCGAAGCACCGCATTGAGCTCGACCCCTACGAACCTACTTCGTTCTACCTCTTTTCTAATGGTTTTCAAAATCAAACAGGGCAGCAAGAAGGTAAAAAATTTATGCTTAAACGCCTCAAACAACTCTTTTGGGAAATCCACGAAAAACCCATCGAAGAACAACGCACCATACTCGAGCAAAGCCTACAAACTTGGCAGGGAGACCGCAAGCAAGATGACGATATTATGATTTTAGGCTTTAAATTGTAAGGCAACATGAGCAAATCATACATAATAAGAATTCATTCCACTATACATTTTTCCATAACGTGGGGTTTGCAAACCCCCACAAGCTATGGAAAAATGGGCTTAGAAATAACATTTCTCAGAGAAATGTTATTTCTGGCCGCCAAATGTAGAGTAGTATAATAATGGCAGCACTAATAGTTTTTCGAAAACTGTTAGTGCTTGAGAATGCGCAAAGCTCTCTTACACACCCAAGGCAATGTACCAACCTGACGTATTCCCTATTTTTTTTAAGCAAATTTTATTTGTAAATTTTGATACGCACTTCCTAAGAATTTTGCACAAAGCATTAGTTTTTTTTTTTTAGTACTTATTACACTATTTACTTAGCCAACCCAAACATTTATACCCTTCACTAACGTTTAATAAATTAGCACAAAAATTTGCTAAGTACTTCCTACTACTATTTAATCCCTAATGACTGATGCAATACAAGTTTACACACAAATCAATAATATGGATTTTGGCTTTATGCTTGGGCATAGCCATAATAAGCCTTGCCCCTTGGCTCAAAGAAAAATATGAAATACAAAAACGAAAAGCCGAAAAAGAGGCTTACGCTAAATGGATTGACGCTCACGAGTACACTAAAAGACCCAAAAAAACACCCGAAGAGTGGAAAAAACTCCTCGATAAACAAGATAGACCCGACCTCGCCGCAGAGCAACGCTTCTTCGAAATCGTAAACCCTGACTTAGGATACATTCCAAAAGATGACTTCATAAATGCCCTAAGAGAAACACAACTCAGACTTACACCAGACCTCAAAACAGCAATCGCAGGATTAGACTGGAACGAAAGAGGACCAGATAACGTCGGCGGGAGAACAAGAGCCATTATGTTCGACCCCAACGATGCTACCAACAAAAAAGTATGGGCAGGAGGAGTTTCAGGCGGACTTTGGTACACCAATGATATTACAAATGCCGACTCTTCTTGGTATAATATAGACGACTTCTGGAACGTACTTGCCATCGGATCAATTGCTTATGACCCCAGTAACACGAATACATTTTACGTAGGAACAGGGGAAGGATTCTTCAACGCCGATGCCGTCAGAGGAGCTGGTATTTGGAAAACTACTGATGGAGGTGCAACATGGGCACAGCTACCAAGTACCGATAATGTAAATTTTCATTACGTTCAGAAAATTGTAGTTACAGCCACAGGAGATGTCATTGCCGCAACCCGTAGCGGTATCAGACGCTCTACCGACGGCGGTGCAAACTGGACGCTCGTCTTAGGTGGTAACGGACAAGACCTCGAAACCGCTGCTAACGGTGATATCTACGCCTCGGTCAGAAACCCCTCTGGTACAATACATAAATCCACGGATAACGGAATTACTTGGACAGACATTTCACCTCCCACAGGTACAGCACAGCGCATCGAACTCGCCACTGCACCCTCTAATGCCAACGTCGTATATGCCATAAGTGCAAATGGCGGAAATATCGGATATTTCAAAAAAACAACAAACGGAGGCACTACATGGACAGATATAACCATTCCCATGTACCTCAACCAAAGTTGTGCGATCTCCGCAACCGATGACTTTGCACGCGGACAAGCATGGTTCGACCTCATCCTCGGCGTAAAACCTACTGATGAAAATATTATCGTTGCAGGTGCCATAGACCTCTACAGATCCACAGACGGAGGCACAACCTGGGGCACTGGCCAGCCTATATCCTACTGGACAGGTGGATGCGGCAAACCCTACGTACACGCCGACCAGCACGCTATGGTATTCAGACCCGGAAGCCCCAATGAAATGATTTTCGGACACGATGGTGGTGTATCATACTCAGCTAATGTCGCCGATGCTACTGCTACACCCGCATTCACAACCAGAGTCAAAGGATACAACGTAACCCAATTCTACGCCTGCGCCGTAAGAAACGAAGTCGATAACAACTACTTCCTCGCAGGATCACAAGATAACGGTACGCAACGCTTCAACGGACCAGGCACAGGTATCGTATCCACAACCATGGCAACAGGAGGAGACGGAGGATTTTGTTTCATCGACCAAGATGACCCTACCTACCAACTCACTTCTTACATCTTTAATTATTGGAGGCGATCTACTAATGCAGGTGCTACTTTTAATAATATCTCGGCAAGCAATACAGGGCGATTCATAAACCCCGCTGACTACGATAATGATACCGATATTTTGTACGCCGCCGGCGATGCCAACAGAATTTTTAGAGTCGCAGGTGTATCCGCTACCCTCGATATTCAAACCATAAACGTAACCATTGGAAACAGAATGGCAGCCTCCATTACAGCCTCTCCTTATACCGATAACAGAATTTTTGTAGGTACAGACAACGGACGCATTTTTAGAATAGATAACGCACATACAGCCACACCTACAAGCACCGAAATCGACCCAAGCACTACACTACCCAATGGATACATTAGGTGTATTGCTATCGGTGAAGACGACAACCACCTCATGATTACCTATTCTAACTACGGAGTAAACTCGGTTTGGGAAACCCAAGACGGCGGCAATAACTGGGTCAGCAAAGAAGGCAACTTACCCAACCTTCCCATAAACTGGGCTTTGTATAATCCTGAGAATTATAACCAAGTTATCCTCGCTACCGAAACAGGGATATGGTCAACCAATGATGTGAGTATAGCATCACCCAACTGGCAACCCAGTAGCATAGGATTAGCCAACGTAAGGTGTAGCATGCTCAAGTACCGTCAAGCGGATAAAATGGTCGTCGTCGCTACGCACGGAAGAGGACTCTTTACAAGCGATGTATTCCGCACGCCAGTGGCGAGTTTTACCGCTAATCCGCGCATTACTTACATAGACAAAAACATAACCTTCACAGATGTCTCCGTGCAAGCCACTACTTGGAACTGGAACTTCGGCGCAGGCGCAACCCCCGCCACAGCTACTGGTGCAGGACCTCACACAGTCGCTTATAGCACGGCCGGGCTCAAAACCATTAGCCTCACTATCAACAGCGGCTTGGCGGGTGAAGATACACAAGTTCAAACCGATTACATACACGTACTCCCCGACAGAACTACAACATATAACATTGACGACGGCGGTAACTTTGAAATAAATACCTTAGATTTTGCATCGCAAAGCCTTGCCGGTACGCCTTTCGAGAGAGGCAACTCCGCTATCGCTGGTAAAAACGGTACAACCAGTGGCGCAAATGCATGGGTTACAGGAATTACGAACCCCACTTATGTCAATAACAGCGAATCTTATTTGCTTACGCCTAATTTTGATTTCGCTGGCGCAGGTACTTATACCCTCGAGTTTGAACTTAATAGCGATTTAGAAACCAACTGGGACGGTATGATTGTAGAATATACACTCAACAAAGGAGATACTTGGACACAACTCGGCGCAGCCGTCGCCCCACCAGATTGGTATAATGGGAGTAAAAGTGCTGGCACTTCGGGATTCCCCAACGCTACGCCTATGTTTACCAACAACACGGGGGGATATCAAACACGCACTTTTGATGTCTCTGCCTTTGAAGGAGAAGATGATGTCGCTTTTAGATTTCATTTTCGCTCCGATAATACAATTACTTGGGCAGGCATAGCTATTGATGATTTTAGAATTATCTATAACCCCACAACAGTAACGGCAGATTTTACCGCCGCTACCACCACTATTTGCGAAGGAAACACTATAACTTATACCGATAACTCCACAGGAGCAACCGATTGGAACTGGAGCTTCCCCGGCGGTACGCCCGCCACCGCTACAGGCATCGGACCGCACGTCATTACTTACAACACGGCAGGCACTTATGATGCGGTTTTAAGTATTAACGCCAGTGCGGATACCGAAACCAAAGTTGATTTTGTTACAGTAAATCCTGTAGCTACGGTTACTTTGGCAGCTTCATCTACCACAATTTGCGCTGGCGATAATGTGGATTTTACTGCCACAGCCTCAAGCACGGGCAATTTCGAGTTTTTTGTCAATGGCACTTCAGTGCAAGACGGCGCAAGCCACACCTACAGCTCAACATCACTCAACAACGGAGACAGCCTAGCCGTTACTTTTACGAATACTTGCGGTGCAGAAACCAGCACGCCCATTACAATGACCGTAAACCCCGCACCGCTGGCAAGTCTTAGCGCATCAACCACTGAAATTTGTGATGGTGATAACATTACCTTTACAGCAACACCTACTGGAGCAACAAATTACGAGTTTTTTGTCAATGGCACTTCAGTCCAAACAGGCACAAGCGATACCTACAGCACCACTACCCTCGCCGACGGCGAAACCGTTACTGTTGCCGTTACAAACTCCTGTGGTACAAACACAAGTACGGGAATTACGATAAATGTAAGCACTACAGCCATAGCTACTATTAGCGCATCAGATACTGAAATATGCGCTGATGAAAATGTTACTTTTACAGCAACGCCTGCGGGAGCTACAAACTACGAGTTTTTTGTCAATGGCACTTCAGTGCAAACAGGCACGAGCGATACTTACAGCACCACAACCCTTGAAGACGGTGAAACCATTACTGTAACGACTACCACCACTTGCGGTACAGCCACAAGTACGGGCATCACCATGACAGTGAATACTGCCCCAGCAACAGGACTTACAGCAAGTGCAACAACCATTTGCACTGGCGATAACGTTATTTTTACAGCAACGCCTGCGGGAGCTACAAACTACGAGTTTTTTGTCAATGGCACTTCAGTCCAAACAGGCACGAGCAGTACCTACAGCACCAATGCCCTCACCGACAGCGAAGTCGTTACTGTAAGTGCAACAACAGCCTGCGGCATTACTACAAGCACAGGCATTACAATGAGTGTAAATGATGCCCCTACAGCAACACTCACCTCCACAGCAACAGATATTTGTGAAGGCGAAAATATTGCATTCAATGCAACACCACTCGGCGCTACGAATTATGAGTTCTTTGTCAATGGCACTTTAGCGCAAGACGGCATAAGCTCCAGCTTCAATACCACTACACTCAACGATGGTGATGCCGTAAGTGTAGCCATTACAACAGCTTGTGGATATGATGCAAGCACTGCCATTACAGTAAGCGTAGATACAGATTGTACGCCACCCACAGGCGGTGGAACTACGGGTGGTGGCGGCACTACAACCGATGTAGAGCCCGTACAAAATTTCCAAGCCGTAGCACAAAATACAACCTCCATTTTACTCACTTGGCGTGTATCCATCAATGCTGAAGCCTACGGACTCTACAGACAAGCTGAAGGCAGCAGCGAATGGGTGAGCTTAGGCTCATTTAGTGCCGGCGTACGTGAGCAACTCGACGAGGGCTTGACACCCGATACTCGCTATCGTTACCGTTTAGATGCACGATTAGGCACAGCAGCAGCCTCCTCCTTCGCTACTGAGTACACCTATCCAGAAGCACCTAATTTGAGCCTAATTCAGCCCGCTTGCGAAGGCAACCCCATAGCGCAAATCGGCGTAGAAACTACGCACAGAAGCGAACGTGTGCGCTGGTATGAAACCCAGACAAGCACACCGCATTTTGCCGAAACCGTAGGTACATACCGAACACCACCTATTTCGGAGACTACGACGTATTACGCCACCTCGATGGGGCAGAAATACGAAAGTCAGCCTCGAGTAGCGATTACACTCTCTTTGGTTGCACGTCCGCAAGCAAGTTTTAGTTCATTTTCAAATGACAATCGTTTTCTTTTCTCTTGCAACGAAGAAGCAAGGCTTGAAGTAGAAGACCAAGGCAGTGGCACGACTTATCGCTGGTTGCATAACGGACGATTGATTGCCGAAACAAGCGAACCAAATTTGATTGTAGATAATGAAGGTACTTATGTAGTTGTCGTTAGAAAAGGAGGTTGTGATGCTACAAGTGATAATCTTTTTGTCAAACTCACTTATCGCCCTACGGCACAAATTACAGGACGTGATTTTAGATTTTGCGAAAGCGGAGTACTGCGTGCCGTAGAAGTCCCAAATGCTACCTATGAATGGTTCAAAGATGGCACAAGCATTGCCATAAGCGATATAAATAGTATCGAAATTAGCGAAAGCGGAAGCTATCAAGTTAAAGTGAGTCAGTATGCTTGCGATAGTCTCTCGGCAAGTATTCAAGCAGAAGTATTGCCTTTGCCCACAGCCATTTCGCTTGAAGTCTCGAATGCTATGCTATGCCCCGGCGAAAATGTAATACTCACAACAACAGAAGTGCCAGGTGCAAATTATTATTGGACACGCAACGGTCGCCCCATTGGATTTTCACAAACCAATACCCTTATACGTGAGGGAGGCGGAGAGTATAAAGTACGTGTATCTTATCCCGGATTCAACTGTTTCCGCGAAAGCGAAATGGCTCAGGTTGTAGTTTTAGATATGCCTATTGCAAGAGTGCTCAAAGATGGTAGAGAGCTTGTTCTCACACTCGAGAGAGAAGAACCTATTGCAACAATTGATTGGTATTATGAATTTGAAGGTGTACGCGAGCCACTGCCAGATTATGCCAATGCTATGCGTATCGTACCGACAAGAGGTACAGGATTCTACGGTGCAGAGCTTATCTATCAAAATGGATGTGCAATGTCTGCCGTAGCTAATCGTTATTTTGATGATAATGACGGAATTACAGGTGAAGAAGCCAAAGGAAACTTTGAGGTCGGATTGTATCCTAATCCTGCAAGCAGTACAATTAAGCTATCTAACTTAGATAAAGTATTTGCCCAAAGTGCACTCACTATCGAAATCTATGATGCACTTGGACGAAAAGTGCTAAGCCATAGCTTATCGCAAAATAATATCGCAGCTTCATTAAGTCTGAATATAAGCCACTTAGCGAAAGGAACTTATACACTGCATTTGCAAAGCGAGCAACAAACATTAACCAAAAAATGGGTGAAAGAGTAGTACCCTCTGAGGAGCTAAACCGTCAAGGACGGGCGAAGACCTCCTCGACGGTTGAACAAAATTGTCAGAATCAAGATTTACAGGATTTTGGGATTTACTTGATTTTTACCCTCCTGCTAATCCTTTAATCTTGTTAATCCTGATTCAGACAACACAGAAATCGAGGGCGAAATCTTCGTGATGCTGTACACTAAATATACCTTTTTATGGCAAAATAAAAAGCTCAAAATGAACAAAATGCTTACGATAAAATCATTCATGAAAATTTCGTAGCTTACGTACTAAAGCTTTCAAAGCGTCAGTTTGGATTTGAAATCAAAGCGCATCGCTTTATCAAAGAGAAATTGCAAACTACGCTGGAGCGAGAGTCTGATTTTCTATTGCAAATTACGACTACAGAGAATGAAGAGTTTATTCTGCAATTAGAATTTCAGGCGCATGACGAGGATAAAATGATATTTAGAATGCAAGAATATCATGCTATTTTGCAAAAAAAATATC
>JAFIER010000035.1 GCA_020832465.1 Bernardetiaceae bacterium
AAGAGTTTAACAATGACTTTGAGGCTTTTAAGACCAATATTATCTTAAAAGCCAATGAAATTTTAGAGAAGTTAGGCTATCAGATTACATTTTCACTTGAGCATAATCTAGCAGATTTTGATGATTATAATAAAGATAAAATGCCCCTGCTTTCCCTCAAAATCATTGACTACTATGGGCAAGAAGGTAGCAAGATAGGCAAACCTCAATCATTTTTGAACGAAGCCAAATGGAGTGCGATTGGCTTGTCTATCCGTCTAGCAGTTTTAGAGCAGCGTCTGCAAAATGCCCCCCTCAAGATATTAGCCCTTGACGACCTCATGATAAGCCTCGATATGAGCAATCGGGACAAAGTTTTGAGCCTTATCTTTTCGGAGTATTTGAGTAGGTATCAGGTGTTTATCTTGACGCATGATAGGGTGTTTTTTGAGTTGGTGAGACGAGAGATTGAATACAAAAGTCAATCGAACGATTGGATAATGTATGAAATGTTTGTAGATGATAAGTCAGGAATAGAACAGCCATTTATTAGGGAGCGTAAAGATTTGTTGGTAAAGGCCAGAGGTTATCTTGCAGAAAAAGATTATCCTGCTTGTGCAAACACGCTTAGGCAGGTGGCAGAACAAGAGTTAAAAAGATTAGTGCCTGTTATTGCACGTATCAATAAAAAAGGAATTGCAATTAATGAAATTGGCAGTATTCGCAATAATACAGGCATTTTACAAAAAGCAAATCTATATTTTACAAACGAAGGTTTAACAGATTTTATTCCTTTTTTGTATGGTATAGACAAATATAAAGATACCATATTCAATCCTCAATCACACTATAATGCATATAGCCAAGTATATAGAGAAGAACTAAAAGCCTCTATAAATTTGCTAACAACCTTGCATGAGATAAAAAATGATATTATTTTGCCCGTAGATAGTTTGATAAAAATCAATTTTCAAACTCAAAGCGGAGTAACTTACAGTTATACTGCCAAACTAAAAGATGATTTTAAACAATACAAGTATGAGCACTCAAATAGTATCAAGATTGTTTGGAGTAAGATTTCATTTGAAGTGCAAGGTTGTCATTGCTCAAAATGTACAATTCCTCCTTTTTCTCGTAAATACCCTCGTAAAAACATTCAAGATAATTATAAGGATTTAGCTACTTTTACTGAGGATTACCATAAAAACGAGGCTAAAATCGACCAGACAGATGTGATAAGAGATAATCTTGAAGTAGCCTTTACAGACCAACATGGTAATACCCTAAACAGCTTGAAACGCTACTAAGTCAAACAAGTCAGTAAAATAGAAGCTCGCTTTGATGTTATCAATCAAAATATGAGTAACTTTGGACATTCAATAAAACAATTATTCCCATGAAAACATATCAATTTCAAATATTGCATTATAGACATGACTTTTCTACACAGGAGTTTGTCAATGTTGGGTTAGTGATATATAGTGTTTCTGAGGGCTTACTCAAAGTACAGATTTTGAATAAGTACTCACGGATTAGCAACTTTTTTGTGGGTGCAGATGGTAAATATCTCAAAGAAAAATTCAAAGAAATCGAACAAGCGATTAAACTTGTTGCGGTAGAGTTGCAGCGTCCTGATTTATTTGAAAATACTTCAGCTACTAAATCTTTGGCTACAATTACAGAAAATATTTTGCCACAAGATGATGGTAGTTTTTATTTTTCAGAAGTTCATACTCGTTTAGATGTAAGCATAGAGACTGCTTTGGGCGATATTTTTGATAGATATGTACATAAGCATTTTTCAGAAAGCAGTAGCTCGAGTACGGACGAGCAGGTTTGGAAAGACATCTACAAAGCCTACTTTGACAAATACGATTTTAGTTCGAAACTTGCTACACACGTTGTCCAGACTCCTGATGATGAGTTTGAGTTTGCGAGAGCTTGGAAAAATGGCATTTGGAATATTTATGAACCGATTTCATTCAAATTGCAAGATACGCAAAGTATTAAAAATAAAGTGTACAAGTGGGCAGGCAAAATATCTGAACTTTCTCATACTTCAGAGGAGTTAAGTTTAAATTTTTTGAGTGCGATGCCCGATAAAGGAGATTTACAGAAATTTATCAAAAATAAATTGAGTCCGAAAGAAAAAACGCATTTGCGCATTCAAATCATAACAGAAGAAGATGTAGAAGCATTTATGGAAAATGAGCAAAAGAAAATGCTTTCGCATTAGTTTTTCTATGGTTTCTTTATGCTTGTAGTTACGTCCGAGTGTTTTCAGTTTTCGTGCTATTCACAATCCTACCTAAACCCTCCGCAATCCCACGATTAAAATCGTGGGTTTCGTGGGTTGTATTTGCTTTTCAAGGTAGTAAGATTTACTTGATTGCTTCATCAAACCATCGGGCGGGTCTGCTACCACTGCCGAGGTTATGACGCTGCGTTGCAATCGTTGAAAACAGGTTTGTGTTTGGTGCGGACACCCAACACGGAATCATAAAAATCCTGTTTATCTTTTAATTCTTTGAATCTTGATTCGGACAAAAAATTAAATGTATGATTATCTAACGCCACGTAAGCTCTCTATGTAAGGTTTACCCAAAAATGGTGTAGAGTAAGTGTTGAGTTATCAATTCGCATGTGTTTGGAGATGTATTTATTGTTTTGGTTGGGGTATTTCGGAGTTAGTATTTCTTCTACACACCAGCCTGCGTCGAGAATCCATTGATTGATTTGATTAAGCCAATATTCAAAATCATGTGCTTTGATGTAGGCAATCATAGCATTTTCGGGAAGTAAATCGCCCTTATTGTTTAAGCCATGTTTATTGTCTTTAAATCTTTGTATGCCCCCGCCTTTACCATACACATATTCATACTCTTCTCTTGCAGGGATTGGTAATACTTTAGCCTCAATCGTAAAAATTAGCATGCTTCCCTGGTAAATTCCTATATCAACTGTTGAAGTTTTTGCTTGTGAATTTTCTCTTGCAAAATAATACTTTGACTTGCATATATTGGTCATAAACACGCAAAAAGATAAAGAGTGTTGATTTTCATTCTTTTTCAATTCCAAAATATCAATAAATTCTTGTGAGTTTGGAAAGTTATAGAGTTGTTGTTCTATAAACTCAATCAATTTTTTGATAGTAGTTTTTCTACTCTTTTTTTGTTGTGGCTTGGGCTTATTCATCATTGTTTCAAGATTTAATAACCAACTTCAAAATAATCTTTAAAGGTATCATCGGCATCTCGCAGGGCAATGGAGTTGAGCCAATAGCGGTTTGTATTGGGCTTGATTAACCATACAAAATCGTGAGTTTCGTTGCTCCCATAATACCTCAAAATTCGGGTAAAAACAGCACTTCTATTTTCTTCTGTATTAAAGATAAGTTTTTCTATGTTTCGCCATTGTGCTTCTTTGATTTGAAAACTATTATTTTCCTCTTGTTCTTTTCCAAAAAGAAATTGATAGGCAACAAATTCCTCTATTTTTAGTACTGCACCTATATGCCAAAGTCTATCTTCTTCGGCATGGTCGTGCTCTTCGTTTAAGGTTTCGCAAAAGATTTGACCATAGTTTTGGAGTTGGCTTTCTGTGACGATTTGGTGTAATGCCTTACCATCTTCGTCAGTAGCTTTGCCTAAATGTCGGTAATAGTTCAAAACATCTTTAATGATTAAGTCTTCATTTCTAAAAACTTTTAAATATTCAATATTTTGGGGATAGGGTAAGCTGTCAATATCTGCTTTTACCATAGATGTTTCGTGATACACAACCGCTTTTGAGCTTGTCGCCAGAATAAAAGCACGATAAAGATTAGAAAAGACTTCGTTTTTATGCAATCTCTCATAAATCTGATAAAGTTCATTTTTATCTTTTTCAGGAGCAGAAATGCCAACAAAACTGCTGTTGAAGCATAAATATTCCTCTACAAAAGCCATAGGGATTTTATTCTCTTCAACGATTAGTTTAAAAATAATGTGAGGGGCTTCATAGAGTTCTTTTGTTCTTGTTTCTACAAAAGTTTTTTCAGCTTCTTTAATTTTCTGAAAACTACCATCTTCATTAAAACTCTTTGGTTTAATGGTATTTTGATTATAAATAAAGTTTGCTTTTATTCTCTTCTTATTAGAATGTTTGATAATATAGCCAATATTATAACCCCAATCCTTTTTCTTCTCTAAAAAATTACCTAAAGTTTCCAACAAACTCAATCTATAAATCAACTGAAACAACCTACCCCCACCCAAAAGATTACACTTCCAGATAAACTGCTTATTTTCATCTGTAGCCCACTGCCAAGACACAAAATGCTTGTCGTAATAGTCTATCTCTAAACCTTCCTTTTTTTCTAATTTTTCAGTTCTTTTGATAACTGTATGCTCAATAAGTTGGTGTTTGGAGGGCTTGTTTTCAGAAATTACGGCACAAACAGGTACTTCGGCATTACCAAATAAAATCCTTCTAGGCGCAGTAAAATCAAATATACTTTTTACCGTGAAATCTGTAAAGATTTGTGTGCGGTATTTCTGTGTTTCCTTTGCCTTATCATAGAGTAAAACATTGCTCGGAATAATCAAACAAGATTTTCGAGCTAAAGTCATTGCGCCTTCAAAAAAATGTATAGCAAAATTATTTCTAGCT
This sequence comes from Bernardetiaceae bacterium, assembly GCA_020832465.1. Lineage (GTDB taxonomy): Bacteria > Bacteroidota > Bacteroidia > Cytophagales > Bernardetiaceae > JAFIER01. Next base: position 4,630 of record JAFIER010000035.1, read on the forward strand.
ACTTTTTTGTGTTTAAACCCTTTTGTTAAATCTACAATTCCGTCTTCATTTTCGATATAAATATAATCCTTTAGTTTTTTCCCGTCCTCAAAATTAAATGGCGGATTGCCAATAGCTAACTCAAAATCTTTTGGCGCATTAACAGCCCATTCAAAAAAGTTTTGTTTTCTGATATTTTTGCTCAAATCCTTGAATTTCAAACCATTCCAAATTTCTTTGGGAGAGAGTTTGTCTAATAGCGCAATCGTAAGGCTAAAAATACTAATCAAAGTAGCTGTTCCTTGAATATCTACGCCAAAAATATTTGTTTCTAAAATTTTCTGGCAGGTATTTTTATCAGGAAATTGAACTTCTCCTGTTTCTTTATAATGATTGACTGACCACCATTCCAGCATTCTTTTGTAGGCAGAGACCAAAAACACACCCGAACCGCAACTTGGATCGAGTACTTTGAAAGTATGGTTGGCAAAATAGGTGGTTGCTTTATCCAGCGGCATGACTTCGTCGACCAAAAAGTCCACTAAAAACGGAGGCGTATAAACCACACCCTTAGACTTTGGCAAAAAGCTTTCATAAATGGAGCTAATCAACTCAATGGGTAGAAAATTAAAATTGTACTGCTCCCAGATAAACAATTGTTTAGTTTTCGTATCTATTTTGCCTGTCAAAAATTGAGCAATTAGACTTAAATCTTTTTCTAAAATTTCTTGTTTTTGTGCTTTTGTAAAAATATCAAAGATTTTACCATTAAACTCGCTTGCCAAATTCTGGAAAATATCTAAAATAGTTTTTCCATTTTCGAGAGCCTGTTCGAATTTCGTAATCTTCGCATTTTGATAAATTTCTGCCAATGTATTTTTGCCCTTGTCATCTTCAATACCTTCTAAATATTTTATCAAAATACAAGTAATCAATAACCTATCTATGGTTTCATCTGAAAGTTTATCTTTTTGTTTTTCCTCTTTAAGCGTTTTTCTGGTATCTTTCAAATAGTCTAATAGTCTATGAAAAGGAGCGTTTTTTTCATCAAGTTTATTGGGATAAAAATCTTTATTTTCCTTATTTTCAAATTCTTTCTGCTCCCAAAACATTCCTTTTCCAAAAATATGGGCAGAAAAACGTTGGTCGTTAAACGCTTGGATTGTATTGCTAAATAATTTTAAATTTTCAAGGTCTAAATCTTCTTCTTTTTCAGTAATATCGGCAGGTCTTCGAGCATTGATAATATCAATCCTTGTTGTGCCTACGATGATATAAATATCAATTTCACCTGAGCTCCAAATTTTTGCATGTAAATCTTTGTGCGCTTGGGTATTGAAAAAATTATCATCTCTTTGAAAAATATAAACAGAAGGCTTAGAATTGATATGAGTATTTTCGGCATCAAAATATCTACGAAAAAGCACCGCATCTACCTCAAGTCTTTTAGCTTTATCAAAAATATGATACCATTCAGAAATATGCTCAGTTTCTGCTTCGTCTGAACAGATTACCAAACCATTTTCTTGTGTATATCCAATATTTTCTAATACTTCTAAGTTCATATTTTGAATTTAAATTCGCTATTCAAGCAAACTACAACAAAGATTTAATGCTGCATCGTTAACAAAGATAAAAACTAAAACTTAGAAAAACAAGCAGAAATTTATAAAAAATATCTATTCGTGCTATTGATTTTTCAACATCGAAAAAAAACTTCAAGATGATAAAAATTTCGAAAGGTTGGGTTTGCTTCTCGAGATGGTAAGATTTACTTGATTGCTTCATCAACCATCGGGAGGGTCTGTGGCTGCTCTCGAGGTTATAACGCTGCGTTGGTAGTGGTCTTTAGACCCTGCCAAGCGTTGGAAAGCAAATCCTGCTTTTTGTCTGAGTCAGGATTTTCAAGATTTTAGGATTTTCTTGATTGCTTCATCAAACCATCGGGAGGGTCTGCGACCACTGCCGAGGTTATGACGCTGCGTTGCAATCGTTGAAAACAGGTTTGTGTTTGGTGCGGACACCCAACACGGAATCATAAAAATCCTGTTTATCTTTTAATTCTTTGAATCTTGATTCGGACAAAAAAATTATGCTTCCACCTTCTCTAAGCGCAGGATACAGCAAACGGTCTATGCTACGGTTTAATTTTGCTCATCTTTTAAATAGACTTAGTTTCTCAAAACTGTGCAATTACTATTTCCATTTCCATAATTTTATATTTGGGTTTAAGATGGCAATACTATCCAAATTATTCTGACGAATATCTGCGGAGTCAAAAACAATTTGCTTGAGGTACTTCACATTTGCCACTTCTAAAGGAATGTAGTTAATTTGGTTGTCATATAATGCAATTCCGGATAAATTTTTGGGTTCGAGGAGTTCCATAGGAAAATGAGTAAATAAATTATCTTCTAAATTGCAAGTGATTAGATTTTCTAAATTTCCAAAGTTTTTGGGTAATGATTTCAGTTTATTTTTTCCCAGCGATGCTATTCTGAGGCGCGGTAAATTTCCAAAAGTTTCGGGGAGTTCTTTTATTTTGTTGTATCCAAAATTGATAAAAATCAAGTTTTCTAAATTTCCGAATGAATGGGGTAGTTTTTCTAATTTAGCAGCATTTGCTGTTATGTGCAAGAGTCTATTACAATTGCCAATAGACTCTGGAAAGGTTTTTAGGTTTGTGCCTGCGGCTGCCAAAAACTCTAAATTTTTGAGTTTTCCTATGCTATCAGGAAGTTGTTTCAATGTGCGGTTATTATACAAATTCAAGTACAATAAATGCTCTAAATCACAAATTTCATTGGGTAAAGTAACTATGCTATTGTTATAAAGAGTAATAATTTCTAAATTTTTGAGTTTTGCAATTGTAGGTGGTATAGATTTTAGATGGCAAGAATTTAATTCTAATGCTCTTAGTTTGGGTAATTGAGCTAAAAGTTCTAAGTCATTACTGAAATTGATAAAATTTTCTCCTATAATAAAGATGCGTTCTACATTTTGAAGTTGCACTATTTCGGTGGGTAATTTCCCTATTTTTTGGTATTTCAAGAATAAATATTTTACATCTAAGGGGTTTTTCAAGGCTTCTTCTATAGTTTTATGTGCTTTGCTTTCATCTATAAACATTTGATCATAGTCAAGCATCATGTAATTATGCTTAGCTGATTTATCTCCGTGTGTTTGCCAAATCATTTTACTTTCAAAAGATGGGGGTGTGAGTCTGTCGTATAGAGTAAGTACTTTCTCACTTTCTTTGTCTGTGCTTGAAGTATTACTTTTTATAGTATCTTGCGGGTTAAAAATTGTTGTTATCAATGGGTTTTTATTTTCAGAATTTTCAGTGGTGCAAGCTTGGATTAAAACTACAACAGTCAAAAAGAGCGTAGATAAAAGAAGGTTTTTCATCATTATGATATGGGGTTTAATTTACTATCAAGTCTTGTTTAATTAAAGACAATAAAATATGGTTTATGGTACAATAGATTTTGCCAAATATGAAGGTATAACAAAATTTTAGCTATCAAAGGTTCAATAGATTTTTATATTTCTGTCCACTTTCTCCGTACAATTTTAGTCAGTATTAGGTATTTTTTTTCTGCTTATGCGCATTGGTTTCTTTATTTTTAATTTCGTGCTCTTCACAATCCTACCTAAACCCTCCGGAATCCCACGCTTAAAATCGTGGGTTATGTTTGATTATCAAGATAGTAAGATTTGCTTTATTACAACCTAAGCATAATCTTGTTCATCTTGTTAATCCTGTCTAAAAAAGTCGCAATCCTTATTTTAATGGAA
>JAFIER010000144.1 GCA_020832465.1 Bernardetiaceae bacterium
GCTTATGCGGTAGTGATTTCCCGTGGTGGTTGCGAAGCGGCGAGTGGGAATATGTTTGTGAAACTCAATCACGCACCCGTTGCACGCATCACGAGCCAGAATCCTCGTTTCTGCCAAAGCGGAATCATTGCAGCTGAAGCGGTGGAAGACGCTATTTTTGAATGGTTTAAAGACGGTGTAAGTTTCGTAACGACTACTGAAAATCGCCTCGAAATCAGCGAAAGCGGAAACTACAGCGTGAAAGTTACGCAATACGGCTGCGAAGCCACTTCAGAAGCTCGCTTTGCAGAAGTGCTTCCTCTTCCCGAAAATATAAGCCTCGAAATATCGAACTCGACGCTCTGCCCAGGTGAGAATGTCATCTTGACTGCGACAGAAGTGGAGGGTGCAACTTATCGATGGACGAGAAACGGTCGCCCCGTCGGCTATTCTGAAAATAACAATCAGATAGAGCGCGAAGGCGGTGGTGAGTACCGAGTCAGGATTTCTTACCCTGGCTTTGACTGTTTTAGCGAAAGCGAAATTGTGGAAGTTGTGGTGTTGGATATGCCGATTGTGAGAGTCTTGAAAGACGGCAGCGAACTGGTTTTGACTCCTGAGCGCAATGAGCCAATCTCGAGCATCGACTGGTATTACGAGCTTAGAGGTGAGCGTGAGGCATTGCCTGAGTTTGCGAACCAAGAGCGCATTGTGCCAAATAAAGGCACGGGTTTTTATGGTGCAAGTGTGGTTTATACCAACGGCTGCGAAATGGAAGCAGTAGCGAACCGTTTCTTTGCCGAGGGCAGCATTACGGGTAATGAACCCGAAAGTGCTACGGATTTGCGCATCTATCCAAACCCAGCGAGCAGTGTCGTAACCATTTCAGATGTTTCGCGCGTCTTTACGAGTGGCGATTTGGATATCGAGGTTTATGATGCCATCGGTCGCTTAGTAATACAGAAACGTTTCACGCAAAGTGAATTACAAAATGATATTCAACTCAATATCAATAATTTGGCAAATGGTAGCTATACGCTTCGCTTGAACGGCGAGGCAGCTACGATTGTCAAGAAATTGATAAAAGAATAAACGCAAACCAAACCATCGGGAGGGTCTTTGACCACTTACCGAGGTTTGGAAATTGTCAGAATCAGGATTCACGGGATTCAAGGATTTTCAGGATTATGCCAATCAAGTCAATCCTAAAATCTTGTAAATCTTGATTCAGACAAAAAAATTTAAGTATTTACTTACCTTGTTTGCCCTGTAAAACTTCGTTGAGGCGTTTGAGTAATGTAATTTCTTTATTGAGGAATTCGATTTGCATTTTGAGACTCTCAATTTCTTTTTGAGATATTTCGTGCTTGTGCCTTAGTGCGATAATCTCTTCGGAGATATTGCCGTTAAAAACAAAGTTAGAAGCGTTTTCTTGGTGATTGGATAGGTAAAAAAAGTTTTTTTCACCATAGGAAAGTAGTTCTATTAAACTAATTCCTAACGCCTTGGCTATTTCGCTAATGCGTTGCAAACTTACATTAGTTTCGTTGCGTTCGATTTTGGCATAACCTGTAATAGACATACCAACCAATTCTGCCATATTTTCTTGCGAAAGGTTTTTTATCATACGAAAATGTCTTATTTTATCTCCAATGGGAAGTGTATTAGCAATCATGAGTTATTAAAATTGTAATTGTCAGTGGCTTGTGGGCTATCAAAATAATTTGTACATTTACATATAATAATTTTTTTAGTTGCTACAAAGTTAATAAAAAAAAATTGTATGCAAAACAGCCACTAAACTTTTATGGTACTAAATTTGAAAGTACTTAGAAAACTAAGCTGTAGGCTAAAAAATACACGTTTGCAAGTTTTCGTAACTTATGAGAATTTTGCTGAGAATATGTTGTTAGTTTTACCTTATATTTAAGGTTTTGTCTCATTTTTTTACTACTCATTCCCGATACTTATGAACATTTCAGAGAGCAAAAGGCTCCTCGCTAAGCTAAAAGCTACTAACGAGAAGCTAAAACAAACCGCCACTAAAGTAAAAGAGCTTAATGCCGCTTTTGAAAAGCAGTATGAAAATCCTAAGAAAAAGTAATTTTTTTTTGAGAGAAGAGTTTTAACTCGCTCGCTACTTTTGGCAAAAAAGCCGTAAATCTGTACAGATTTACGGCTTTTCGCTATTTATCAATTTTTAAGAGCCATGTTCTTACCAAGTGGTATCATACTACTATACGAAGTGCATGTTTTAAAATTATTGTATAGCTAACAGTTCTCTGAGCATATTTAGCTTTTAAGGGTAAATTTTTAGCAGTATGAAGTAGTATTATGTTTTATAAAGAAATTGCTCCTGCAATGGTAGCAGTCATCATGCAAGCAATAGTAGCAGCGAGCAGTGCTTTGAGTCCGAGTTTAGAGAGGTTTCCTTGTTGGTTTGGTGCCATTCCTCCTATACCACCTATTTGTATGGCTATGGAGCTAAAGTTTGAGAATCCACAAAGTGCGTAAGTAGCAATAATAATGGATTTTTCGGATAGGGATTGTGTGGCTTTCATATCGCTTAGGCTTAGGTATGCTACAAATTCATTGATAGCGGTTTTTTGTCCTAATAGGCTACCTACTTGTAGTGTATCAGCCCATTCAACACCAATTACCCAGGCTGCGAGTCTGAATATTTGTCCGAGTAGGTATTCTAATGAAAGCCCTTTAAAAGTACCTCCGGTTGTTTCTGTAATCCATAGGTTAAGGCTATTCCACTGCCAGTGCATTGTATCGCTTAGATAAATTTCATTCCAACTTCCTACAAAATTTAGGATATAGTTGAGCATAGCAATTACAGCTACAAAAGCAAGTAGCATAGCACCAATATTAAGCGCAAGTTTGAGCCCATCTGCTGCGCCTCTGGACATAGCATCAATCAGATTAGTGCCAAGGCTATCTTTGCTTACTTTGAGTTCGGTATTAGTAGCCTCACGGTTTAGCTCAGGTACCATTATTTTTGCCATAACTACGGCTGCTGGTGCATTCATAATAGAAGCGCTTAACAGATGAGCGGCAAAAAGTGTTTTTTGAGCTACATCATCGCCGCCTAAAAACTGTACATAAGCGGCTAATACCCCTCCGGCAATTGTTGCCATTCCACCTGTCATGAGGCACATAAGCTCCGAAGTAGTCATTTTAGGAATAAAAGGGCGAACTAAAAGCGGTGCTTCAGTTTGTCCTAAAAAAATATTTCCTGCGGCAGAGAGGCTTTCTGCGCCTGAGAGTCTCATTGTGCGCGCCATTATCCATGCTATGCCATATACAATTTTTTGTAATAAGCCTAAATAATATAAACCCGCCGATACAGTAGAAAAGAAAATGACAGTAGGCAAAACTTGGAATGCAAAGATAAAGCCGTAGTTTTCGCTTTTTGTAAGGTCGCCAAATAAAAACTCCGCCCCGTCATTAGAAAAGCTCAAAAAAGTTACAAACCCCTCGCTTGCCCATCGAAAAGCACCAGCTACAAAAGGCACTTTTGTAATAAGCAAGCCAAATATAATTTGTAATACAATACCAATACCTACCAATTTCCAATCGATGGCTTTGCGATTACGAGAAAATAAAGTGGCGAAAGCTACTAAGACCAATAGACCAATTAAGCCGCGTAAATAATCCATTAAAATGTAGAATAAATTTGAGGAATGTAAGTAGTTTTTTGGGTTGCCTTAATTTGAAGGTTTTTGAAGCAAATTTGTAGCCTCTATTAGCCATTTTCCATAGTTTGGATTAGCTTCTATAGGTATGCGTAGCGCACAGGGTACTTCATAGGGGTGGTTTGTATTTAGGTATTCGCATATTTTTTCATAATGAACAGCCTGCGTTTTGCCAAAAAGGACAACTTCTGCTTCTTGACAAATCTCGTCTTTCCATTCATAAATACTTTCAATGGGATACAAATTTGCACAAGCAATAAGTTTTTTTTCTATTAAAGCGCGAGCTGTAGCAAGAGCAACCTCTCTATTCGGATTTGTAATATATACTGCGATGAGATTTTCCATATAATCGTGCATTTGATACTTTAGTTAAGGTAATGCAAATTTACATGATTTTTTAGATTAGATAGCTAAAAAATCATTTTGACATGTACTAATTGCACTTAATTTGCAGTAACTTTGTTTAAATGTAAGACCGAATCATCGCAAGTTAGTATTTTTAGGATATGCACTAAGCTTGATAGGCAATAGAAAAGCTATATTTTTATTACAAATTCAAAAAAATGATGGAAAATCCAACAAGTCAAAACGAAGAAATAAAAAATACAAACTCTACAACACTTTCAGAAGAAATAAAAGAGACACAGCCCTCCACTGATAAAACAGAAAATACAGATGATGGGGACGAAATAGAGCATTTAAGAGAAGAGGTACGCAATCGCTATCAACGTTTTTTGGGCTGTGGTGGATAGACCCGACGGTACTCCTTGCAAAAAAGCCTTTGTCAGTTTCTATATTGTATCTGAATGCATACTACTGTACATTTTTCCATAGCGTTATGGAAAAATGGGCTTAGAAATAACATTTCTTTGAGAAATGTTATTTCTTGTTGGCGAATATACAGTAGTATGATCTGAATGCCATATTTTCTACTTTTTTGAGTATGATACATTCAATTTTGAAGCAGTGTGCTAACTCCCAAAGATTTCATCAAACTCTTCTTCTGAAAAAAGTTGCTGTTCGAGGAGTTCTTGCTTGAGTGCAAGGCGTTT
>JAFIER010000036.1 GCA_020832465.1 Bernardetiaceae bacterium
TTTTTTTACTATATTTGTGTCCATAAGAGTAAGAGGAGTGTGTTGTGGCTGTAGTATTTCACAATATAGCTCTTTTTACTCTTTATTTTTTAAAAAAGGAGACTTTTTACACAACCCCTATGGAAAAATGTATAGTATTATGGCTTTTAATATAAATCATATTAGTACGCAAGCACATAGTCTCAAGGATAATAATCTTTAATAGCATTATAACGGGCAGCATTATTTGTTTATCTGAAAACAAGCTAAATTTTTGTTAATGTAGCGAAAAAAGTATATATTAGGTTTCTACGCTATTACCACATAAGTGTTAGGGCGTTTCAAAAAAAATAAAACATAGACTGCACATAACAATATACTACACTGTAAAATAAAAAACAGATGCCAATATTTTTTGTACTCTTATTGCTGTTTTTTTCAGGCAGCAGGCTACTTTTTGCACAAAACACATCGCTCTTAGATAGTTTGCATGAAGCCTATCATACTGAAAAGCAGGATACTCTACGTGTTCAGATTCTAAGCGAAATTGCTTTGCGTTATAGCTATAAACAGCCCGATACGAGTTTGATTCTTGCAAATCAAACACTTAAAATGGCGCAGGATTTGAACTTTCAAAAAGCTGTGGCATCATCTTATCATGTCATAGCACACTCTTATTACAAAAAATCAAATTTCCCTGAAGCAGTCAAGTACTATCAAAAAGCTATTGAAGTTTCTACTCAGATACAAGATAAACAGCGTTTAGCATCAAGTTTAGGTAATTTGGCAGGAGTCTATCGTATTCAAGGTAAGTATGAATTATCTATTCAGCATCATACACAAAGTTTAAAAATTTTAGAGGCAATGAACGATAGGCAAGGTATTGCAAAAACGATTCAGAATATTGCGAATGTGTATTATAGTATTGGCAAGTATGATTTAGCGATAGAGTATTACGAAAAAAGCTTGCTTATAAGAAAGGAACTCAATGATAAAAAACACATGGGACAATGCCTTAATAACATTGCTGCTTGCTATTATGAAAAGAAGGATTATGATAAGTCTTTAAAATATCATAATCAAAGTTTGAAAATCAAAGAAGAATTACAAGATGAGGTAGAAATTTCCTTTGCTCTTCATAGTATTGGAGATATATACTTAGAAAAACGCAAAATAACAACAGCCTTAGACTATTATAATCGTGCCATAAAGCTATATCGGCGTTATAATGATAAAATAGGCGTTGCTGAAATTGGCATAGCCTTTTCACAAGCGTATGCAATCTTGGGGAACTACAACCAAAGTATTAGAGAGGCTGAAAAAGCCTTACTTGTCGCTGAGGAGCTTGGCATACCCAGTATTATCAAAAGTGTAAGTGCACAGCTTTATAAGGCACATAAAAAAGCACACAACTACGAACAAGCACTAATGTATTTCGAGATTACGAAAGCCATTAGTGATAGTTTGTTTTCTTTAGAAAAAAGCAAAGTACTCTCCGAGCTGACCTCCACAATGGAACTTGAGCGTAAGGAAAAAGAACTTACGCTATTAGAAAAAGATAACGAACTCACTAAAATTAATGCTGAAAAGCAAGAGTTATCTTTTAAAGCTGAACGAGAAGCACAAAAACGCATTCAATATACTTATATCGGTGTATTGGGCGTATTTGTGCTTATTTTGGCTTTAGTGGGGATAGGATATAAGCAAAAGCAAAAAGCAAATCAGTTGCTTATGCACAAAAATATAGAAATACAACAAAAATCTGAATCTTTACAAGAAGCAAATGCCGAGATATTACAACAAAAAGAAGAGATTGAAGCCATTGCTGAGAATTTGAAGGAAGCCAATGTCGAGATTCAAAAATCTTATGAAGACATTAGTATCATCGGCGAAATGGGGCAGAAAATAACCTCAACCTTAGATATTAAAGCCATCATACAACTCGTACATATAGAAGTCAGAAAACTTATGCAAGCCGATGCTTTTGGTATCGGACTGCTCAATGAACTTCATAAGCGTATTGATTTTGATGGTTTTGTCGAAAATGGAGAAATTATACCCCTTAACCATGACCCATTAGATCCAGCGAAGTACCTCTCTGCCCTATGCTTAATTCAAAATCAAACTATACACATTAACCATTTCAATAAAGAGCATCAGCAATTTATTCGTAGAGATATTACCGTAGAAGTAACAGGGCTTGAGAATCAATCTATCATTTATATCCCACTTCGTTTTCACGATGTAGTTATAGGCGTAATGACAGTACAAGCATTAGAAGAAGATGCCTATACGGAGAGGCATCTTACTTTACTTTCTACTTTGGCATCTTATATATCCATTGCTTTAGAAAATGCTAAAAGTTATGACGTTATCCAAGATAAAAACAAACATATTACGGATAGTATCCGATATGCAGAAACCATACAGCAAGCGATTTTACCGACTCAGGATTTATTTAACGCTGCCTTTGCAGAACATTTTATATTTTTCTATCCGAAAGATATTGTATCTGGTGATTTTTACTGGGCTTATCACTTGCCAGAGGAGGAGAAAACTTTTGTAGCGGTGGCAGATTGCACGGGGCATGGCGTGCCTGGTGCATTTATGAGCATGATAGGCTCGGCTTGGTTAGACCAAATTGTAAAAGTAGAAAGAGAGTTTAGTGTGGAAAATATTTTAGAAAAACTCAATCAAGGAATTATTAAATCGCTAAAACAAGAATCAGGTAGTAATAATGACGGTATGGATATATCCATATTGCTTATAGAAAAAAGCCAAGTGCAACCTGTTTTGTATAAAGTTTCATTTTGCGCAGCCAAACGCACTGTATTTTATATTGAACCACAAAAATCGGAGGTCAAATCTTTAAAAGGTGATAATAAACTCATTGGTGGGATACAAAAGAAAAATCGCAAATTTACAAAACAGACTATAGAGGTCAGCCAGCAGACACAGTTCTATTTATCTTCTGATGGATTTGTCGATCAAATAGGAAAAGTCAATAAAAAGAAAATAGGTACAAACAATTTGCTTAAGCTCTTAGAAGCACATCAGAATATGCAAATGGAAACACAAAAAACAACATTAGAAAATTATTTTATCGATCATAAAGGTGATGCCGAGCAGCGTGATGATGTAGTCATTGTAGGTATAAAGCTCAAATAAATTGAGTGGACTATAATTACTAAGGTTTCAAAACTAACAGTTTTCGAAAAACTGTTAGTTTTGAAACCTTGCATTAGCAACCTTCAAAATGCGTAATTTTCTCGAGTACAAAAACGTGTAAGAACAGTCCACCACCTTCTGTAATTCGCTCGGCACATATTTTAAACATTTTGATACGAAACAACACATCGCGCAATACACCGCCTCGCATTGTCATAAGCACAATACGCCCATCTGCTGAAAGTACGCCGTGTGCAGAGAGTAAAAAAGTTTCGTAAAGGGCTTTCAAACTAATATTTTTACCTGATTGTACACCAAAAGGTAGGTTTGCGATAATCCTATCTACGGGTTTGCTTAGGCTTGTGTCTAAGGTGCGTGCATCTACTTGTGCAAATTGAATCAAACCCTCGAAACCTTCTGAGGTAGCATTTTGCAAAGCCCCCTCTACATTCTCGAGTTGTAAGTCATGCCCTATAATTTCTATGCTATTACCCCAAATATGAGCTGCTTCTATCGGAATCGTACCGCTGCCACAAGTAGGGTCTAATACTCTATTACCTACTTGAATATTAGCAAGTTGTAATAATGCAAAAGCAATAGTGGGCTTCGTTGCAGCTCTGTGGTTATGCACACGCACAAAACGCCGACTCAGCGCTTCTTTATTGAGCTGTAGCGATACGAGTACACGAGTTCCTAGTACATCAATGCGCACTTCATAATCATAATTAGTGAGATTAACTTTCAATTGCGGATACTTCTGAAGAAGCATAGCCCCGTAAATGCGTTCTAAATCCACAGAACGAAAAGGGTGAAATCCATAACGTTCACAGCGCACCCTAAACCGAACGCCCGCCTTTTCTAAAACTTCAATGCAAGTAGCTTCTAAACCTGAAAAAAGAGTCGGTGTGTCGAGGGCTTCAAACTCATGGATAATTTCTAATACGCTATGCACACTACGAAGGGAGAGCAACTCAGTGGTTGAGTTTTTTGAATAAAAAGAAATACGCTGGGGAAAATTATAATAAGCTTCTATAGCAGTAGCATCTAATTTTTGAGCAATTTCTGCTGTAGCTATATCTTCAAGACCGTAGTCGGTAGTGATTAAATATTTTTTAGACATGATAGGAAGGGTGGGGGTTTTCGTATAATCAAGGTATAAAAGTATGCAAACAGACTAAAAACTTACTTATAACGCAATGACGTAGATTTGCAATATTAAAGGCTATCCATTTACTTTGTAGTCAGTTCTACTTATCCGTAGTTTATTTACTGCAAGCACGATAAAGTGGATAATACTGTTTTTAGTTAGTGAGAAAAACCCGAGACTTTCGTCTCGGGTCTTTTTTTGCTTAATATCGGCTTCAAAGTGTTTGTTTTTTATCCGTTACTTCTAAGCCTTTAAAAGCTAAGCCTACTGTTTTACAAACTCAATAGTTTTTGTTGTTTTCGGAATTGTAACTGCGTGGAAGGGAGATAGACTTGCTTCAGTGCCTGATACATTATTACTGGGCGCACTTTCAGTGTAATATACGATTACTTTGAACTGAGACTCTGTAATGCGTGTAATTTCTACATCATAGCCCTCCATATTTTTAGGACCAGAAGCTACAAAAATGAGTGTTTGATTATCAAAATCAATACCTTTGAGATTTTCAGGTAGTGGGTTCATATTCGTAAAACTCAAGTTGGCACGCGACTGAATGCTGTAGTTGCCCCCTGTAGCAGGACCGCCCGTTTTTCCACGCATTTTGGTAGTAAAATCAAGCACTTTAATATCAGCCCTTCGTTCCTCACGGGTCTGCTCTGTGCCAGAAGTTTGCTTCGAGGATTTGCAAGAAATAGCCCCAAATCCGAGCATAAAGAAAACCAATAATCCAGATAAAATTCTCATCTTTGTGTTTTTGATAAAATTTAGCAATTAAAATACAGAAATTTGCGATTCAAACTTACACATGTAAATATGTTTGAATAATATACTATACATACTTGAATTTTCAAGAATTGTACCGCTTTTTTCATAGTATAAAGTTACAAATATTTTAGGCCTAAACTCCATAAAAATAGTTATATTTGCGCCCATACTAATAGACATTTGGGTAGTGTATAACAAGTAATGCTTAGAACTAACAGTTCTTTGAGAACTGTTAGTTTTGAAAGACTTTGAGCATTACATCTTTAAGACTACCGACATTTGACATTTGTTAGTCAGAAGTAACATTTCTCAAAGAAATATTATTTCTAAGCTCATTTTTGCATAGCGTGGAGTTTGCGTCTTAAGTTTCCCTTTGAGCTAATTCGTAAACGAATCATAAAACTATGCATCTGGCTGCGAGACAAGCCATATTCTATCCTGCACTGCTCCCTGCTCTTTCCATTCTACTTTGATACGTTGCGATTGAATCGTATTGACCGACTTACCGACGTAGTTGGGCTCGATGGGTAAATGCCGACTGTATTTGCGGTTAATAAGCACTAAAAGCTCTACTGCGGCTGGACGACCGAAGGCAGCCATTGCGCTCATAGCGGAGTTGATAGTCCGACCTGAATACAGCACGTCATCAATCAAAATTACTTTTTTGTCTTCAATAATAAACGGAATATGCGTTGCATTAGCTTGCAAAGGCTCATCACGCCGTCGGAAATCATCGCGATAAAAAGTAATATCCAACTCTCCTAAAGGCAATTCATACCCAAATAGTTCTTTTAAGCGCATAGCAATACGCTTGGCAAAATACCTGCCTCGTGGTTGCATGCCAATCAATACAGTATTTTCAAAATCTCCATACTTCTCGCCGAGCTGTTGGCATAAACGACTTATCGTTATGGAGAGCAAATCGGTATCTAAAAGTAGTTTTTTGTCCATCTGGTTTTGGGTTTAATAGTTATCAATGGGGTTAATTTTAGAACTAACAGTTCTGCCAGAACTGTTAGTTCTCGATGCTTATAGTTTTATAGCATTGTTTTAGCTTTTTCAATGACATTATCCAAACCGCTGACATCTTTTCCGCCTGCTGTGGCGAAAAATGGCTGTCCACCGCCACCGCCTTTGATTTCTTTGGCAAGTTCGCGCACAATTTTAGATGCGTTTAAGCCTTTATCGCTGACTAAATTAGCCGAGAGCATCACGGCAATTTGTGGCTTGCCCTCGATAGGAGTTGCTATAACCAAAAACAAATTATCTACTTGATGCTCGAGCTCAAAAGCAATTTGCCTGATGTGATTAGCCGTGGGCAACTCTACTTTTTGTGCAATAAAGTTGATTCCATTTTCGAGTTTTTCGCAGGTCTCGAGCAGTTGTTTTTTGATAGTTTGTGCTACTTGATTTTCGTAAAGCTCGATTTTCTTTTGCAGTTCGGATTTTTCGTCTAAAATACGTGAAATATCTTTGGTAATTTGCTTTGAGCCTTTGAGCAAATTTTTGATTTCTTGAATTTGTGCCAGTTCGTTTTGTACGTAATCTTCGGCAGCTTGCGCTGTCAAGGCTTCAATTCTTCTTACGCCTGAGGCTACGGAGGCTTCGCTTACGATTTTGAAATAACCGATTTCGCCTGTAGAGGCTACGTGCGTGCCGCCGCAAAGCTCTACGGAATGCTCTTTATCAAAAATAATTACACGCACAAAATCGCCATATTTTTCACCAAAAAGAGCCATAGCACCCATTTGCTTGGCTTGCTCAATGGGTACATTGCGCATTTCTTGCAATTCGATATTTTCTCTAATTTTTTGATTGACCTCTCCCTCTACGGCTAAAATCTCTTCCTCACTCATCTTAGCAAAGTGAGAAAAATCAAAACGCAAGGCGTTTGGCGCAACGAGTGAACCTTTTTGTGTTACGTGCGTACCCAGTACGTGGCGCAAAGCTGCGTGTAGCAAGTGGGTAGCACTGTGATTGCCTTTGATATTTTTGCGACGTTTCGCATCGACTACGCAATCGAAGCTCGAGTAAATATCCGTAGGTAATTTTTTCGTGATATGAATAATCAAATCATTTTCTTTTTGCGTATCAATTACCTCGATTTTTTCACCATTGCTATGCGCTTGGATATACCCTGTATCGCCTACCTGCCCGCCACTTTCAGCATAAAAGGGGGTTTGGTCTAATACGATTTGATAAAAACTTTGCTTTTTGCGTGCAATTTTTCTGTATTCGACAATTTTAGCAGAGGCTTGCAAGGTATCATATCCCAAAAAATCGACATTGATGCTTTTGTCTTCTTGTACAAACTGCCAATCGTCGGTTTCCGAAATAGCATCTTTGCGTGAGCGTTCTTTTTGTATGCCCATAGCCTGCTCAAAACCTTTTTCATCGATAGTAAAATGGTTTTCTCTGGCTATAAGTGCGGTGAGGTCTGCTGGGAATCCAAAAGTATCGTAGAGTTCGAAAACGACCTTTCCGGGTATTTCGTGGCTCTCGAGGTGCTCCATTTCGTGCTCGAGCCTTTTAAGTCCATTTTCTAAGGTACGCAAAAAGGTATCTTCTTCGTTTTTAATGACCTTTGTGATAAACTCTTCTTGCGATTTAAGCTCGGGAAAAGTTTCGGCAAACTGGGCTGCCAAAATCGGCACAAGTTTGTACAAGAAGGGCACTTGAAAATCTAAAAATGTATAAGCATAACGTACCGCTCGGCGCAAAATTCGCTTAATGACGTATCCACCTTTGTTGTTAGATGGCATTTCGCCATCTGCAATAGCAAAGGCAATGGCTCTGATATGGTCTGCCATTACACGCATAGCAATATCTTTTTTGCGGTCTTTACCGTAATTTGTAGCGGCTGCGTTAGCGATAAAATCTATCAGGGGCGTAAAAACATCGGTATCGTAGTTAGAGGTTTTGCCTTGCAATGCCATAGCCAAGCGTTCAAACCCCATGCCTGTATCTACGTGCTGGGCAGGTAGGGCGTGCAAAGAGCCGTCATTTTTACGGTTAAATTGCATAAAGACTAAGTTCCAAATTTCGACGACTTGGGGGTGGTCTTGATTGACAAGTTCTCTTCCAGGCGTTTTGGCGCGCTCGGCATCGTTGCGCAAATCTATATGAATTTCAGAACAAGGACCGCAAGGACCGGTGTCGCCCATTTCCCAGAAATTATCTTTTTTATCGGCAAAAAGAATGCGCTCTTCGGGTAGATATTGCTTCCAAAACTCAAAAGCCTCTTCGTCGGCTGGGAGGTTATCGCCTTTGTCTCCACCAAAAACTGTAGCATAAAGGCGGTCTTTATCTAATTTGTAACGCACTACAAGGAGCTCCCATGCCCAATCAATGGCTTCTTTTTTGAAATAATCGCCGAAAGACCAGTTGCCGAGCATCTCAAAAAAAGTATGGTGATATGTATCTATCCCTACCTCTTCTAAGTCGTTGTGCTTACCCGAGACGCGCAAACATTTTTGGGTATCAGCAATACGGCTATACGTAACAGGCTTATTGCCCAAAAAAAAGTCTTTAAACTGATTCATGCCCGCATTCGTAAACATCAGCGTAGGGTCATTTTTGATGACAAGGGGTGCAGATGGTACAATTTGATGCGATTTTTCTTTAAAAAAATCTAAGAATATACGGCGTATTTCTTTAGAAGTCATTGTGTTATATCGTTTTAATTTTGGGTTTATTTTTGGCAAAAGTTTTGATTTTATGCTAAGCTATTTTTTAGGCATATACAAAACTTTCAATCATACTTTGTGCTTCGGCTATGGCAACTTCGAGCTTATCATTGACAATGACGTGGTCGAAGTGTTTGTATTGTGCTACTTCGTGAGCCGCTTTTTCAAGTCGCTCTTGCATAGCTTCCTTTGACTCTGTATTGCGCGCTTGCAAACGGCTTTGCAGGGCTTCGAGCGATGGTGGCTGTACAAAAAACGAAATAGATTCTTTAGGATAATGCTTTTTAAGACTTTGCCCACCTTTGACATCTACATCAAAAATAGCAATTTTTTCGTTTTTCCACAAACGTTTTATTTCCGATTTAAGTGTGCCGTAATATAAATTTTCATAAACCTGCTCATACTCTGCAAACTCTTCATTTTGAATGCGCTTTTTAAACTCATCTACGGATAAAAAATAATAATCAACACCCTCTACTTCATTCGGACGTGGTGGACGAGTGGTAGCTGATACTGAAAATCCTAAAAAAGGAAGACGCTTGAGTAAGGCTTGTACAATAGTAGTTTTGCCAGCCCCAGAGGGGGCTGAAAATATAATGAGTTTTTGCATAAAAAGTTTGTATCAATATCTTAAATGCCTTGAATATAAAGGCTTGTTATGCGCACAAATGTACGCAATTTTTAAGGGATTTTCTGATTTTTATGCCTCATTTTTCAAAAATGTAACAGACGTTATCACGTTTAGAAATTATTCTACACTGTTTTCTTTGCTTTTGAATTTGAAATCATAACTCAAACGAAAAGTAAACTCACGGCTGATTGAGCGAAAAGGCGTATCAACCGTAAAATAAGGGCTAGGCATAAGCGGACGCTGATTGAAAATATCATATACACCTACGCCTGCGTGTAAGCCATCAACTAATATATTGCGATATTCTATAAATAAATTAGCAAGTAGATAAGGCGCAAGTGTCTCTGCTTGAACTCTATCCTCTTCGGCAGCAGCGCTATTAAATATTGCCCTCATACTTCCAAAGATAGCACTAGGGCTAAGGCTAAGATTTTTTCCTATATCAAGCGAGCTATTAAGCGAAAGTTTATGCCCTGGAAAACCAGCAAAAATCCCTTCGTGAGAAGGTACTTGATTTAGCATAGCAGCGGCGAGGCTACGGTAGAAAGAGTAGCCTAAATTCAGGTATGCCTTTTGAGCTTTATAACGATATTCTAGCTCAAAACCCCAGCTTCCTGTAAGCGGTTCGTTTGAGTAGCGTTCGACCTCATTGCCATCTACGATTCCAAATTCATAGACAATGGGGTCTCGCGTGCGCATATAAAAAGTATTTCCGACAAGTAGCATTTTGGGTGTAAACTGATAGCCTGTTTCCAACTCCAATACATTGCTACGCTCTGGACGTATATCACTGGCTAAGTGGATATTTTGAATGCTTGGCGCACGAAAAGCATTGCCATAAAGGAGCTTAAAATGAAAGTCTTCTATGCGTTTTGTAGCACCTACGCGAGGGGCAAAATTACCGCCATATACATCGTGAAAGTCATAGCGTGCGCCAAGTGTAAAGTTTGCAAGCCAATGCTTAAAAAGTGCTTGCGAATAAATAGCTAAGTTGTTGTACACGTAATTTCCCTCTACATTCTGCCAGCCACCAGAAAACTGTCCTTCGGGCGCTAAGTCTTCTGCTAAGTCTTGAAAATACTCTACGCCACTCGTAAGGTTCAGATTACGTGAAATACTCCACCCAGAGACTAAACTAGTGCGAAGGCGACGCGCTCTGATATCAAAAAATCCATCATCGGTACGTCCAACTTGTGTCCAAGGTCTGTATTCAGAATAGACAAAATGAGGGGTAAGAAAAAAGTTTTCGTTCAAATGAAATTTATATTTTAAATCGGTAATAAAAGTGCTAAAATCGTATGCAAATCCCGCATAAGTATTCATTTTGTATTGATCGTATATCACTTTAAAATCAGCCTCTTCGCTTTGCACACTTAGGTTGAGATGCGATGAGTTCAGACCACTATTATCTCTTAAGTCGTGTGTTGTGCCGAAGCTTACTAAGTCGGTCTGATCGCTACGCAGGGCTTCATTCAAAAAAGCATTCATACCGATATACCATTTTCCAATAGATTTACCTGCCGAGAGGCTTACATTTTGCCTACCTCTTACGCTTTGCAATTGTCCGTAATTGATTTCAGCGGAGATGCCTTCTTGTCCGTATCCACTTTTGGTAATCACATTGATAACGCCATAAGCCGCCGCACCGCCATATACTGCCGAGCCAGGCCCTTTAATGACCTCAATTCGTTCGATGTTATGCACAGAGTAACGCCCGCCAAACTGGAGGGTTTGGTACAAAATTTCATTCATCTCTACACCATCAATAAGCATAAGCATTTTGCCTTCGTGTGCCCAATTGCCACGCACGCCTACGCCCGTAACAAGCAATACATCTTGTGCAAAATCCAAACCTGGCACCAAGCGCAAAGCATCTATCAAATCCCTTGCACCAGATTTGCGCAACTCCTCAGCAGTTATGATAGAAACTATATTGGGCGTTTCGCGTGAAGGAAGCGGACGCTTAGTAGCTGCCGTTACTTTTTTATTGAGCACTTGTTGTAAAGCACTTGGGTCCTCCTCCGCACTCAAATTACCCAGCATTTCCAAAGATAAATCTATATCTAAAGAATCAGACTCTTCGTTTTGTGCAAGTAAAATAGGCGAAAAAAGCAAGCATAAAACACAAAAAAACAATGAAAAAGATATAAATTTGTACATAGTTTTACGAAGTGAGGATAAAATTATTGCTTTTAAATTTGCTTTGATAAGCTAAAAAACTTTAAATATAGGCATTCAAACCTTTAAAACAAAATAATTTGCGCAAAGAATTAAGGATTGAATGCCATTTGATAGCGATAAGCTATTGCATTTACGCATTTAATCTAAAATAGTTTGAAAAGTGGCTTACAAATAGTGGACATTATTTTGCTTGCCATTTGTAAATCTATATAGGATATCATAACATTATACATTTTCCGATAGCGTGGGGTTGGTAGTCTAACCATTTGGTAGGTAATATCGCTACTGCCTGTAGCGAAGGATGTACGACAATTTTGCTAAATTAGCTCATAAATAATATTTCTGCCAGAAATGTTATTTATGAGCTAATTTACTAATTATCAATAACTAACAGTTTTCGAAAAACTGTTAGTTTTGAATCTTCCTAAGTCGATTTACCAACTTGACGTACACCTGTAGCGAAGGAAGCAACAGCCATAAATCCATAGCAAGCTAAAAATAAGGATTTAAAAGCGTGTTGAAATATTAGCTTAAAGCCTTAGTTTTTTATATATTTCAGAACTAACAGCCCCATACTTGTTTTTCTTAGTATTATTTTTTAGATAGCGTGGGGTTTGCAAACCCCAAACTATCTAAAATGTATAGTAGTATGATCCTTATTTATCAATAAGCACTCACTGTAGGAAACGGTGAACGCTACCAATATCTAATCTTTATTCAAAATTATTCAAAATTTATGACAAAGTATTTTTTTTCGTTTCTGTTATTTTTTGTAGGTATAAGTACTTGCTTTGCGCAAACTTGGTTAGATGTAACTCAGCTTTATAGTGAAGAGAAAATTGATGAGGCTCATGAACTGGCTCAAAATATTTTAGCAGAGAGCCTTTGCGATTCTGTAAGTCCTGCTGCACGTATTTGGCTAAGCTTTGCACTAATTAAAGAGCAAATTTATAGAGATTCTACACGTACAAAAAAAAATCCTGAGGATTTTTATCGCATGGTAAATGCTTTCAAACATACAAGAATTGCAAAAGACTCTACGATAAGTAGCTATACCGAGCGTGCGGAGCTGCATTTGCGCGCACTCTATGCCGACCATTTAAATGCTGGAGTGCAATATTTTGAAGCACAACAATTTGAGCAGGCTATAGCAAGTTTTGCGCAGGCGCGCTTTATCAATCCTATGGATACACTTTCGCTACTCTATGCATTACAGGCAGCCCAGCGGTGGACAAACCCTCAAAAACTCAAGCAAATTGCTTTTGATCTTTTACAGAATAATTATGAAAGTGCACTCATTTATCAGATTTTGATAGAGCAACTCACACAAGATAAGAGCTTCGAACAAGCTCTTTACCTCTGCCAAATCGGTGCACAAAAATTTCCTAATATGCCATATTTCGAAGATAAAGAAGTGGAAATCCTAGGGCAAACTCATAGATTTGACAGACTATTACCCAAAATTGAACAAAAATTAGAAAAAAAGCCCAATCATATCAATTATTTAATCTACGGCACACAGACAGCCATAGCACTCAAAAATTGGGACGATGCCGAAAATTATATCAAACGTATAGCTGAAATACGACAAGATACAAGCGCAAACGCATTACATAAAATTGCAGAAATGTATTACAACGAAGGTTTACGCTACTACAAACAGGAAACTAAAACAAATGAAAAACAAAAAAATCCTACATTTAAAGCACTTTTCTTTTTCGAAAAAGCATTGCCTTATATACAAAAAATACAAACTGAAAACCCAGAAAGCGAAGTCTATACGCAAGCACTCGAGCTTATTGAAGAGCAGCAAAAACGACGAGAAAAATGGCAACGAAAAAAAGATAGACACGCACAATATGCAGCCGCACCAACTATTGTCATCACGACTTTCAATGGAGACTCTTTGCTCAA
Organism: Bernardetiaceae bacterium; assembly: GCA_020832465.1. Taxonomy (GTDB): domain Bacteria; phylum Bacteroidota; class Bacteroidia; order Cytophagales; family Bernardetiaceae; genus JAFIER01. The sequence goes on from JAFIER010000036.1 coordinate 13,472, forward strand.
CGACACTGACAAAACAAGCCTCGAGATGCAAGGACTTGTCATTGCCGAAGAAACTCCTTTATACCTCAAAATCAATGAAATGTATGCTGAATTTACTTCCGAAGAGCGATTCAAAATTTCCTACCCTTTATATGAAGGGCGCAACCAGCTTAAACTCAAAACCAAAGATGCTAATGGACGGCAGGCGCAACTCGATATAGAAATTACAAGAAATGCACAAACACAAACAGAAACACAAACTTATACATTGTTTTTTGTGCCTAATAATGAGTACAAATACATAGAAAAAGATAGTGCAGCGAAGTCAGACCTGCAGCAGGTAACAAAGCTTTGGGAAGTATTATATTCTGATTATGAAGGATTTGACAGCAGTCGTTATTATCTACTAGCTGAAAAGCAAGCTACAAAAGACCGTCTGTTGCAAACACTCAAAAATATCAGTAAAGAAATCCGCCCTCAAGACAAACTCCTTATCGTCTTTGCGGGCAGAGGGCATATCAACTGGGCTAGTGGCGAGACTTATCGCCTGCCCTATGAAGCAAGAAAACTTAATAGTGAAGACCTCGCCGATGCCTATATCATGAGCCAGCTACTCAAAATCAATGCACGTAATATTTTGATTATAAACAACGAAAGAATGTTGCCTAATTATACCCCACTACGAAGACAAGGCTTATTGGCAGAGGCAGGGCTTTTTCGTTCTTTTCAGATTTTAAGTACGGATTTTGATGCCTGCCAGAGCACCTTATCATACCGCAAAAAACCACTTTTGAGTATGATAAACTCTGTGCTTGCTAATGAACAGCAATCGCAAACTTCAGCAGCAGCCTTATTCCTACGGCTCAATATTATGGCAGAGGATTTTGTCCCAGCATTGCGCCAAGTACGGGAGGGAGAGCAACAGGGAGGTGAGTTTTGGTTTGTAAGAAAGAAAAACTAATCATACCACGCTATATTTTTTTATAGTGTGGGATTTGTAGCGCAGAGAGCAGATATTTTTAATGAAGCGGTTTAAAAAACTATGTTAAAATAAAATTCTATCTCTTACTTCAACCACCCCCAGCCCCTGCTAATCTTAGGAGGGGAGCTCAAAATTCCCCTCCTTTTCAAGGAGGCGACTAAGGGGTGGTTGAAAAATGCCTTACAAAAGCATACAAGCAAATGTACACCTGTAGCTATTGTAAAAGCTAATTTTATTGAGTTTTAAGAAATAGTTTTAAACAGCCTCAATAAAATTTTAGCATTCACAGTTCTGCCAGAACTGTAAATGCTAAAATTGAATAGCCTACAACGAAGCTGGAGCTTCGTTACTACAGTCGCGGAGGTATTAAATGTCAAGTAGTGGCCTTAGAAAAACTGTGAGTGCTGCAACTACCTAAGTTGTTTTCCTTCCTTGACGTACGTACACCCAAATGCAATTGTCATTGTGTCCCTGTCTCATAGCGACTTTTAGAGTTCGTTTTCTTCGTATTTAGAAGGGCATTTGAGAAGAATGTCATGTGCTACAAAGTTTTCACCTTCAACTTTACCGACGATTACAACTTTTTCTGAACGTTTAAAATCTTGCATAGAGGGGGGTGGTTTTCGGCTAATAACACGGTGGACTCTTCCCTTTTCATCTTTCAAAGCAAAAGCAATAAAGTTAGCATCTTGCAAAGGATTGTACTCTATGCCTGTGATATTGCCTTGTGCATCACGTAAAAGTTCGCCTACAACGTGTACTTTAGCATTTTCGCCTTCGGAGGCGAGCTCAAAAGCAGTATCAAAATCTACATAACTGCTTACATTTTGGCTCGTGCTCATCAGCATACCTACTGATATAGCCAATACTGCAATGACAATAAGAACAGAATATTTCATAATCAAATAGTAATAAAATTCAAATAAATTAGTACAAAAATAAAATCCAAGAATCACTCATTTAGTTCCTTTTCTATCTTGCGAAGGCGGCGTTCCATGAGTAATAAATAGAGAGTAATACCTATAAAAATAGTAGTCAATACGGCTACTACTACATAGATTTTTCCTTCTTGACGGAAAGTATCAGCCATTTCAATTTGCTGATTTTCGTAATCTCGTTGTGTAATTTCAATTTTTTCGCCCTCGTTTTGTGCTACGGCAGAGGGGATTGTATCGCAGTGTATGTATAAGCCTATAAAAAGAAGTAGGCTACACAAAAAACGATGTAAAGATGTAGATAAGAGAATATTTTGTATCATAGTAATAGCATTATCAATAAAATAGATTCGGATAGGTTAAGTAAATGATAAAAAGCATTTGTATCTTTGTCTTGTTACAGACTTTCTAACGAAGAGTTGCTTTTTTTAGTTTTTTTATTTGTACTGTTTGTCTGTTGTAGGCTTCTCTCGAGCTGTTTTCTTTCGCTACGTCGCAGGCGCACGTGCAACTGCGTGAGCCATACGCCCAAGAGTGTCCAGCCAAGAATGGCTATATAAAACACTTGTTTAAGCTGATTATCATAATCATAAGCACTAAAAGCGGGATTTCCCTCTGCACCTGGGTGCAAAGAGTCCACTAAGCGAGGTAAGATATAAATTAGTGGAATATAGGCAGCAAAAGCAAAAATATTATATACAGCGGCAATTTTGGCTCGTTTTTCCTCATCAGCAACGGAGTTGCGAAGTAGCATATAGCCTAAGTAAATCAATAATGCAATAGCAGAAGCATTTTGCTTGGGATCGCCACTCCAGTAGTCGCCCCAAGTAAATTTTGCCCACCACATACCAGTAAGTATGCCGAGTATGCCAAAGAAAATTCCAGAACGTACAAACTCTAAAGCATAGTCATCGTCATGAGCACGCCCTTTGCGCAAATATCTTATAGAGTACACTAAAGATACCAGTAGCAAAACCAGCATACCAAACCACATCGGTACGTGAAAAAAAAGATTGCGTACGGTTTCGTTGAGAATAGGCAAACGAGGTACGGGGATCAAAAAGCCACCAATAATTGTGTAAATCAAAATAAGTAGGCTTAAGAGCTTCCAGCCCTGAGTTTTTATCCATTGCATAAAACTTTGCTTTGTGTTTCTTAGATTGTAGGTGTTTCGAAGGTGCAAACTTTGTGCCTACGACTTCCTAACTATATAATCGCAAATTTAGCTATTTGTCTTTTGATTTTGTTTGAATTAAGAAACTTTTATATTTAAAAGCAAGCTGTCATACCTGTCTTCCATGGCATGGGAGGGGGGGGCATATCTTAGGTTATGGAAAAAAGGCTTAGAAAGAATGGCTATTGCTGAGAGCTAAACAACTTAGGACGTGTATTTTAAGGCCGTTTAAATAAAAAAGCCCTGCCTTTTCTTCCGAATAGGTAGGGCAAATGGAGCGGTTCTTTACGAGACGTTTTGCCATAGATAAAAGTAGCGAATACTTTGGCAAAACGATAGGTATCGTATGAGGTAGCTTAGAAAAGCAAAATAACTTAGACTTGCTTTTGTAAGGACAAATATAAGAAATAATCTGTAATAATGCAAGTAATAAATCATTTTTTTTGATTAACTTTTTTTTACAGTATGATAACAAAATTGTGTATAAGACCCTCACGCTATAGATTTTCCTATAGCGTGAGGATTGCCCCCTCGAGGCATGTAAAAACGGGCTTCGCAATAATATTTCTTAGCGAAATATTATTGCTGGCAGACGAATGTATAGTATTATGGGTAGTCTTAAAGATGTAATGCTCAAAGCCTTTCAAAACTAACAGTTCTCAAAGAACTGTTAGTTCTAAGCATTACTTGTTATACACTACCGTATTATGATATAAAACCTATATATTAAAAGATTTAAGATTTTTTACACTGAATTATAGGGTACTAAAACAGCTTTTTGCATAAAAAACCTTACTTTTGTATTACTTCTGATAATGCCTATCGCATTAGTAAGTAACATTTCGTTGAGAAATGTTATTTATATAGGTTTTGCGGGCTTAGAAACTCTACATTCTCAATATTTGCTATAGATTCTGGATTTCAATATGTTCAAAAAAATAGATAAACTTGTCGGTACATCTTTTTTTTGGTTATTTTTTCTCACTTTTTCTGTCGTACTCTTCATCTTATTGATGGTCTTTATGTCCAAGTATTTTGAGGATTTGGTAGGTAAAGATTTAGGCTGGGATGTGCTTGGAGAGTTATTTTTTTATTTTTCAATGACGCTCGTTCCTCAGGCTTTGCCTTTGGCTATGCTACTATCCTCACTTATGACTTTTGGGAATCTGGGCGAGCATTTTGAGCTAACAGCTATAAAAAGTACGGGAATTTCGCTTGTGCGTGTACTTTTTCCGTTATCCATATTTGCAGTAGTGCTTACCTTTGTAGCCTTTTTGTTTAATAATTATATCGTTCCGGAGGTGAACCTCAAAGCCTATAGTTTGATGTATGATGTACGTCAGAAAGAGCCTACTTTGCAGTTTCCTAAAAAAGCATTTTATAACGGCATGCCGGGTTGGAGCATTCGCATAGAAGACAAAGACGAGGACGGCGAGCGCATAACCGGGCTTATGATTTATGACCATACGCAAAATCGCGGGAATACAGACCTTATTACTGCCGAGCGAGGACGCATGAAAACCGTGAGAAATGACCGCTATCTTATGCTGGAAGTTGAAGATGGGTATCGTTATTCGCAAAAAGAAAAACTCAATGATAAAAGGCAACTTGTGCACGGATTTGTCAGAGATAAGTTTGATAAAGCCCGTTTTATGTTTGATTTGAGCTTTCTTACGATGCAAGAAACGTCAGAAGATCTTTTTCGCTCTAATCGCCTTATGAAAAATGTATCAGAACTTAGCTATAATGCGGATTCCTTATACAAAGAATCTGATTCCTTGCGTTTTGGATTGTCTAAGCAAACCCATAATTATTATGATTATTTGTTCAGACAGCAACTCAAAAGCAAGGTCGAAATTCAAAAAGATAGCACAAGCGAAATTTCAAATATAGATATCAAAGAAGAAACTGATTCTGCTCAAAGAACAATAACAATTCTGCCAGAAGGTAAAATTTATAAAGACTCTATTGAAAAAGCACAGCAAAATAAGCAGAAACAAGACTCACTGCTCCTTGGACTCGGAGGGCAACCTACTACGGCAATAGATTCTACGGCAAAGATTCAAAGAAAGCCAAAGCAAGAAAATCAGTCTGCTTTTGAGTCTGATGACGTGCGCCAACAACAGCAACAACAGTACAATAACAAAAACAACAATAAAAATAAATTTTCGAACGAGAATCTTATCTCCTCTTCTAATCCAGATAGTGTTATTGCTCGTGCAAAAGCGAGGTCGCAAGAGGGCAAATACAGTTTTGATTTTGGTCCTGAAAAGTGGTCTAAGGCTTCAGCACAAACTATTTTTGATCGTGCGGTTAATAAAACAGAGGGCTTACGCAATTATGTTATGAGCAATACAGAGCGCATCGCTCGTTATGAGTATGAAGCACGTCGCACACTTATAGAGATGCACAAACGCTATACTATGGCAGTGGCTTGTTTTATCATGTTTTTGATTGGTGCGCCTTTGGGTGCAATTATCAAAAAAGGTGGCTTAGGTGTGCCAGTGCTTTTTTCTATTGTGTTTTTTATATCTTACTACGTCATGACCATTACGGGCGATAAATGGGCAAGAGAGGAGCTTGTTTCCGTAGAGGTTGGTGCTTGGGCTGGTAATGCTATACTTTTTGCCATTGGTTTGGTGTTCTTGCAACAGGCAAGAATGGACTCACGCTTATTTGAAGCTGATATCTATTACGTTAAATATATGAAGGCCAAAAACTGGGTTTTACAGAAAATCAAAAGAAAACCTATTGGCTAAGTAGCAGTACTTAAGCACGATGCTAATTTTTTTTTGAGGTATCATCAATCACTACAGGGCATGTTCGTCAAAAATAGGCTATATTCATAAAAGCCTTAGAAATACCATAAAGGGGGGGGACGACAACTTTGCTAAATTAGCTCAGAAATAACATTTCTGCCAGAAATGTTATTTCTATAATTTACTAACTGTCAAAAACTAACAGTTTTCGAAAAACTGTTAGTTTTGAATCTTCCTAAGTCGATTTACCAACTTGACGTACACCCTAAAGGGGTGTTATACGTCAAACTGGTAAAACGGCTTAGGCAGTTCTTATACATGGTATTTGTGTGTAATTTTTGATACTTTAGGCGTAGTTGCTGCTGCGTTAGTAAAAAACTTAAACCATATTTTACACTTCAAATTTTAAATCAAATGCAAAAATTATTGATTATTTTAAGCCTTATTTTTTTTATGTCATCTTGTAAAAGTAGCCAAAATGCGCAGGGCAATCTGCCTCGCGATATTGATTTTGAAAATGTATTGAATATCGCTAATGCCGGACCTGAAAGTGCGCAAAATCTTGTCATTCGCGATGCAGAGGTTTTAGAAAATATTGCTTTTCAAAGGGAAAGCCGTGCACTCAATGAAGTAGATTTTGATAAGCACATGCTTATTATGGTTGCTTCGGGGCAGAAATCTAATGGAGGGTATGGCATCGAAATTATCAAAATTACGGAGCATAAAAAATATATTAGCGTACATTATGAAAATCAAAAAGCCTCTGAAGACCAAATGGTTACTATGGCACTTGTGTATCCTGTTCATGTCGTAGCTATTCCTAAGTCTAATAAAGAAGTGCGCTTTGAGGGCAAAGATACCATTATGCAAGCACCTAACGAATAGTCATTATCCTGATGCGCAATGAGGAAGCGGGCTAAAAAGCTGGGGGCTACGTCAAGTTGGTCAATCAACTTAGATAATTTCAGAAATAACATTTCTTTGGGAAATGTTATTTCTGAGTGCGTTTTTTAAAAAAGTTATCAATTATTCATTTTTAATTTGTAGTTTACAAAAAAATTGCTTTATGTACGCATATCTTGATAGTAAGAAACTCGATGAGTTTATCAATCTTGCCTTGAGCGAAGACCTCGGCGACGGCGATCATTCTACGCTCTCCTCTGTGCCTTATAATGCTGAAAAAACGGCAGAGTTGCGTATCAAATCAGACGGTATTATTGCGGGTTTGGCATTGGCAAAAAGAATTTTTTATCAAGTAGAGCCATCACTTGAGATTGATTTTTTAAAACAAGACGGAGATTCGGTATCTATAGGGGAGATAGCTTTTAGAGTAAGTGGCAGTGCACGTGCTATATTGAGTGCGGAGCGTTTGGTTTTGAACTGTATGCAACGTATGAGCGGTATTGCTACGCTTACGCATAAGTACGTAGGGGCTGTAAAAGGTACTCAAGCCAAGATTTTGGATACAAGAAAAACAACACCTAATGCACGCATTATCGAAAAATGGGCAGTAAAAATAGGTGGTGGTCAGAATCATAGATACGCACTTTTTGATATGATTATGCTCAAAGATAATCACGTAGATTTTGCTGGTGGAATTCGGCAGGCTATAGAAGGTGCAAATCATTATATTGCAAAACACAATAAAGACCTCAAAATAGAAATCGAGACGCGTAATTTGCAGGAGGTCAGAGAGGTCTTAGAAGTAGGAAAAGTAGATATTATTATGCTTGATAATATGTCGCCTGACCTTATGCGAGAAGCTGTTGAAATTATTGGCAAAAGATTTGAGACTGAAGCCTCTGGTGGCATTACTTTAGATACCGTAAGCGAAGTCGCACAAACAGGTGTCGATGCCATCTCGGTTGGTGCACTTACTCATTCTTATCAAAGCTTAGATTTGAGCTTAAAAGCCATATCATAGGGCTTGTAATTTAATTTATGCGATTTATTTTCTGCTACTGCATTTTGATATTTTTTCCTGTTTTCGCTACTTTAGCGCAAGATAGGGACGCTATTATCAAGATTTTAGTGGAGAGTCTGGATACTGTAAGTAGTGATATAGAGCGTGTAGATATACTTAATGAATTGCGATATTATCATACGCGCAATGAGTTTAACACCGCTTTAGATTACGCTAATCAGGCTTTAGTGCTTGCACAAAAAATTCAATATATTAAGGGCGAAGCCGCCGCTTACGACGGATTAGGTGCTGTATATGAGCATTTAGGCGATTATGGCAGGGCGTTATCCTATAAAATAGAATCGCTAAAAGTATATGAATCGAATAACAATGTAAAGGGCATAGCACAAACACATAACAATATAGGTGTATTTTATTACAGACGTGAGGACTTTGAAAAATCGCTTTATCACTATGAAAAAGCCTTAGAAGTAGCCCAAGCTCTCAACGATTCTGTTGATATGGCAATATATTGGCTCAATATAGGCGAAGTACATCAAGAACTCGGCAACTTCGACCGCGCCATTGAATACGAACTCAAAACCTTAGAAATATCTGAAAAATTTGGTATAAAAGACAATATTGCGTATGCTAAGGGCATTATTGGAAAAGTAAGGGAGGCGCAAGGTAGGCTTATGCAAGCTGAAAAATATCAAATGGAGGCACTCAATCTTTTTGCAGAGCTCGATGATGATATGGGCGTTTTGGAATACGCATTAAGTCTCTCCGGTGTATATTTAAAACAAAAAAATTTAGTAAAAGCAGAGCAGTATGCCCGCCAAAGTCTCGATATTGCTATTGATTTTGGTGCCAAAGATTGGATACAAAAATCTTACTTGCGTTTGGCCGAAATTAGTGAAGCGCAAGATAAAATAAGCGAGGCGTACAACTATTTTAAAAAATATGATGAAATAAAGGGGGAACTTCTCAATGAAACCGCTTTGCTCAAAATTGCACAAGCACAAGCACTATACGAGTCTGAAAAAAGTCAAGCTCAAATTGCAGTATTGACAAAAGAAAAAGAAATAGACCAGATTAAAATCTACGGACTTGGCGCTATACTGCTCGTGATGTTGATACTTATTTTTGTGATATGGAGAGGAAGCAAACTCCGAAAAGAAGCTAATACGAAATTAAAACTTCAAAACGACAAAATCAATCTGCAAAAAGAAGAAATTGCCACACAGCATAGCAATATCGAAGAACGAAACAAAGCCTTAGAAAAGCAAAATATAATCAATCAAATTCAAAGAAAAGAACTCGAGAAAAAAAATGAAGATATTACAGCAAGTATAGCTTATGCCAAACGCATTCAAGATGCTATTTTGCCTTCATTGATAAATATTCAAAGGGCAATTCCAAATTCTTTTATCTTTTTTAAGCCTCGTGATATCGTATCTGGAGATTTTTATTGGTTTCATGCAAATGCTGATGGTACGCTCATTATAGCCGCTGCAGATTGTACTGGACACGGCGTACCCGGTGCTTTTATGTCTATGATTGCCAATGATTTACTTAATAATATTATTGTACAAGACCAATATACTAAGCCCGCTGAAATTCTTGAAAAATTACACGCTGATATTAGAAAAGTTTTAAAACAAGATGAAACCAGAAACCAGGACGGACTCGATATCGCTATTTGTGCTATTGCAGCGGATAAAAAAAGTGTTATTTTTGCTGGGGCAAAAAATCCACTGATTTTATTCGAGCAAAATCCTGATAAAGGACTTATAAAACGTAAAATTAAAGCAGATAGAAAATCTATTGGAGGTGAAAATAAAAATCTAAGTTTGAACTTTAAAAATCACTACATTACAGTAGAATACCCTACCTTTTTTTATATTTTTTCTGACGGTTTTCAAGATCAATTTGGCGGTCCTCAGAACCGTAAATATATGAGCAAGCATTTTTATACACTTTTGGAAAGTATGCAAGCACAAAAGCCCATAGAACAGGTAAAAATCCTCGAAAACGAACTCCAAGATTGGATGATGGGAACAGCCTATAAACAAATTGATGACATGCTTATCATTGGTTTTAAATTGGATTAACAAATTACTACAAAGCAGGGCGCTCAAAAAATAGGGGTGTACGACAATTTTGCTAAATTAGCACCGAAATAACATTTCTGTCAGAAATGTTATTTCTGGCTGTTAAATTACAAAAAAAGCCACTTCTCAAATAAGAAGTGGCTTTTGCCATTTCAATTCAACTTATCAATCTAAGCACCAACCAGTGCTTTTTTATTATTTCAACAGGTGTCTGTTGTTTATGCGCTTATTAAATAACTAAAAAGGGCTGTTATTTTTGTACTCTTACTTACATCATTTCTTTTTTCCAAAATTAGCGATACCAATCGGGTGCGAAAGCTGCAAAGATATAGACGAACCTCGGGTGCGCACATCTAAGGTGTTCAAAGGCAAAGCGGGCTGTCCGAAATCCTCCTCATTCATATCTGTAAATGTATAGCGTGTATCCATAAGCGGACGCAAACCATAACGAAAAGCCAAACGCAAACCCCAAGTTTCATGATTTTTCCTCGCATGGCGAAGCTGAAAACCCACTGAGGCTTCTAACATCGGAGTCCAACTATGAAGCACCTCATTACGAGTCTCGATAGCATAAGAATGCCTGCCTATTGATATATATGTAGAGCTAACATTATTCTTGATGTATTTGGCATGAACTATTCCTAAGAGCAAACCTGCAGTAAGTTGAAAACCGCGCTTTTTATGTCCATCTTCTAATATTTCACTATCCTTGTACCAAAGAATGCGCTCCGCGCCCAAGGCAAAATAATCTAAATAGCCCGCAGTTCGCCTTCTGTTATCGTAGGCGGTAATAATCAACGAAGGGTCATTAAATTCAAACTGGTAACGATAGCCGTAATCATAAGAGGGGGTAAAGTAACGTAAGGTAAAGTTCCAAGTATTATTCAAGCGTAAGCCCACATCTAAGCCTATTCTAAAATTAACCCAAGGGTAATACACATTGTTGTAAGTCTCGGTAAGTACGTCCCAATATTGGGATTCAGGAAGAAAACGTTCCTCAAAAGTCCATAAGCCCATATCGGCGTATATAATAGGCTTTATAAATAATTTATAGCTATTTTGGCTATTTTCTTGGGATAGTGCAGGTACACTTGCCCATATTATCACTAAAAGACTAATAAAGGTAAATCTATAAAACTTCATACTTATTTAGATTTGGAAGGTAAACGCATCAAATAAATAGGACAAGTAAGCCGAATGGCAAGAGATGAGCCCCGACTGAAAGACTGCACTTCATAATGTGTTATATTATCACGATTGCTGTAAGTTGCTATATATTGAAAATAATGTTGGCGAAAACGATTAAGCCCTTGGCGATAAATGAGGTTAATCCCGAAGGTCTCTCTATTTTTACGATTTGCAAACTGAAAACCAAAGCCCACTTCAAAAGAAGTGCCTAAGGTACGAAGACGGTGGCTATGAATATCGTAGTTTAATATAATAGATGAAAGTGGTGGTGGTGAATAAAAATTAGATTCACCACGTAAAACCATGGATTCTGGTTCGTTAAAAAGCTCACCACTCAGCATAAAACCCGCCGAGCCAACGAGCTTAAAATGTCGCCCCCTGTATAGTTTTTTACTAAAAAAGGCATATTCTGCGTTCACACTCAAATGCTGCATATAACGACCTTGACGAGGTCCGCCAGAACTCATTTTATCGTTACTGCGTGTAGCGAAACCGTTATACTGCGTAAGCCCCCGATGATAGCCAAGGCTAAACTTCCATTTTTCGTCTAAGGCTACGCCTACTTGCAAGGCGTATTGATAAGCGGGGAATGCAATCTCGAAAATCTCATGACTATCTGGCGGTAAAGCAATCATTTGCGTTTCCCAAAAGCAAAGCTCAAAAGGTGATAAAGCTGGGCGAATAAATAAAACTGGACTCTTTTTGCGCACCTCCTCGCCCTGTTCCGATTGTCCATGCACCGCACTTATAAAACTACTACATAGCAGTAAGAACAAAAAGAAAAGTTTTTGTTTCATGATATAAAATAGGTTTAACATGACTTAGTAAGCCAGTAGCACTTGTGCAATGCTACTGGCTTAAAAATAAATAGATTAGTTACAACAACCTGGCAGCTTGATAATGAAGCTGTTTAAAAACATTTCTTAAAACGCAATAAAATTAGCTTTTACAATAGCCACAGCTCTACATTTACTTGTGTGCTTTTGTAAGGCATTTTTCAACCACCCCTTAGTCCCCTCCTTGAAAAGGAGGGGAGTTTTGAGCTGGCTTAGCAATCATATTTGTTTGAGAATTTGTGCGCCTGTAGTAACGAAGCTCCAGCTTCGTTATAGACTTCCGAAGCTGGTACAGGTTTTGTGTGGTTTTAATCTTTCCATTTCCAAACTCCCAAGTCAGCAGCGCGATTGATTGTGTAAAAATAGGTATCAAAAAAGCCGATACTTAGGAGTGGCATTTCGTCTTTGATTTCACTTATATATTCGCCCTTAGCATTCCAGAGTATGATTCTTGCATCTTCTCCTACACTGATAATATGTGTCTGCTCTGGCGAGAAGGCAGCATCATTGACTCTTCCTCTATGCTCACTCAGGACTGCCAAAAGGTCGCCATCAAATGTCCAGAGTTTGAGGCTGTGGTCATGTGAGAGGCTCACAAATTGTTGCTCATCTTTTTTGAAAATAAGTTTTTGAATTTTATCACGATGCGCATCGAGCGTTTTGAGTAGCTTACCTTCTAAGCTAAAAAAGCGAATTTTTCCATCATCGCAAGCCGTGATATATTGCGACATATCACGGCGAAAATGCACATCAGCAATCCGACCGCCATGAGGCGCACTCTCCGAAAGCAATCTGCCTTCCATATCATAAATACGCAATACACTATCCGATTCAGTACAAAAAATCTTGACTTTATCAGCCGTAAAACCGATATGATATGCCATTTTTTGGGGTTTGATATGCATAATCATACCGCCCTTCAAATCATTGAGCATAAGATTATTTTCTACATCAAGGCTCAGGAATCTATCCCCGTCAGGCAAAATGGCAAGGCTGCGATTAGCTACTTTATGGCCACGAAAATCTGTAAGCAGGTTGCCCTCTGCAGTCCATACTCTAATGCTGTTATCAGTCGCTGCGGTAAAAATGTAGTTACCGTCGGGTGAAATGGCTATAGTCTGAACAGTTTCTGCGTGTTTGAACCTAAAAAGTTCGTTACTATTTTCAGCGTTAAAAAATAAGACTTCTTTGCCCTGCGTAAGCCAAATTCCTTTGGTTTTGTGGTGTACCCAATCTTTGGGCAAACTGGGCAGATTTACTAACTTTTGGCGTAAGCCACCGAGTGCGTAGAGTCTGGCAGTCCAATCTTTGGAGGCTATCAGGAGTCTGTCGCTACCGTAAAAAGCGGCATAAGTAATGCGGTTGTTGTGGTCTTCGAAGGCGGTAATTATATCTCCATTGCGCTGGCGGAGCTCGGCGGGTGCGTCCCATTTTTCAAAAAAGAGTAAATAAGCACGGGAGTCGGGTCTCCATACAGCTTGTTGCGGGCGCTGTGCATGCTGGTGGACGTGCAACAATTCCCCTTGTTTATCAAAAATGCGTGTTTTGTTATCCGTTGAGAGGCATATTACATGCTCACCATCAGGTGCGAAGGCTGCATAATAGGTAGTATTTCTGCCCAGGGTAGCGATGCGCTCCCCTTTCAGATTCCAAAGTTGGGCTTGACTCTCTTCACCAAAAGTAAGGATATACTGACCATTGGGCGCAAATACTGCGGCTTCTATATTTTCATTATGCTTTAAATGCAATAGCAAATTTCCTTCGCTATCAAAAACGTGCGCAAAATTTTGGTTTGTAGTCAGGATTTTACTTCCGTTAGGGGCATACTGTGGCGGAATTTTTCCGCTATGAATTTTTTCTAAATCTTTGACAAAGTCTCCATTTTTTGTACGCAGTCGTATTTTTCCACTATCCGAAACGCATAACAAACGCTGCCCCTCGAGCGTAGCATATCTCAATCGGAATCGCTCTTTCACTTGCTTTGTGAGGTTGCCTTTGCTATCCCAAAGAGCGAGCATTCCGTCTCCACTGGCGGTGAGTATTTGCTCGCTATCTTTGGAAAAAATAGCTGTTATCAAATTCTCTTCGTGCAAACGCAGCGTTTTTTGAAGATTACCCAAGCTATCAAAAAGGGCAGCAAAGGGTTTATCACCTCTTGTAATAATTTTTTTGCCATTAGGCGCAAACTCGGCGTAGCGCACGGGCGCATCATGGGCTTTTAGTTTTTGATAAAGATGCGTAGGCGGACGCTGAAGTATCCATTTTGTGGGTATTAGCATCTCGTGTTGCGGGTAAGCAGCAAAAAGAGAATCAGCTTCTGCTGCTACGGCTTGATGCTTATTTTGCAGGGCTTGATTGCTTATTTTTAGAAATGCTTTACTGACTAACAAGTCCTCCGCTTCATTTTTTTGTTGCCATATCCAAACCAAAAACACAATGGATATAGCAGCGAGCAAAAGCAATACAAAACGTGCATTACGGATTCTAAAATAATGCTGAATTTTCTTTTTAGATTTTATTTTTTTGTCTATTTTTTCTACGGGTTTGGATTTATCTATCCAATTCTTTGTTTCTTTGGGTAGCTGGGGCAGTATTTTTTTGTACTTATCTATGCGTTCCCAATCAGCGAGGCTTAGAAGGTGCTCTGGATTTTGCGCTTGAATCCGCATTTGATTTTGCAGATTATGCAACACCCTTTGTATCGGAAACACAGATTGATAAAATGCCTTTTGAATAATTGGTGCAAAGCGTGCATGCGCTAATGCCGTAGCTGCTTTGCCCGTGCGCACGAGCAGCCCTAAGCGACAAAGCAAATCGAGGTGTGCCTCAATAGATTTGCTATATGTCTCTTCATATCGTTCGAGGAGTTCACTACGCTGGCGTAGCCGCAAAAAACCTTCAGTATCTTCTGGATAGATATGAAAATAGAGTATATCCAAAAAGAGTCCGCTCTCGTAATGCTTAGGTTCGTTTTCTTTGAGGTATCTGAAGCAATGGCGCATAAAATCCTCGAGTTGTAAACCTTTTTGCTGTGCCTCTCTGAAATCATTGGGGTTTAGTTGTTTTGGATTTTCGGCGAGTTGTTGCATATAAGCCATAGCAAACTGCAAAGCAAAACCTCGCTCTTCGGCAATAATCTCACGGCTAAGGCTTTTTGCCATAGTCTGGATAAGCTCTTCAGGAATATCGAGGTTGTATTTTTCATCTAATACAAGATGATTGCTAAGATTTTGCAAATAAGCTGCTATTTCTTCTTCTGAAATGGCATAAATATCGTGTTTTTCAAACAGTACGCCCTGCTCGGCTAAGCTTTGTACAAGCGGGTGGCTGTCTGTATTGCGCACCGAGAGTAAGATTCGCCCTTTGATGGGTTGCTCTTGCTCAAAGGTAAAAATTTCATTGAGCGCATCGGCAAAGGACTGCCATGCGACTGCATGTTGTGCATTTTTAAAAAAAGTTTCGCATTGGTCTATGCAAATAAACAGTGGTTTTTGATAACGCTGTTCGAGGGCGTGCCAAGCCTGATACCAACTCTGCTGCTCCTTTTCTAATACCGTTTGTAATAGCTCAAGTGGACTTTGTGCGAGCAGGCTACGCAAAATGCGTACTTCGCCTACGCTTCTGAGTCGGGGCACTAATGCAGCCTCTATAAAAGAGGTTTTTCCTACAGCTGTGCCACCTGCAAGCAGCTGTACTGCTGGTGCATGTGCCTGTGTGCAGCCACGCCAAAGGCGCAATAGCAAATCCTCACGCCCTACGAAAAAAGCAGCTTCCACTTCGCTCAAATGCCGTGCACCCATGATATGAGTCTCGGGCAGGTGCTCATAAATAGCTGCTTTGAGCGGTGGCACTTGCTCGCTATCCATTGCTATGGAGTCCGTATTTGTGCCGTTACTCCAAAGCGGGAGCAGAAAAGGTGCATTTTTTTGTTCTTGTTGGGCATAAAGCTGTGAAGGCAAAGCGTCCATGATGTCTTGCACTTCGGGCGTATGGAGCAGGTGCTTTTTTTTGCTTTCGGCAGTGAGCTTGAGGTCTTGCACTTGGGAGAGTGCTTCTTTGTAGGCTTCTTGTAGGCTTTTTTCTGTAAGTAGTACTTGATAAAATCGTCCTATAAATCTCGCATTAGCCTCATCCTCGAGGGCAGCGGAGGTGTGCAAAACGGGTATGTTATGCCTTTCGGCTAATTTTTTGGCAGTATGCTGCTCTGCCGAGCCGCTCAAAAAAAGTAGCTCAAGTGCTGGCATTTGGTTGATATAATCGTCTGGAAGTTTTTCACTTATTTTTTCCCAGTCTCTCATATATCCACTTACGTGTAGCAATGCAATGCGCGATTTATTGGCTTCCCAAAAATCAATAAAATCAGATGCACTGAGCGAAATGAGCCAGTCTTCTTTGTGTAAATCTGGTGGTAGAGCCTCAAATTGCCGTCTCAAAGCCTCTTTTTCGACATCGGTGCGTCGTCGGTCTTTGCGGGTGGAGGCTTCTACGAAGAGCCATATCATACCTTTGGTATCGTTGTTTTGCATAACAAATTCCATCTTATAAGCCTTTTTTTTTATTAGGCTAAAAGTACGAATTTTTATCATGACTTAGTAACGTTTGCATTTTTTATTTTACAAAACAGTCAAGATTATTGCGCTTCGGCGTTTACTTGGGAAAATAAAACCAAAGCAATACTTTATTTTCTACGATCAGAAAAGCAAGATTATGTTTTTGATTTTCTGCACTATAGACTTTCATTTTTCCGTCTATGGTCGGAACTTCCAGGCTCGCTTCTACGCCAAAATGAGCTTGTAGTAACTTGGGGTTGTAATTGCTGTATCGTGTAATCGGCAACTCCGCCTGATTTAATACTAACTGCCTATCATTACTAAAATTAAGGGAAAAACGCACTCCCGCCGATTCAGGTGCGCTGATGCTATACAAACGCCTACTATCTTGCTGCTGCCTTTTGTAGGTTACTTGTGTATCACCGATATGCCAAGTTTGCCCTGCCTTTACTTCGGGTAGGCTTACGGGATAGTTGCAATTGCTTGTGGGAATAGAAGGCGGATTTTCACCATTTACAATCGCTAAGTTTATGTTTGCAGCAAGGTGAGGAGTTTGCTTAAATTTTGCTATTGCTTTTGCATGGTGTCCGCCTTTTGCAAGGTCAATACCACCAATTACATTATGGAAATGTTGTGCTTGCGTAGCATTTATTTGTAGTATTTTATTTTTGTATTTGTTGTAATCCGCTTTATCCACGTACAAGTAAGCAATCACAGCCTTGAGTTTTAAGGCAGCGAGGTTATTAGTGTCTATTTTTAGTGCTTTATCGGCGTGCTCGTGAGCAATTTGAATATGCTCTACGAAAGCAGCGCTATTATATCCTCCTAAATCTCGTGGTGCTCCGCTAAGTACTGGCGAAAGCGATACGCTTGCCAAGTAGCCATCAAGTGGGTAAGACCATTTACTAATATCTTCACGTGCGTGGCACAAAGCAATATTGAAAGCGGCTAAGGACTGATTGACTTGAAATTCAACAGTATTAAAATTTTCTGATAATGCCTTAAAAATTTCATATACGTGGGTATAAGCCTCTATGGGTCTGCTGCGCTGCTGCTCTGCCCATATCAAAAGCGTACTGGCATAATAAAATAAATATTGCGATTTGAAAAGCATATTGAGGGCATCATCTAAGGCACGGCTGCGCTGCTTCACACAGAGATGGTCTTCGGCACAGTCTGCTGGCGTATTGTAATATGTACTAACGGTTTGCAGAAGCGCTTGTCCAAACTCGGGGCTAAGTTGTACATTATTAAAGTAACAAAGTAAGGCACTATAAAAATCTGCTTGCATCTCTGGGATGAGTAGCTGGTTGCCATTATTTTGAGGTGGGATAAACTGCGCCGTGCGTTGCTTAAATGCTATTGGAGCTTTGAATTGGAGGTAATGCCCTAATTCGTGCCCAATCAAATAATAGAGTACTTGCTTTAGCTCACGGCTATTTTGTGTATAGTTTTTGAGAATAAATCCTTCGTCTAATAGGATTAGGTTACTTGTATGATCGTATGCAGAGGGTGTTCCATTGATACGAGGTCTTAATATAAGTTGGGGCTTAATTCCGTTAATTTTTAATTTATTCCATTGTGTGTTATAAATTTGCTGTGCCTGTATCATCAAGGCAGGGTTTTGCGCATAGCTCACCTGCCAAGTTGCCATAAGAACAAGAAGCATGCCCCACACTGTATTTTTACTCATCATTGCGTTTTAGAGACTTGGTATAATTCAAAAGTAAATCAGAAACGTCCCTAATTTGCTTATTTTTTGAATTATTTGCAAGTTTTTCTAAAACTTTTTCAGCCTTTTGAATTTCAGCATCAGCTTTTATACGTGCTTTTGCATGCTGTAGCTGTATTTCTTCATTTTGTTGGTATAGTTTTGTTTCCTCTATTTTTTCAAAATAAGGAAGTGCATTGAGCGGTTCTCCGAGTTTTAAGAAAGCATAGCTCATCAAATATTTTGCTTTGATATGCCTTCCATCTTCAAAATGGGCAGAATCTCTCCATATTGGTACGGCATCGGGATATTTATCAGGTTGGCTCAGGGTATCGAGCTTACTAATTGCCTTAGCGTAATGCCCTTCTTGCAGTAGTTTTTTTACTTCCAACCATAAAGGAATTTCACTTTGAGAAGCATTACTCGTATAACCTCTGGTCTCGTCAGCCGTTTTTTCAAGGTCTTTAAAAAACTGTTCATCAAAGTTCAAATTATACTCGATATTAGGTTTTTGAGCTAACTCGGGTTGCACTTGTTTTTGTGTATTCCATAGAAGGAGTGCAATTAAAGGTAGTGAAGCTGCGATACTAATTTTTAACCATAGGTTTATAGTTCGTCTTTTTTTTTCTTGTGCTTCAGCTTCTTTTTCTTGTGCAATTTCTTTTTTTTGCGCTTCGATAAGGGGTGCGAAAGCAGCTGCTTTCTTTTTTCTTATGAAATGCAAAGCGTCCTCTGCCATTTGAAAATCTACAAAGTTCTGTGCAAACTCTTGATCTTCTTTTAGGCGTTTTTCAAAGGCAGCTTTTTGACTGCCTTTGAGTTTATTGTCTCTGTAATCTTCGAATTGTTTCGTATTCATTTTTTTTTACTTGAGATATTTTTGAATTTTTTTTAAATAATCGTTAGCTAAGCTTGGATACTCTTTCTTGAGGGTTGTTGCTATTTTAGTACGTATGTTTTGAATTTGAGTTTTTACATTATTAGTAGTGGTTTCGCAATAATCTGCAATATCTTTTTGTTTTTCGTTTCGTGCGAGAAATACACAAATTTTTTGTTGCTGCGCTGTAAGCGTTCCCATAAGTATGCGTTCAAACTCTTGTATATCAGCTTGATAATGAGTTTGTACGGTATTTTCCAATTCATTATAAAATTCTCCGTGCATTGTCATTTTGCGATTTTCTCGTTTGCAATAATCTATTGTTCGTCGTTGCGTAATTGTTTTTATCCAGGCAGCTTGATTTTTTACATTTTCAAAACGATTGCTTGTAATTTCCTCCCAGAGGATTAAATACACCTCTTGCTGTATATCGCTGATTAGCGTATCAGCTTCTGGTATATTCCTATATAGCTTTTGCTTTATAGTATGTTCAATCAAATTGAAATACTTTTTTGTAAGTTGGTTAAACTTCTGGATTTCAATTTTTTCCTCGTTCGCATCTGTCATAAAAAGATATTGAGCTTATAAAAGTGTATAGATATATCATTGCTTTTTTTCGTTGCTCGGCTGCTTTGTATGTAAGTCGTTTGTGGTGGGCAAAAGGTAAATGGCAATAGTTTTTTTTTCTGTATTTTTTTGATTTTTTTTTCAAATTGCTATTTCAATGCGCTGTATGCGTTTTTTGAGTTTCAAATAATAATGCGTTCTTCTAAGGTTTCTTCTAAAAAGTGATGAATTTGGAAGGTTTGCTGTGCGCCTAATTTTTGACCTATTTGGGCTGAAATATAAATGGCTAGTGCCAAAAGTCCGATAACGGGCAGTGCCCATAAAATGTGTGCGGGCATATCAAGACTTAGCTGTGAGAATCCAGCAATGCCAATAAAAAGTGCAAGTACGCCGAGTGCGCCGTAGCCAAAAATAAAAAGCGTCCATACGGAGGGTCCAGGCCCGTAAAGTCCTCTAATAGTAGTTGTGCCATCAGTCTCGGCATCAAAAGTAAGCCAAAGCTGTGGCGACCAGAAATGCCTATCTTCTTGTTTGATTTTTATAAGTACGTGATTTTCTGGAATAATCGAGCCGACGCAGCCTCTTTCACATTGATTGAGTTTTTCTTCAAAGCGTTGCATAAGTGCTTCGGGTGTTTGCTTACTTGTACGCTGAAAACGTGGGCGTATGCGAAGACTTGTCATAAATATTTAGATTTAATTGTTGTTTGTGATGCAAAAATTTGATAAATATAAGTTTATCCATACAAAAAACAAAATTAAAAGGGGCAGTTTTCATGAAGAGTTGAAAAGCAGTCTCGTCGTACTTAAGGGTGTAGGTCAATCTCCTTAAATAATTTCAGCACTAACATTTCCTAAAGGAAATTAGACCCTTAATCCAATGACTGAAATATCATCTCTTTGTTCAGCATTTTTCTGATGTTCGTTAAGTATATATTCTAGATATTTTTTCTGTTCTGCAAAGTTTTTTTCTTTACAAGCTAATAGTTGATTTTTAAAATTTGTACTTCCAATCTTTTCTCTATCAGGGTTATTTTGGTCTTGATAGCCATCAGAATAGAGGTAGAAAAGCGTATTTTCTGGCAGTATTAGTCTGTGATTGGTAAACTCTTTTTTCAGTTTTCCTCCTCCTAGATATTGTCTATCACCTTTGAGGTCAAATATTTGATTATCTATGATATAAGACATTTTTGACTTTGCTCCTGTAAAAATAAGTTCAACAGTATTGTCTGTTTTGTTTTTCTTGAAGACGCAAAGAGAGATATCCATGCCATCGTTATTTTTCTTTTGTTCTTGTTTTAATATTTTACGAATACCATTATGCATGCTTTTTAAGATGCTTGCTGGGTCGTTATAATTTTTTTTGATATTGACGGCTTCATGTAAAATTGTACTACCGAGCATGCTCATAAATGCGCCTGGTACGCCATGTCCGGTACAATCTGCTAAGCTAAACACCGCCATATCTTCAGAGATTTGAGAGAACCAGTAGAAGTCTCCTGATACAATATCTTTGGGTTTGAAAATAACAAATAAATCGCTAAAATAATTTCTCAACTCAGATTCTTCTGGCATTACAACAGACTGTATATGGGAAGCGTACTGAATACTCTTATTGAACTGTTCTGTTGTTCTTTTGAGTTTTTTATATGTACTTTCAATAGTAACTTTTTGTTTGTTGATATAACGAAAAGCATCTGCTTTTGCGAGTGCATTAGCTGAGTAATTAGCAATATGATGCAAAATACTCAGGTGTTGCTCTTGATAAGCATTGATTTGAAAACTCTGTACCGTAATTACGCCCACTCTTTTACCTTCGTCGTTCAATGGCATATAAATAATAGATTTAATGCTTGATTTTCCTACTTTTACATCATAGTCCTCAATATATTTTTGATATTCGGCGGGGAAATTATTGATAAGGATTTCTTTTTGGTTATTAAAGCAAAAGGAGGATAGCAAATTAGGATTGTTTAAATCATCTTGATGGAACGCTAATTCTTTATCTTGTTCGATATAGCCTTCAAAATCTAAACAATTTTGCTGTTCGTTGTAAAGGCCTATACCAAAGCCTTCCACTTTCATGAGAGCATTGACCTGCACATTAACGATATGAATAATTTCTTTTACATCTAAGCTTGTATTGATAGCCTTTCCAATTTCGCTCAGAAGCCCTAAGCTTTGAAATGATTTTTCAACAGCAAGTTTTTGCATTTCTAAATTTTCGTTCAAAACAGTCAATTCTTCTTGATGCTGATGTAGCTCTTCGTTTGCTTGATTTAAAAAAATATTTTTTTCGGCAATTAAATGTTGTTGCTTTTGAATTTCTTCATTTTGTGCAGCCAGCATTTTATTTGCTTTTTGTTTTTGTTTCAAACCAATTGCAACCAGAATTAAAATAATCAAAAAAGTGGCAATAATACCTATATACGTATATTGTACACGTTTTTGGGCTTCTATTTCAGATTTTAGTGCTAACTCTTTATTTTGGTTTTCTATTTGCATATTTTTAGCTTCTAATTGTGTTTTTTGAGCTAAATTATAGAGACTATCTTGTTTTCTTTTGTCTTTTTCTTTTTGTGCTAAAGCTAAAAAACGGTCCACTTCATTTTGTTTCTTTATCAGCTCGAGCTCTTGTAATTTTTTTGTAGCCTCTATTTGAATAAGTTGATTATTTTTCTCTAATAAATCTAGTTCTTTTGCTTTTCGCTCGAGTTCGATTGTTGATTTTAAGTTAGAAATAGCTTTAGATTTTTCTAACGAAAAGAGTGAATCTTGAATGTTTCTTACATACGCAAAATATTCGAGTGCATTTCTATAATCTTCCTTGCTATTATAGTTCATAAAAAGTATCTCTGCTAGCCCACTAGCCTCCAAGGCTGCTTTAATTTCTTGGGCTATAGCAAGTCCTTTTTCAGCATACGCTATGCTTGTATCGTAGTCTCCTTGTTTATAATGCACACTTGCTATGCCATAATAAGAATAAACCTGCCCAAACTTATCACCTAATTCTTTTTTTATTTTTATACTTTTTTGATGATAATCTAATGCTAAATCATAATTGCCGAAGTCGTCATAAAGTTTGCCTATGTTATTCAAACTTATTGCCACTGCTGCTTTATCTCCTAACTCCTCGTTTAGTTTCAAAACTTTTTTCATATCCTCTAATACTAAGTTCGTATTACCTTGCATATAATTAGCATTGATTATATTATTCAAAACCGCCGCTATATCTTTCTTATTGTTTAAACCTTCTAATAGTTTTAAACTTTTTTTGTACTCTTCTAATGATAGTGTTAAATCTCCTTGCTGAAAGTAAATATTTCCTATCTCGAGTAAGGACATAGCTATGCCATAGTTATTGCCTATATTTTCGTTTATTCTTAAACTTTTTTGACAATACTCTAAGGCGACTGGATAGTTAGCTTGATAATAATAAAGTTTACCTATAGTAAGTAAACTTTGAGCAACCCCCTCTTTATTATCCAGCTTCTCATGTATTTTTCTGCTTTTTTGATAGTATTCTAATGCAACTGTATAGTTACTTTGCTTGCTATAAAGTTCTCCTATTTTTTCTAATATATTGGCTACAGACTTTGGATATTCAGCTTCTGAAAACATTGCTAAAGCCTGCTCATAATAGTTGAGTGCGCTATCATACTTAATATTTAATGCGTAGAACTCTGCTAAGTTATACTTTACCTTTGATAGACCTCGCTTATCATTCGCTTTTTTAGCTAGATGGCTCGCATGCTCATAGATTTTTACTACGGTATCTGGTTTAGAAGAAAAATACAAACGCCCTATTTGTATCAAAGCATTAACTTTAGTTGTGTCATGTTTAGCATTTCGATACATATTTTCATAGTAGCTCTGGTTTGATGTGCCTTGCGCCAAGAGCACGTCAAAGTTTGAGATAAACAAAAATAAGATAACTGAAATCAATATATTTTTCATGATTGTATCGATTTAAACCAGCTATGCCAAGTAATACTTGGATTAGTTGATTTTTTAGGCTAAACTGAGTATATTTAAATTGTTTTTTGGATTTTACAAACAACCCTGTACTTCTACACTATGGCGTTAAAAGTACTAGATTGGAGCGTGTACTTACCTTGAGGATAGCGAGTAATGATTAAGTAATATTTAGTCAAACTTTGTGCCATATAGTTGCAACACATCGCAGCAGAACAATGTTTAATATATTGCGATAAACTATAAAAACTTCAATATTGTTTTTTTAGTTGTTGCTACGAATAGGGTTAATAAGCTGTGCTGTATAAAATAAAAGTAATACACACAGCATGAGCAGTTAGTCTTATCTTATACAAAAAACTTTAATTCTATGATGCTTCGGGCTCTTTTTTGTTTGTTTTATTACCTAATTTACAGGTGTTATTGCTTTTATTGTCCGAAGATAATATTTACATCTGAATGCAAAACTTTTAACAATATAAATTGATAAAGGTTACTGCTTGATCAAGCGCCCCCCTAAGTTTGTTTAGCAGGATAGTAGCTAAGCTAATGAAATTGAAACTTGAATAAACGGACGTAAGTAATGTACCAATAAAAAAACTATAACATAGCATAACAGATGCAAGTTTTGAAGTATTTATCAATATCTTTAGCATTCTAAAAAAACGCAACAGGCATGTTTAGACAGGCTATAGATGTTGTAGAAAATCTTTCATTATGTAATAAAGCGCAAAGAATAGCTACTAACGATTTGGCATAATTAGCCAAAGAAAATATTTGGATTAACGATAAATTAGAATATGAGCTTAACAGAAAATATTGGCGAGGCACTCAAAGCCATTCGTGAAAACACCTTGCGAACGCTACTTACCGTTGCGCTTATCGCTTTGGGTATAACGGCACTTGTCGGAATCCTTACGGCTATTGATGGTATCAAGCAAAGCGTAACCTCTGGATTGAGCAATTTGGGAGCCAGTACATTTGTTATAGAAGACAAAAAATCGGATCGGCAAAGTCGCCAGCAAGGAAAAATTGCCGAGCGTGCGGTTTCAAAAATTGATTATAGAGATGCCGTTCGCTTCAAAGAAGATTTTAATGCTATTTCACCTACATCACTTAGTACACGCATTACTTTCAATGCCGAAATCAAATATAAATCTCGTAAAACAAATCCAAATAGTGCCATTATAGGCATAGACGAGAACTACCTTTTAAGTGAAAATCTTAAATTACAAGAAGGGCGAAATTTTGCAGGTTTTGAGATTCGTCAAGGTGTAAATTTTGCTATTGTAGGCAGTGAGTTAGCTCAAAGTTTGTTTCCTAATGAATCTCCCATTGATAAGCAGATTATAGCAAATGGAAATCGCTTTACGATTATCGGTGCACTTGAGGAGAAGGGTGCTTTAGGGCGTAACAATAGCCTCGACCGTGCGCTTCTTATTCCACTCGTAAAAGCTAATATTTTAGGTGCGGGGCGAAGCCTACAATACAAAATTGCTGTATATGTAGATACGCCCGAGCGATTAGATATGGTAATAGGCGAAGCCGTAGGTGCGATGCGTCGTGTGCGGCGCGATCCCGTAGGCAAACCCAATTCTTTTGAAATCAATCGCAATGAATCCTTGACTGAATCCTTAGAAGACATCAGTTTGAAACTGCGTATTGGTGGTTTTGCTATTGGCATCATTACGCTTCTCGGTGCTTCTATTGGGCTGATGAACATTATGCTTGTATCGGTTACGGAGCGCACCCGTGAGATTGGCATTCGCAAAGCGATTGGCGCAGCGCCAAAGCATATACGAAGGCAGTTTCTGTTTGAAGCCATTGTCATTTGTCAGTTGGGTGGAGTTTTGGGTATTTTAATGGGAATCGGTATAGGTAATATGGTTTCTTATTTTTTGAGTAGTGGCGAGGGGCAGTTTATTATCCCTTGGCTTTGGATTATTATAGGTGTTATTACCTGTGTTATCGTAGGTTTGATATCCGGGTTCTACCCCGCTTATAAGGCTTCTCGTTTAGACCCTATTGAATCTTTGCGTTACGAATAGCAGTTTTTCGTTGTAAAATTGGCAAAAAAGCAAGGGAATTTGTAAATTGCACGCTTATAAGCATTGAAGCTGTTTGAAAAATAATGTTAAATTAAAAATCATACCATTATACATTTTTCCATAACGCAGAGGTTGCAAACCCCACAGGCTATGGAAAAATGAGCTTAGAAACAACATTTCTCAGAGACATGTTATTTCTGGCCGCCGAATGTCCAGTAGTATGATTAAAAATACTACCTCTTATTTTTAGCCTTCAATCAACCCCAAACTATCCCACTCCCCATCTTTTCAAGGCGAGGATTAAGGGGCGGTTGATAAAATATCTTACAAAGGCACACAAACCAATATATGGTTGTAGCTATTGTAAGAATTGATTTTATTGTGTTTTTAAGCAGCATTATTTATTTCTAATGCTTTATTTACATTAACAGACTTTCATTATAAGCCCTCATCATTTTCTAATTTGCAGGGCAATACACTAATATTATACATGAGCAAAAAAATTACAATTGCTATTGATGGCAACTCTGGCTGTGGGAAAAGCAGCACGGCCAAAGCTGTAGCGGCAGCCTTAGGTTATACTTTTATGGATACAGGAGCGATGTACCGCGCCGTTACCTTATATTTTTTGCGCAATCGCATAGATATTAACGATTTACGTGATATACAAAATGCCTTAGATAAAATTCAGTTGCGTTTTGCTTATAATCCACAAAGTAGTAGTAGTGATATTTATCTCAATGAAGAGAATGTCTCTGAGGAGATTCGCAAAATGAACGTAGCAAATCGGGTCAGTATGGTAAGTGCTATTTCAGAGGTACGTCGTTTTTTGGTGGCTCGTCAGCAGCAGATGGGTAAGGCAAAAGCTATTGTTGCGGAGGGTAGGGATATAGGCACTGTTGTTTTTCCCGATGCGGAGCTTAAGGTTTTCATGACTGCGGAGCTTGCCGTACGGGCGCAACGCAGACGTCAGGAGTTGCAATCCAGAGGTGAGTTTGTAGATACACAAGACGTGATGCAAAATCTTCGCAAAAGAGATGCACAAGATAGTGGCCGCAAAGATAGCCCGCTCAAAAAAGCTGATGATGCACTTACACTCGATACTACACATCTTGACTTTGATGCCCAAGTGGCTCAAGTGTTGCAATGGGCAAGAGCCAAAATTGAAGAGCCTTTAACAGAATAAACCTATGCCAGAAATTTGTATTACTAATATGCACGATAAAATAATCGTAGCAACGAGCCCTAAGAGTCTTTTAGAAAGTATTTTGCAGAGCCATACAGATTGGTTGCACTCCTGCGGCGGTAAGGGAAGGTGCACCACCTGCAAAGCAATAATTATAGAAGGCGAAAAAAATCTTACACCCCAAACTGCTGCCGAAAAAAAATACCAAGCACTTAACCAACTTGCTGATAATGAAAGATTAGCTTGCCAGTGTGCCGTGCGTGGGAATATCAAAATTGCTGTACCAGACGAGAACAAAATGCCACACATTGATTATTCAGTATAATTTTTTTTGAATTTTGTTTGAAAAATAAAAAAAGCCTTGTATCTTTGCAATCGCAAAAAGGTAGTAAAGTTTGTGTGGATAACAAATCATTGAAAAAAAAATACATATTTTTTTCTTGAATTGTTTGAAATTAAAAAAAAACTACTTACCTTTGCAAACGAAAACAGATACTAAAAAAGACAGAAGGTCTTTAAATGTCTGGGATCAAATAAAAGATATAATTCTGGGGAGATGCCGGAGTGGTCAAACGGGGTGGACTGTAAATCCATTGGCTTACGCCTTCGAAGGTTCGAACCCTTCTCTCCCCACTCTTTTAAGTATAGTTCTTTTGCGGGAGTAGCTCAGTTGGTAGAGCGACAGCCTTCCAAGCTGTAGGTCGCGGGTTCGAGTCTCGTCTCCCGCTCAATACATTTGATAAAGCATAAAACTGCACTCCTAACTACACTACTATATGTGTCATATATAATATGTGTTTAGCCGATGTAGCTCAGGGGTAGAGCGCTTCCTTGGTAAGGAAGAGGTCGTGGGTTCAATTCCCATCGTTGGCTCGAAGCAGTAGTATGCTATATCAATATTATTATAGATATATTTAAAAGTTTCGTTCTTCTCAAACTTCAAAAAACATCCTCTTCAAGATGGCAAAAGAAGCATTTAATCGTTCGAAACCGCACGTAAACATCGGTACAATCGGACACGTAGATCACGGTAAGACAACACTTACTGCCGCAATTACAAAGGTATTAGCTGAAGCAGGCTATTCATCTGCACGCTCTTTCGATTCTATCGATAACGCGCCAGAAGAAAAAGCTCGCGGTATAACCATTAATACATCTCACGTAGAATACGAAACGGCTAACCGCCATTACGCTCACGTGGATTGTCCTGGTCACGCTGACTATGTAAAAAACATGGTAACAGGCGCTGCTCAAATGGACGGTGCTATTTTGGTTGTAGCTGCTACTGACGGACCTATGCCACAAACTCGTGAGCATATCCTCTTAGCGCGCCAAGTAGGTGTACCTGCAATTGTAGTATTCATGAACAAGGTGGACCTTGTTGATGACCCTGAGTTGCTCGAGCTCGTAGAAATGGAAATTCGCGACCTCTTGAGCTTCTATGAATTTGATGGCGACAATATTCCTGTTGTTCAAGGTTCTGCATTAGGTGGACTTGACGGCGACGAGAAATGGTCTAAAACCGTACTCGAGCTTATGGAACAAGTTGACCAGCACATTCCACTACCCCCACGTATTACTGACAAACCATTCTTGATGCCTGTAGAAGATGTATTTTCTATTACAGGACGTGGTACAGTAGCTACTGGTCGTGTGGAAAGAGGTATTATTAACTTGAATGATGCCGTAGAAATACTTGGATTAGGTGAAGCACCTATCAAATCTACTGTAACGGGTATTGAGATGTTCCGTAAACTTCTCGATACAGCAGAAGCTGGCGATAACGCTGGTATCCTTCTCCGTGGTGTAGATAAAGAGGCTATTAGCCGTGGTATGGTTATCGCTAAACCTGGTACTGTAACTACACACACTAAATTTAAGTGTGAGGTTTACGTACTTAAAAAAGAAGAAGGCGGTCGTCATACACCATTCTTTAAAGGCTATAACCCTCAGTTCTATTTCCGTACCACAGACGTAACAGGTGCTGTTACTCTCCCTGACGGTGTAGAAATGGTAATGCCTGGTGATAACGTAACACTTACGGTAGATATGCAAAAGCCTGTAGCCATGGAAAAAGGTCTCCGATTTGCAATCCGTGAAGGCGGACGCACAGTAGGGGCTGGTCAGGTAACAGAACTTTTGGACTAATACCTATGCCTAAATAAAGCTAACATTGTTTATACAAAATAGCAAAAAAAGCGATTTCTAATCTTAGAAATCGCTTTTTTTATGCTCGTTAATCTCAACATGGGCTATTTTAGTGCATACTTATCATTTCATTGCACAGCGTGCGTAGTTTTTTCCAAAATATGCAAATACTCTAAGGTGCTTTCTGCACTATGGCTTCTGTTTTGATTAGTATCTGCTTTAAAACGCTGCCATTTGCGCTGGGCTAAGGTGTATTTGCCGTATTTTTCCATGATTTCTTGCATCTGTGTAAGGGACATAAGCCCCTCGTTATTATAACTTACAAAAATATGAGAAAAATTAGCGTGGCGGATTAAATCTTCAAAGGTTTGTGCAACTTTGCCTTTTTTGCAATAGTCAGATTTATAATACTCGGGGAGTCCTGTTTTGCCTTTAGGTTCGAAGGGGCTGTATTGAGCAATAGTATTGAGTAAATGATAGTTTGCACCGTATTGGCGTGCATTATAAGGCGGGTCTAAATATAAAATATCACCTTTGATACTGCGAATGAGCGTATTAGCATCACTTTTATGCACTTTGTGTTGCGCATTATTACTTAATGCAAAATCTGCGGCTTCCAAAAACAATGGTTTTTGTGCAGATTTTTTAATTTTTTTCAAAAAAGCCCCATATACAGAAGCGGTATTAGCTACTTTGTCAGCAGCTTCTAAAAGCGATGCAAGCAAAAAGTAATACAAATCCTCGGATATTTCTGTTTTCCATTTTTCTATTTGCGTGCGAATAGCATCAATGCGTTTGCCATTTTCATCAGCAAAATAAAAACGCTCAGCAGGCGAGCAGTAGTTTTGATAAATAAAGCCTTCTATTCCTTTGAGCCTATTCAAAAAAGCTAATCGCTCGGCAGCTTCGGGCAACGGGCGGCAGTTAGCGATGTAATTACGTAAGAGCACAAAACTATAAAACTCTACATCATTGCTGATGACTTGCTTTACTTTTGTCTTCAATCGGCGTGCAATAATGCCCGTACCGCCAAATAGCTCGGCAAAAATTTTGTCCGATAAATGAGGGACTTTTTGCTGAATTTCTTGGATAATAAAATCTGATAACTTGCGTTTAGAACCGATGTAGTTCATACTAAAAATAATAAAATTAAGGTTTTCCTAAAAATACTTTTCGCTCTCTACTCCAAGCTACTCCCACAAAAAGCACTATCAATGCGTTGCGCAAAACAAAATCAATATAAAAATTATCTGTATGTAGATAAAAACCTACAGCAGCAAGTAAGCTTGCAAACACTCCATATACAATCACAGCCATCCAAGGATAAGGTATAGGGTAAAATTTCTTACCTGTAAAATAACAAACAGCGCACATCGTGGTATAGCAAAGCAGTGTAGCTATAGCACTTCCTGTATAGCCCAAAAATGGAATCAAAATTAGGTTCATTGTTATGGTAACGGCTGCGCCGAGCAGTCCGATAAATGCACCATAATGGGTCTTATCCGTAACCTTAAACCAAACAGCCAAGTTGTAATACATACCTAATGCTACATTTGCCAAAAGCAAAATCGGTACAATATGAATACCTTCGCGGTAGCCCTCCCCACGTAAAATATATTGCAACCAATTGAGGTTTACACTAATTCCCAAAAATACCAATAAGCAAATAATGCTAAAATACTTAAAGAGTAAAGCAAAAGTCTCGGGCGAATCTTTATCCTGTGCTTTTGAAAAGAAAAAAGGCTCTACTGCATACTTAAAAGCCTGCACGCCCAGCGTTATAAAAATGGAGAGTTTGTAGCAAGCCGAGTAAATGCCTACGGCATCAAGCGAACTTCTACCGGGATAAAAACCCTCTGGAAGCCAGTACTTAAGCAGGTTGCGGTCAGCTACTTCATTGATAGCAAAAGCTACGCCCGTAAAAATCATAGGGTAAGCATAAAGTAGCATTTTTTTCCATAATCCAGCAGGCAGGTGAAAGCGAAACTGTCTTAGTTCGTTCCAAAGCATAGGAAGTAGCATAAAGTTTGCCACTAAGTTTGCAATAAAGACATAAGCCAAACCAATCTCGGGGTTGTAAATGAGCTCTGCCACTGGTGCTAAGAATCCAAACAAATCACCAGCAATAGCTTTAGGGCAGATATACAAAAAGAAAATATTCAAAAAAACATTGATACAAATATTCGCCAGTTTTACCAATGCAAATTTGAGCGAACGCCCTTGCAAGCGCAGATAAGCAAAAGGTATAGCAGCGATGGCATCAATCGCTAAAATAAGGGCAAAAATTTGTATAAAATAGGCTTTACCTTCGTAGCCCATCAGCATAGAGAGTGGCTCCGCAAGTATCCAAAGCACAGCAGAGAGCAAAAAACTTGTCAGCAAAAGCGAACTTGTAGATAGCCTAAAAATAGCTAAGGGATTGTACTTTTTATCCGCTGCAAAGCGAAAAAAAGCAGTTTCCATACCGTAAAGATAAAAAATATTGAGTAAGGCAGCATTGGCATAAAGTTCGGAGACCGTACCATAATCGCCTAATGCCATTACAGTGGGCTGTGTATGCAAAAATACCAGTAAAAAATTAACCATACGCCCCAGCACGCTACTAAGTCCATAGAGTGCCGTATCCGAACCGAGTTTTTTTAGAAATTGCATACTAATAAGCCCTTATATTGGAGTGAGGTAGTGAGAAGTTATGTGCTTTATTGTATTTCGAATGTGAAAGTTAGGCATTTATACCTTAGTAGCCAAATTTATGCAATTTTTATTAAAGATTAGCAGTTGCACGGCAATTTTACAGAATTATAGATATAACATTTCTGATAGTAAATGTAATTTCTAATTAAATTCGCACGAATTTTGTATCGTAAAAAGAGTGATTCAAATACATCACAGCTTGAGTTTTGCTAAGGCAAAATTTTCAAGTTTGACAATCTCTATCCACAGGCATACTTGACATTAGAACAGACCTAATAAATACGTTTTATATTTTGTTACATCGTGTTATTTGTTATGTTTGGGCAGGTTAGCACTGCAAAAAAATAAAATCGACAAAGAAAAGAAAGCACAACATCAATCATAGAATTTGATTTTCATGTGGATAATTATACTCAAACTAATTTTTGGTTTGCTCATTTTGATAGGCGGCGGTGAGTTTTTGGTAAAAGGTGCAACGCAAATTGCACTACGCCTTAGGGTTTCCCCCTTGGTCATAGGGCTTACAGTTTTAGCCTTTGGCACTTCCGCCCCAGAGCTTTTTATAAGCATACAATCTGCATTTTCAGGAAGCCCTGACTTGGCAATAGGCAATGTAGTGGGCTCTAATATTTGTAATTTAGGCTTAGTTATGGGGGCTGTAGCTTTGCTATCGCCTATTCCTGTCAATAGCAATACGCTCAAAATTGATTGGCCCGTGGCTATGGCTTGTTCTTTACTATTTTTTATTATAGCACTTTCTTATGAATTTAATGCGTGGGAGGGTGTTATTTTTATTTCTTTGCTGATTAGCTATTTGCTTTTTATTATTTTAAAAGCACGCAAAGATAGCCGCATAGCTGCCGCCGCAACTGCTGGTTTAGACCTTAATGCCCAAGCACAGAAATTCAAAGTAAGTAGTACGTTACATTGGGTACGTGATATAGCTTTGATTAGCTTAGGCGGCTTCGGACTTTATTTAGGTTCGGATTGGTTTGTAGAGGGTGCAAAGGATATTGCCATTATGCTTAGCGTCTCTGAACGTGTAATTGGTATTACAATGGTTGCCTTAGGCACGAGCCTGCCCGAGCTTGTCATATCACTCGTTGCTGCTTTTCGCAAAAATATAGATATGGCAGTAGGTAATTTGATAGGTTCGAATATTTTTAATATTTTATCTATTGTTGGCATTACAAGTATCATACACCCTATTCATATCAATGATGTCAATCTTGTGCATTATGATATGGTATGGATGCTTGCTATTACGCTTATTTTGCTACCTATGATGCTTATCAACCGACGGATTTCGCGCTGGTTTGGTTTTATTTTGATTTTTATGTATGCTTATTATACTTTTACTGTAATTTAGCAGAACAAAAGACCGCTTTTTTGATTTCTAATTTTCAAACAAATCGTTCCAAAAACAAATAAAACGATACCGAAAGTCTGACTAATATGCAAAATAAAACAATCCTTACTGAAAAATGGAATAATATCCGCTTCCAAGCGGCTTGGGAAAAGCAAGATGCTATTTTCAAATCTATTATTCAACAAAAAAGAGAAAACCGTAGCCTTGAAAAACCCAAGCCTACGCACAATTATTTGATTTTTTGTGAGCACCCACACGTTTTTACCTTAGGCAAAAGTGGTGATAAAGCGCATCTGCTACTCGATGATAATAGTCTTAAACAAAAAAATATTGACTATTTTCCTATCAACAGAGGTGGTGATATTACCTACCACGGTCCTGGACAGCTTGTAGGCTATCCCATTCTCGATTTAGAAAATTTCTTTTGCGATTTGCATAAATATTTGCGCACTTTAGAGCAAGCTATTATTCATACCCTTGCTGAGTGGAATATTGAAGCAGACCGCATTGAAGGACTCACAGGCGTATGGGTAGATACAAAAAGTAAGAACCCTCGTAAAATTTGTGCTATGGGGATTCGTTCAAGTCATTGGGTTACGATGCACGGCTTTGCGCTCAATGTACATACAGATTTAGCTTATTTTGATTATATCGTTCCTTGTGGAATCAAAGATAAGGGAGTTACTTCTATGGCTGCCGAGCTCGATGCACATATTGATATGAATGAGGTAGAAGCTGCATTTACACACCATTTTTACCAACTTTTTGAAGTAGAGGAAGCGGTAAGTTTGTAGTAAAATAATATGATAATTAAGCCCATAACTAAACATTTGCCAATAAGCCCTAAGCCTTCTCTGAGAACGCTTAGGGCTTATCGCTAATAAATGAGAAAGAATTTTATACCTGCACGAAGTTATTGTATTTTGATTATTTACCTAAACGAAATCCTATACCAGTCATCAGTGTAAGATTATTATTCCGACTTGAAAATCCATCTACAACTTCACTAAATCCAATACCATAGCGTGCATCTACGGTAAAAAATACATTTTTAGCTTGAATATCAAAGCCACCTCCTATAACTCCACCAAAATCAGAAGAATTTGCATCAAAATTATTGATAACCATTAGGTTATTACTATTTCCACTAATGGTTTGGTTGGCATTGAGCAATGTGGCATAATAAGGACCTATAAAAACATTAGGTAAAAACTTTTTGCTTAAAGGCAACCTTAGCTTAAATAAAACGGGAATTTCTATGTAATTTAGATTGATCGTTTGCGAACCGACTTCTGTATTACCTAAAAAGTAGGTTTCTTTTGCCCCCTTACTATGATACAATATCTCTGGTTGCAATGAAAACATACCTACAAATGCTAACTGACCGTAGATTCCGCCTACAAAAGTCGCTCTACCTTTTGTATCTACATTATTCATAGCAGATTCATAATTTTCTACATCTTGTCCGGCAAGGTTTGTAAAAGATACGCCCAGTTTAGGACCTATAGAAAGTGAAGTTTGCGCTTTTAGCGCATTGGGTGAGTTAGTCACGCATAAAACGCCAAAGAAAGCAATAAAAAAAAGCAATTTTTTCATGTTCATAAAGTTTTTGTTGTAAATATAATATCATACTACTATACATTCGACGGCCAGAAATAAGATTTCTCAGAGAAATGTTATTTCTAAGCTTATTTTTCCATAGCCTATGAGGTTTATCCCCACACTATGAAAAAAAAATGTAGTGGTATAATATAATATGTAACTCCTAATAACCAAAATAAGTTCAATTTTGCACAAATGAATATTTGTAGCGGCGCTTATTCGAGGGAATAAATGGGTATATTTCAGATTGACTTAATAGCAAAATTGCTATACGCGCTTCTTGCTCAATATTTCAATGCTTATTCTTTGCTTATTGGGTTTTATCCTGTATTGATTTGATATTTTCCTTATCTTATTTTCTATGCCTTGCTAAGGGGCTTGCGCTTGCATACTTTTGCCTTATCATATTTACTTTTTTTACACTTAAAATTGATAAGACAATGAACAAAGAATTTAAAAACTCTGTCGTAATTTTGGCTCTGGGAGTCATTTTGTTTTCTACAATAGCGTTTACTACGCTTAGCAATCAAAGATTTAAGGAAATTGATGTAGAGCGTATCAATATTATCGAGCCTGATGGAACGGTAAAAATGATTATTACAGCTGCTGATAGATTTCCAAATGCTAATGACTCTATCAATAACCGACCGACAAATCCCGATAGAAAAAAACGTGCGGGTTTGATATTTTTTAATGAAGACGGCATCGAATGTGGTGGGTTTATTTACGATGGAAAGAAAAATCCACAGGGACATAGTGCGGGGCTTTCACTGACTTACGACCAATATGATGGCGATCAAGTCATGCAACTACTCACAGAAGACTACAAAGAAGACGGGCAGCGCAAAGTAACAAGTAGTCTTGTATTTAATGAACGCCCCGCTAAAGAAACCCAAGAGCAACTCTTGAAAATCAATACTGAGTTGAGCGAACTCTACAAAACAGATCCCAAACTTGCACGCAAAAAACAGCAAGAGTATCAAGCAGCTGGACTTATTGGAGGAAGTCCCCGTATTCTGCTCGGGCAGACCCGTAGCCAGAATAATGGATTGTTTTTATTTGATGAGAAGGGTATGCCCAAAGCTATGTTTTATATCGATAAAGACAATCAAGCTAAACTTGAGTTTTATGATGAAGAGGGGAATATACTATCCTCTTTCCCTCCAAAATAAAATTAACATGGCAGTTTGGCTAACTCGTACCACTATACATTGATTGGGATTAGAAATAACATTTAATGCTTAGAACTAACAGTTCTTTGAGAACTGTTAGTTCTATTTAAAAGCTCAAAAAGTATTTTTATTGCTAACCAAAATATAGATGCAAAACCTGAACTTTACATTTCAGAACCTTTTCAAAAAACACAAAATATTTCTTTTGCTTGTGTTTTTGTTTATTTATGCAAGGTCTGTAGAAACAAGAATATTAGTTCGGCAAAACCTAAATATATATGTTTTTACGCCAGAAGTACTTATTATTGATTTTACTGCTGTTTGTTTGATATTTTTATTCCTTGCATTACTTATACAAGGTTATGAACGTAAAAAAATCAAAATTAAGCTCAAGCAAGTCTTATTGATGTTTTTTATCGTGCTATTTTTGTATCTTATTGTAGCCAATATTTTATCTTTTGCCATAGCATATACATTTGATAAAGTAGCCATTAACTTCAATACAAAAACCTTATTGACAGACAACATGAGCAACATATTTAATGTTTTCATGTATAGTTGTATCTTTTTTGCCTACTTTTTTTATGTACAAAACCAAAAAGATGCCGCAAAAATAGCAAATTACAACCAAGCCCTTGCACAAAGTAAAATTACACAGCTCAAAGCGCAATTAAATCCTCATTTTTTATTTAATAATTTGAATATCTTAGACCAGCTCATAGAAGAAGCACCCACACAGGCCTCAGCTTTTTTAACTGATTTTTCCGACCTTTATCGTTATGTACTACAAATGTCAGAGCAAAAACTTGTACATTTAGATACAGAAATAGCTTTTGTAAAAAAATATTTTGCTATTATGAAGCACAAATATGGCGATGCCTATATACTGGATATTGTGTATAAAAATAAAGCATCGAGTTATATCCCCCCACTTACTTTGCAGTTATTAGTAGAGAATGCGATAAAACATAACTTTGGCACAGAACAAAAACCTATTTTTATACAGATTGAAATAGCTCAAAAATTAAGCGTTACCAATACAGTTTATAACGCAAGCCACAAAAAAAATAAATTTGTAAGCGGTAGAGGCTTAAAAAATCTTTATGAACAATATCAACTTTTAAGCAACGAACCCATCAAAATTGTTGCAAACAAAACAGATTATACAGTAGAGCTACCCCTTATTTTTAAGCAATAAATAATGATATGATACACGACAACTTTGCTGAATTACCCCTAGAAATAACATTGCTTTGA
>JAFIER010000146.1 GCA_020832465.1 Bernardetiaceae bacterium
GTTGGTAAATCGACTTAGGAAGATTCAAAACTAACAGTTTTTCGAAAACTGTTAGTTATTGATAATTAGTAAATTATAGAAATAACATTTCTGGCAGAAATGTTATTTCTGAGCTAATTTAGCAAAGTTGTCGTACACCCATTGCTTTTAGAAATGAGAACAAACAGTCAGTACAGCACCGAGAGCACTCATTCTTACCTGCTTATCAAATCAGATAGCAAAACAAAGGTACTAATCTTTATTACACTTACAAAGATAAACGAATTTGTGCAATAAAAAGGTATTTTATAGTTTTGCATTTGAGTATTTACACAAACAATTATCGTTATTTTTCTCTTTGCTTGCAAATAATTCGTTATTTTTGCCTTTCCATTATGTTTTTTGCAAAAAAGCCTTTATAATTTTATGGCAAACAAATATTTTATCATTGATTTTGATAGTACTTTTACAAAAGTCGAAGCCTTAGATGAGTTATGCAAAATTTCGCTCAAAGGAAAACCCCAGTGCGATAGTCATTTGCAACAAATAGAAGAGATTACGCTACAAGCTATGGCCGGAAGCCTATCCTTTGCAGAAGCTCTGGAGCGCAGAGTGGCTTTGTTGGAAGCGAAAAAGCAAGATTTGACACCATTGATTGAAGCCTTAAGCCAAAGGGTATCAGAATCTTTCCGTCGCAATCAAGATTTTTTTGCGCACTATGCCGATACAATTTTAATTGTTTCAAGCGGATTTCGTGAGTTTATCAGTCCGATTGTAAAACCTTATGGTGTGCGTGAAGAAAATATTTATGCCAATACTTTTCTATACGATGAGCAGGATAATATCATTGGTTTTGATAAAAATAACGTACTTTCGCAAGACAATGGCAAAGTCCAACTGCTCAAATCATTGGCTTTGCAAGGTGATGTCCATGTCATTGGTGATGGTTATACAGATTATCAAATCCGAGAAGCGGGGCTTGCCAATAAATTTTATGCCTTTACCGAAAATATCAAAAGAGATAACGTGGTACAACAGGCTGATTATGAAATTCCTAACTTAGACGAATTTTTATACGTGAACGACTTAAAAAGAAATATTTCGTATCCTAAGCACCGCATTAAAGTGCTCCTTTTAGAAAATATACACCCTAATGCCCAAGCCTATTTTGAGCAAGAAGGATATAAAGTTGAACTGCTCAAGCACGGCTTAGACGAGGACGAGCTTTGTGAAGCCATTAAAGATGTCTCGATTCTGGGCATTCGCTCCAAAACGCAACTCACTGCCCGAGCCGTAGCATCTGCTCAAAGACTTATCGGCGTAGGTGCTTTTTGTATCGGTACAAATCAGATTGATTTGCAAGCGGCACTTGAGCGTGGCGTACCCGTGTTTAACGCCCCTTATAGCAACACACGCAGTGTCGTAGAGCTTGCTATTGCAGAAATGATTATGCTCTTGCGTAATATCCCTCGCAGTTTGCGCAATATGGACAAAGGCAAATGGGATAAATCCGCTGCACAAAGCTATGAAATACGAGGCAAAAAACTCGGCATTATCGGATATGGAAATATCGGGGCGCAACTCTCTGTTGTAGCAGAATCTTTGGGCATAGATGTCTATTATTACGATATTGTTGATAAATTGGCAATGGGCAACGCCACTGCCTGCACTTCTTTGGAGGAGCTACTCCGCACAGTTGATATCGTATCATTGCACGTCGACGGAAGGGTGGAAAATGAATGCTTAATCGGTGCTAAAGAGTTTGATTTGATGAAAGAAGGCGTAGTTTTTATGAACTTAGCACGTGGCTCGGTCGTTGATATCGAGGCCTTAGTAAGCAATCTAAATAGTGGCAAAATTTTAGGAGCAGCAGTAGATGTATATCCCGAAGAACCCAAAAGCAATGACGAACCATTTATCTCTGCTTTAAAAGCGATTCCCAATGTTATTCATACACCGCATATCGGTGGAAGCACGCAAGAGGCACAGTATAATATTGCAGAGTTCGTACCCAAAAAAATCGTAGAATATATCAACAGCGGTACAACTTTTGGCAGTGTAAACTTCCCTGAAATTCAGCTCCCTAAATTACAAAATGCACACCGACTTATCCATATACACCGCAACGTACCGGGTATATTGGCACAAATAAACCAAATTCTTGCTGAAAGTCAAGCCAATATCGTAGGGCAATATCTCAAAACAAACGAAACTGTGGGCTATGTGATTACAGACGTAGATAAGCAATACAGCAAGCACCTCATAGAAAAACTCAAAAGTATAGAGCATACCATGAGGTTTAGGGTGCTGTATTAAGCCAAGCACATATTACTATACATTTTTCCATAGCGTGGAGTTTGCAAAAAAACACGCTATGGAATAATGAATTGATACAACACCAATCCGAGTAATTTCCAATTTAACACACACACACACACACACACAAGATGAAAAAAAATTACTATTTGCTATGCTTTATTTTCCTTTTGAGCGCCTGCGGACAGCGTTCGGATAGCCCCGGCACAGTTTACGTTCCAGAAAATGAGCAAGAACTTATAGCGCAGGAGGATAGCTTGCTTCAAACTATTGAGCCACTTGTTTTAGATTATGCAAAAGGCTTTTCCGTGCGCTACGAAAAAGGAGCTAAAATTGTGAGCGTCAGTGATAAGCCCTTTGTTTATGTGCTTTATCCTAAGGGAAGCACAGCACCTAAGCTCGCACTTGAGCATGAGGCTCTTTTTGTAGAAGTGCCTATTGAGCGTGCTGTTTTACGCTCGACCAAATATGCACCTTTTTTTAGCCTACTCGGCGAAAATGATAAGATAGTAGGATTTGCAGCAGGGAAATATCTATCAGATAAAGTGCTGTATGAGAGGTATGAAAAAGGAGAAATTCAAGAGTTAGGAAAAGCTAATGATGGTAGCCTTGACATTGAAAAAACTTTGAAAATCAATACAGATTTTATCCTCACTGATTATGTAGGCACTATGCCTGAAGCAGATAACAAACTCCACAGCCTTACGCTTCCCATTATAAGAGCTGCCGAAACCTTAGAAGCTACACCATTAGGGCAAGCTGAATGGATAAAATTTGTTGCACTTTTTTTGAATAAAGAAAAGCAAGCTACTGTTATTTTTAATGACATAAAAGCCCAATATGAAAGTACTGCAAAAGCTGCCCAAGAAGCAACAGCTACTACAAAAAAACCTACGGTATTGCTCAATATGCCTTACAAAGATACCTGGTATATGCCAGGTGGCAAGAGTTTTATGGCTTCTTATATGGCAGATGCCGGTGCAGATTATCTTTGGAAAAACACAGGCGCGCGCCAAGCTTTAGCGCTTTCCTTAGAATGGGTATTTAAAAAAGGAACGGAAGCTGATTTTTGGTTGCATACAGATTATTTTCAATCCTTGGAAGAGCTGAAAAAAAATCATGAGCGATATGCCAGTTTTAAAGCTGTAAAAAAAGGAAATGTTTTTAATTTTAGCAAAAGGAGAAATCCACACGGTGGATATGATATTTTTGAGCAAGGTGTAGCCAGACCAGACAAAGTGTTAGCTGATTTATTTCATATTTTTCACCCAGAGGCTTCACCAGCGCACGAACTTTATTTCTATGAAAAATTAGAGTAAAATAATAACAAAAATTGAACGTTATCAAAGAGAATATACGTTATAAAGCATAACGTTGCTTTCCAAAAGCAAATTTTATTACCTAAAAAAATATACACATGCGCATTTTAGCTATTATTTTATTTGTCATTGGTTTTGTAAGTCATAAAAGTTGGATAACATTCCCCTCTGAACTTGCTATGTTGCATACTTATTCGCTATGGATTATGGCTGCTGGTTTTGGTTTATATTTTTTGATGATTGCAAAACGTAAATATGCCACTTGGGCTGCTGTATTTGTATTTACAGTTGTCTTTTTGCTGGCTTCAAGCCTGCTCAACGTGCCCATTTTAGCTGATGTAAAAGTTTATAGCACTTGGATACTCCTACTCTGTTTTGTGGTTTTGGTTTGGTACTGAGCTATGCAAAGCCGTGAAATAGAAAAAAAGAAGGTGAATGATTTCAAAGAGGTAGTCTTAAAGATGTAATGCTCAAAGTCTTTCAAAACTAACAGTTCTCAAAGAACTGTTAGTTCTAAGCATTACTTGTTATACACTACCCAAAGAAATAACATTTCTGCCAGCAATGTTATTTCTTTGAAATTTTTATAGTTAGCCATATTATATAGGCATCTTTATTATACATCAATCCAAACCTAATTTCTTTTTGAGGTCTTTCAAGGCTTCTTTTTGTGCATCAACGCCAAGTGCATCATTTACTTTGCGCTCGAGCTCGGGGTCTGGGCCTGCTCTTCGGATTTGCTCATATAAGTCTGAAAGAATTTCGTCTTTTTCAACTTTGGCTTTCATTCTTTCAATCATATCTATGGTATCAGAAGAGTCGGGCATGCGTACTTTTTTGCGATAAGCCTTTCTCGCATTTTTAATTGTATCTACGTGCTGCTCCATTTTGCTGTGTAAGTTTTCGAGCTCGGCAATATGCTTTTTTGTGGTGCGTACTTCCTCTTGCGCCTGCTCTTGTTTTCTCAGCAGTTGCATAGCAAGTTTATTGGCTTCCTCCCAAGCTATTTCTCCTTTTTCGGCTTTTCGCATAATCATAATGGCTTTGCTTTCCGCATCTTTGTCATTTTCTTGTGCTGACTCGTAATTTTTGCGTGCGCGAATAAGCGAGGCTTTAATCTCTGCTAAGCCCTCAAGAGCTTCTTCCAAATCTTCTTGTGATAGAAAATTGGCATAACGGCTGTAATCTTGTGCATAAGGATTGGGGGGCTCCTGTTGCGTTTTTTCGCTACTGCGCTTGCGTGTATGTAAGGTTTCTTCAACGACTTCTTCAGCCACGACCTCTTCGGCTTCCACCTCTTCTACAAAATCCTCAGCCGTATTTTCGGTATTTTGCGATGCTTGCGAAGGTTGCTCCTGTACTAGGTTTTCTTTGTTTTTGTCTTTTTTTACTTCTTTTTGAGGTTTATCTGTTGTTGGTGCTTCTTTTGTAACTTTCGTGTTAATAATTTGGTACTTATTCAAATACCACTGTATTGTTTCTTGAAGTGCGCTTTCAAAATCCAACTCGGCTTTCCAGCCCAACTCCCCTTCGAGCTTGGCAGGGTCTATGGCATAGCGGTGGTCGTGCCCAGGTCGGTCTTCGACAAAAGCAATCAAATCCGAATAGCTACCCGCCTGATGCGGTGCAAGCTTATCGAGTAGCCTACAAATATAACGAGCGAGTTCGATATTCGTACGCTCATTTCTTGTGCCTATGATATAGGTTTCACCGAGTTTTCCTTTATGAAAAATGCTATCAAGGGCTTTGGCGTGGTCTATGACATAGAGCCAATCTCTGACATTTTTACCATTGCCATAAATGGGAATGGGTTGCCTTGCAGTGGCTTTTCTTATGATGGTAGGAATTAGTTTCTCATCGTGCTGGCGAGGTCCGAAATTATTTGAGCAATTGCTTGTCAGCACGGGAAGTCCGTAGGTATGAAAATAACTTCTCACTAAAAAATCTGACGATGCCTTAGATGCACTATAAGGGCTGTTGGGTGCATATCGTGTTTTTTCAGTAAAAAAACCTGTTTCGCCCAATGAACCATAGACTTCATCTGTAGAAACGTGCAAAAAACGGCAGTCTTCATATCCTTTTTTTAATGCAAAAGGCGCATCGAGCCAATGCTTGCGCGCTGCATCTAAAAGTGCGAAAGTGCCTTCGACGTTGGTGCGCACAAATGCACCAGGGTCTTTGATAGAATTATCCACGTGCGACTCCGCAGCCAAATGCACCACACCCCGAATATCGTGATGCGAAAAAAGATGGGATAGAAGTTCTTTATTGCAAATATCGCCATGCACGAAGCTATAACGCTTCTCATGTTCAAGGTCTTTTAAATTTTCTAAATCCCCAGCATAGGTAAGCAAATCCAAATTGATAAGCCTATACTCAGAATATTGGTCTAAAAAATAAGTTAAAAAATTCGAGCCTATAAAGCCCGCTCCTCCAGTGATAAGAATACTTTTCATAAAATTATAAGTTTTTTTTGATACAAGGTTTCTTTGCTTAAAGCGCAAAGGCATACATCAATTTAACAGAAAATTACAACTAATAACAACAGTTCAGGGTGTGTACGTGCAAGTTGGTCAATCTACTTAAATAGTTTTGGCACTAACACAGTTTTTGCAAAACTATTAGTGCTAAGCCCATTGAGCAAAGCTTCCCGTACACCCACAGTTCATAATACGAAAAACAGGTCATAAAAGTTAGTCATGATCAAGATACAAAAAAAAAGTGTATTAGAAGGAATTTATAGCAACTTTTATTTGAGAACCTGCGTTATATAAGAATGCGATAAAAAAAGCGTTGTAAAATTTTGCAAAATCGTTTTGATTTCGTAACTTAGTATTCACAATATAAAATTTACGGATTAGTAGTGCCTGCTTTTGAGTAAGTATGCACTCATAACAAACCCCTCACGCCAAGTATTGCTATTTGGTGTGTTATTTTTTTGTGTCTTTTCTAAAATGATTCAACCCTAAAGCCTGTCTTTTGATAGGGTCTTTAGGGTTTATAGATTTTCATACTATTTTGTATGTAGCGCATAGTAAGTATTCAAACTGCTCCGAGTGCTTTGCGTAGTTTTGCTTGCAAAAATGGACTTAGAAATAACGTGTGCATTTCAAAACTACGCGGTTTGTGTTTGGTGGAGACAGCAAACACGGCGAGAGTAGTTGTTTTAAGACAGTGGCTACTGCGTAAATATGAATTGCACCCAAAATAACATGTCTCAAAGAA
Source organism: Bernardetiaceae bacterium (assembly GCA_020832465.1). GTDB lineage: Bacteria > Bacteroidota > Bacteroidia > Cytophagales > Bernardetiaceae > JAFIER01. Next base: position 6,840 of record JAFIER010000146.1, read on the forward strand.
ATGTTATTTCTGGCTAGCTAATATATAGTAGTATGATGAAAAATTTTAATTCATTGCTTTTACAATTCCAAAAAACAAAAACAAATTAGAAGTATGGCTTCAGTAAACTATTATACCAAAGAAGGACTCGAGAAACTTAAAAATGAATTGCACGAGCTGCGTACCAAAGGACGTTCAGCCGCAGCAAGAGAAATAGCCGAAGCCCGAGAAAAAGGCGACTTAAAAGAAAATGCTGAATATGATGCTGCGAAGGAAGCACAGGGTATCTTAGAAATGAAAATTGCTAAATTAGAGCAACTCGTTGGCAATGCACGCATTATCGACGAATCTAAAATAGATGCTTCGAAAGTCGCTATTTTGTCAAAAGTAAAAATCCGAAATACTGCCAATAAAATGGAACTCGAGTATATGCTCGTTGCAGAAGAGGAAGCTGATTTGAAGCAAAATAAAATTTCTGTACAGTCTCCTATTGGCAAAGGATTGCTCGGAAAATCTAAAGGCGATATCGCTGAAATTAAAGCACCACGTGGCACTATCAAATTCGAAATCCTCGATATCGCTCGTTAATTTTTAGCTTAAAATGGATATTAGAAATGGGGTAGTGTATAACAAGTAATGCTTAGAACTAACAGTTCTTTGAGAACTGTTAGTTTTGAAAGACTTTGAGCATTACATCTTTAAGACTACCAGAAATGGTATTTTTAAGAAATACTATGGGGGTTTCGAAGCTATTTAGTGGTTGGGGAGTGGAGTTTTTGAGCGGTTTGTGTTAATTTAATCGGGTGTACGTCAAGTTGGCTAATCGGCTTAGGTAGTTTTAGCACTCATAATTTTCAAAAAAATGTAGCCCGGAGCACCCAGCTTAGGAAGTTTACAACGAAGCTGGAACTTCGTTACTACAAGCGCACAAATATTAAATCGCTGCTCATACTACTATACATTTTTGCATAGCGTGGGGTTTGCAAACCCTACGTTATGCAAAAATGCGCTTAGAAATACTATTTCTAATATCTAAAATTGCGTTCTTATAGTTATGTACTAATCCTCTCCCTTTGCTTGTAGCCTATGCAGCAGCTACTTTTATCATCTATTGTAGGCAAACGTTTGATAAGCACCCTCAGAGACGAGCGGCGCATTCCTGCTTGGGACTATCTGCGCGGTTTTGCCATTATTACGGTGCTGGCGGCGCATTTTGGTTGGTTTGATTGGGGAGGAATAGGCGTAGATTGTTTTTTTGTGCTTTCTGGCTACTTGGTAAGCGGCAAAGCCATAGAGGCGTATCGTCAAGATTTTAAGATGGATTGGCGTGCATTTTGGATAAAACGACTGACCAAAATTTTACCTTCTTATTTTTTCTTTATCATAATAGGCTACCTGCTCGGTCAGTGGCTTATCATACCGATTCGCAAAGAGGCTGTATTTGAGTTTTCAGAAATTTGGGAATATTTACTCTTTTTACGCAATTATGCCGGACCGCCCGCTCGCGATGCTTTCGAGCATACATGGTCGCTTTGTGCAGAAGAGCATTTTTATTTGCTTTTTGGTATAGGGACTTTCTTGCTGTTGCAAATGCGCACAAGAGGGGAGGCGTGGCTATGGGCTTTTGCCTGGGCGTGGATTTTGGCGGGTTTAGGATTTAAGTGTATTGGGATTCTGTGGGAGTTGGGCGAATGGCCCAGCTATACGCACAATCGATTAGATGCTTTTGGCTGGGGACTTTTAGCCCGGCTTATTTTCTTGCGATGGCGACCAACTTTTTCTTATTGGCAACGTTTTTTATTGATTTTGCTATCTATTGTTTTGCTACTTATAGCCGTACTTTATTACCCAGACTACGACCCCCATGCGCTATTGAGGCGTGCTATTGTGCCTTTTGCTATAGTCGTTTTGATGTTAGGGGTTAAGCACATAACCTATATTTGGGGGGGGCTTGCACTGCGTTTGCTTGCTTATTATAGCTATAACATTTACTTATGGCATTATTTCTGGCTTATTCCTATCAGTTATTACGCTGGAGATACGGCTTGGCTCAAAGCCTTGTACTTAATTTTGCTTACGGCTGTAAGTGCTTTTTTATGTACACGCTTTATAGAAGAGCCATTTTTGGAGTTGCGTAAAAAGTACTTAGTAGCAAAATAAACACAGATGTAGGAGTATTTTGTTAGATTAGCCCAGCGCTTACAGTTTTCGCAAAACGCTGAATGCTGAAACTACTTAAGCCGATTCACCAACTTGACGTACACCCATAGACATCTAAGCGGTGCGGCTTTGCACTAAGATTTTGTTATTTTATGGATAAATATTTTTTATTTCCCACAAAAATTACTAACTTTGTGGTTCTTATTATTTTTATCATTTTATACGCTTAATAGCTCTTACAATTATGTATGCAATTGTAGAAATAGCCGGACAACAGTTCAAAGTAGAAAAAGACCGTTTTATCTATACGCACCGCCTCAAGCAAGAGGAGGGCGCAGAAGTAAGCTTCGACCGCGTGCTTCTCGTAGATAATAATGGCACTGTTTCTGTCGGTGCGCCCACCATAGAAGGTGCGAGCGTCAAAGCAAAGGTTGAAAGCCACCTTAAAGGCGACAAAGTAATTGTTTTTAAGAAAAAACGACGCAAAGGATACCGCAAAAAGCAAGGACATCGTCAGTACTTAAGCAAAATTCGTATTACGGATATCGTAGCTTAGTGCTTTTTGTAAATCTTTTTTTTATTATTTCTTTTCAAATTCTAAAAAGTTAAAACTATGGCTCACAAGAAAGGTGTAGGTAGTAGTAAGAACGGACGCGACTCGATAAGCAAACGCTTAGGCGTAAAGATATATGGCGGTCAGAAAGTAAAAGCTGGCAATATTATCATACGTCAACGTGGTACAAAATACCACCCTGGTAAAAACGTGGGAATCGGTAACGATCACACACTTTTTGCACTTGTACATGGAGAAGTAGTCTTTACTAAAGGTTACAAAAAACGCTCTTTTGTGCATGTAAAACCCGCAGAGGAAGTCGCATAAGCAACTACTATTTTTTAGTACGAAAGAAAGGTCTTTATTTCTAAAATTCTTAGAAATAAAGACCTTTTTTGTGAGGGGTGTACGTCAAGTTGGTAAATCAACTTAGGTAGTTTCAGCACTAACAGTTTTTCGAAAACTGTTAGTGCTTGATGCTTAGTACATTATAGAAATAACATTTCTCAAAGAAATGTTATTTCTGGACTTATTTAGCAAAGTTGTCGTACACCCTTTGTGAGATACAATCAAATACCTATTTATACACTTTTCCATAATAGTATCGCAGCTGTAAACTCCACCCCCCCTATGTAAAAATAGACTTAGCAATAACATTGCTTTGAGAAACCTTATTCCTACCTGATAAAAACTTTTTTGCCTGCAAAACAAAAATATAGCAACAAAGGGTAGTCTTAAAGATGTAATGCTCAAAGTCTTTCAAAACTAACAGTTCTCAAAGAACTGTTAGTTCTAAGCATTACTTGTTATACACTCCCCCCCCCTTATTGGGCACACTTTGTATGGCTATTCATTCACTGTTTCAGACTTATCTTCTGTTTTTTCTGTTTTATTTTTGCGTGGAAGACGCAATTTTTTGAAATTTCTAAAATCCAAATAATAACCCAAAGCAGGAAAAACAACGCTTGCTGCTAAGATAAACACGATTAAAGCTAATTTGCTACTCATAATATAATTTGCAAAATAAGAAATGATGAGAAATTTAAATTCGTAATAAACATTATCCAAGATTAGATATCGGCATCTTAGCCCTAATATCTAAACTATCTTACTATACATTTTCCATAGCGTTGTGATTTGCAAACCCCAAACCATGATAAAAACAGAAATAACATTTCTGACTGACTGATGTATAGTAGTATCAAATATCCTACCTAAGCAGGTAGCAAATCAAAGGTGATAATATATGATAATAAGCCTTTTTGTGGCTAAATTGTTCATACTTAATCATATCACTATACATTTTTTGGTAGTCTTAAAGATGTAATGCTCAAAGTCTTTCAAAACTAACAGTTCTCAAAGAACTGTTAGTTCCAAAAATTTGACATCTAATATCTTTAAGGCCTGTAGTACGAAGCTCCAGCTTCGTTATAAGCCACTTCCGAAGCTGGAGCTTCGGGCTACAGTTTTAAAAACTGTGAAGGCTGCAACTATCTAAGTTGATTTACCAACTTTGACGTACACCCGTTTTTACTGCCCACTGCCTTTATTTTTGTTTTTGAATAGTGTTTGCTGCAAAGTCCACGATATGAAAACGACCATCAAGCAACCAATTAAATTATACCAAAGAAAAGAAATTTCTATGATAGGAAAAAAATACACGTAAATAATAAAAAGTTGTGTCGTAGCTGCTGCCATAAAAACGGCATGCCCGCCTACCTTTTTGATATAAAAAGCAGTGAGAAAAATTCCTAAAATTGTACCATAAAAAAGTGAACCTAAGATATTTACAGCTTGAATTAGGTTTTCAAGCTCCCGAGCTATTTGTGCAAAGAAAATAGCATAAATTCCCCAAAAAAGAGTAAGCCATTTTGAGGCTTTAAAATAATGCTTATCATCGCCTTTGGTATAAATCGAACGTTTGTAAATATCGTTCATAGCCGTAGATGCTAAGGCATTAAGCTCTGAAGCTGCCGAGGACATAGCCGCAGAGAGCATAACGGCAATCAGCAAACCTACCAAACCCGCAGGCAGATGCGATACAACAAAAGTAATAAAAGCATAATCTAAATCGCTATTGCGTAACTTGGCAATATCGGTTTCGTTTTGGGTCTGTCCAAGTACGGCAATAGCTTTAAGCCGAGTGGCTTCATAGTGCGCATCAGCTGCAAGAAGCTGAGCCTTAGCTTCAGATTTTTGCGCCTCTTCGGCTTGAATATAAGTATAAATCGCTGCCTTTTTTTCTTTAAAAGCGAGGTCGTAGGTAGGCTCTAAAGCCTGATATTCTGCGGCAATATTTGCGTCTTGGATAATCAAATCTTTATCAGCAGTATTGAAATAAAGTGGCGGCTGCTCAAATTGATAAAAAGCAAAAAGCAAAATACCTACAAAAAGTATCAAAAACTGCATCGGTATCTTGACAATGCCATTCATTAACAAGCCCAAACGACTCTGTGTGATGGACTTACCACCCAAATAACGCTGTACCTGAGACTGATCTGTACCAAAATAAGACAAAGCCAGAAAAAAACCGCCCAGCAAACCGCTAAATACATTATAACGACTACCCAAATCAATATCAAAATTAAGCACTTCCATACGACCGACAGCACCTGCTACATCTACTGCTTGACCCAAAGAAACCTCAGCGGGTAGCATTTGCACCAAAAAATAGGCTGCCAAAAACATACCTACTAATATAACAAACATTTGCTGCTTTTGCGTCTGACTTACAGCCTTCGTACCACCCGTTACCGTGTAAATAATTACGATAATACCAATTGCAATAATCAACCAGAAAATATCCCAGCCTAAAACAGCAGAGAGAATAATCGCTGGTGCATAAATAGACAGACCCGCCGCAAGCCCTCGCTGTGTAAGAAATAAAAATGCACCCAAACTACGAGTTTTTAAATCAAAGCGATTTTCTAAATACTCGTAAGCCGTATAAACTTTTAAGCGGTGAAAAATCGGAACTGCCGTTACAGAAAGTACAATCATTGCCAAAGGCAAACCTAAATAAAACTGTACGAAGCCCATACCGTTGCCAAAAGCCTGACCTGGCGTCGAGAGGAATGTAATAGCACTTGCTTGTGTAGCAATAATAGAAATGCCAATCGTAAACCAGTTCATATCCTTGCCCGAAAGCAAATAGCCTTTAAGGTCTTTACTTTGGTTGCGGCTTTTCCAAATACCATAAGCTACGATAAAAAGCTGCGTACCGATAAGTACAATCCAGTCTGTAAGCGTCATTTAAATGTGGTTTTGATATAATTGAATGGCACAAATATACATCAATAGCAGGCTTAAGCAGGTATATTTGCAGGTATAAATATAGAAATAACATTTCTTTCAGAAATGTTATTTCGGAGCTAATTTAGCAAAGTTGTCGTACACCCTTTTAAGTGCTTGTGTTATTTATTATAAGGCTAAAATAGCAGGCAACCTATCGCTGATAGCGTTGGAAAAGGCTGCGTATTTTCATTTGCATTACGCCCCAAACCGCTTCTTTGATAATTCCACCTGACATTTTGGACTTGCCTTTTGTGCGGTCTGTAAAAATAATAGGTACTTCTGTAATAGAAAAACCAAACTTCCAAGCCGTAAATTTCATCTCTATTTGGAAAGCATAACCAATAAAACGAATCCTATCGAGGTTGATGGTTTCTAATACCTGGCGTTTGTAACATTTAAAACCTGCCGTAGTATCAGCAATGGGCATACCCGTGATAAAGCGTACATAATAACTGGCAAAAAAAGACAGCAAAACCCTACTCATAGGCCAGTTTACGACATTTACACCCTGAGAATAACGAGAACCGATAGCTACATCATGCCCTTTATCAGCGCAAGCGGCATAAAGACGAGGGAGGTCTTCTGGATTATGCGAAAAATCACAATCCATCTCGAATATGTATTCGTAACCCCAAGCTAAGGCTTTTTTGAAACCATGAATATAAGCAGTGCCTAAGCCGAGTTTACCCGTGCGCTGCTCGAGGTGCAAACCCGAAAATTCTTTTTGCAATGCACGCACACGCTCCCCAGTGCCATCAGGCGAACTGTCATCTACAATAAGTACATCAAAATCCATTGGCAAAGAAAATACTTTGCGTATCATGGCTTCGATATTCTCGATTTCGTTGTAAGTCGGTATAATTACGATTCTTTTTTTCACAAGGCAAAGATAAGGAAATCTGTACTTTTTTTGCGTTAAAGCTAAAACTTTAAATAAAATAATCGTAGAAATAGCTCAAATCGCATAGTCTAGAGGGGGCAAAGCGCCAAACAGTAGAAAAAGAAGATTTGGGCTTTATTGAAAAAAAATAGCTATAAATTTGCATCGTAAAAATAAAACGCCTATATTTGCAATCTGATTAACGGGGTGTAGCGCAGCTCGGTAGCGTACTTGCATGGGGTGCAAGGGGTCGCAGGTTCAAATCCTGCCACTCCGACAAATCTAAAAAACCTTAGTGTTTCTCTTGAGAAACGCTAAGGTTTTTGCTTTTTTATCGTGTTTGCTGTTTTTATGAAATACCTGAGAAAAGTCTATTTTCGCCGTTGCAACTCTCTTAAAATTAGGGTATGTTCGCGCCCCGTCTGTCCGGCAACGGCAGTATTTTCTTCGGCACGTCGAATCAAATAAGGAAGCACCGATTTGATTGCGCCATAAGGTACGTACTTAGCCACATTATATCCTCTGTTGGCTAAATTGTAAGAAATATTATCGCTCATACCGTAAAGCTGGGCAAAATAAAAATGAGGGTGATTGGGCTCAATCTGATGCTTTGCCATTAGATTTGCCAAAAGCAAACTACTTGCTTCGTTGTGCGTGCCTGCACAAATGGCAAGTTTTTTATAATTTTTTACTGCTATGCTTAAAGCCTCGTCAAAATCTTTATCGCTATTGGCTTTTGTATCTTGAATAGGGTCGGGATAGCCCTTTTCTTCTGCACGTGCACGTTCTTTCTCCATATAAGCACCGCGCACAAATTTTGCGCCCAGCACAAAACCCTCCGCTTCGGCAACAGCTAAATCTCTTATCAGATTGGGCAAGGCAGCTTTCGTATAGAATTGATACGTATTATATACAATTACTTGCTCTTTGTTATAACGTCGCATCATCTCGAGCGTGAGTTTATCAATCGTATGCTGAATCCAAGTTTCTTCGGCATCGATAAAAATGCGCACGCCCAGCTCGTAAGCCTTTCGGCAAATCTCATCGACCCGTGCCTGCGCACGCTCCCACGCTGCCTGCTCTTGCGCTGTAAGCGAAATGCCTGCTTGCACTTTGCTTAAAAGTGGAAAAGAAGCTACGCCAGTAACCTTAAATACCGAAAAAGGAATTTCCTCTGCTTGCGCTGCGCGCTCTACGGTACGTAAAATTTCTTGTTGGGTTTTGACAAAGCCAGTCTCTGTTTTTTCGCCCTCTACGGAGTAGTCCAAGATTGTACCTATACCAGCCGAAGCCAATTCTTGTACCGTACGCTCGCACTCCTCGATGGTCTCGCCACCGCAAAACTGCTCAAAAACCGTGTGCCTCACGATGCCCTCGATAGGAAGTCTAAGGCGGAAAGCAAGGCGTAGCATTTTGCTACCCAAACGCACGAGCCAAGGCTTGCTCATCATGGTGAAAAGCCACTTCATTTTGCGTAACTGATAATCCGAACGTGAAGCAAAAGCTACAGCTGTATTTTCAAAAGTCAATGCCGATGCAGTGGGCTGTTTTATTATTTGTTCGTCCATGTGTGTCTTGTGTTTGATTAAGTGTGTGTGGTTTGTAAGCGCAATATTGCCTACAAAAATAAATGATATTTTTGATATTTGTTACTCTATTAAACTCAAATTTGCGCTTTGAAGTTTGATGGACAAGCAAATTAGCCTCTCAGCAATAAGATTTCTCAAAGAAATATAATTTCTGAGCCGCAGCCATTTGCAAAATAATCACTTTTTTGCTAAATTAGCACAGCACTAATATTGCTTATAGCGCAGTCAGCAGACGTTTAATAAAGCTTGGTTCTGCTAAATTTTATACGGAAATATGCTTTCCCTCAAATAAATTTGTGGGCTTTATCGAGTAAAACCCACGATTTTAATCGTGGAGCTAAAAAGTCGTATAAATCTTAGTACAACCTCACATACTACTATACAGTTTTCCATAGCTTTATGGAAAAATGGGCTTAGAAATAACATTTTTTTGAGAAATGTTATTTCTATATGGAGAATGTATAGTAGTATCGTAGGGCCTAAAAATTTTAAAACCAACAGTGCTGCTGCCAGAGCTGTTAGTGCTAATGTTTAAATTTACTAAGCATCAATGATATGCTCATTCAACTTTTTACCCAATGATAAAAAAAGAAATTACACTCAAGAATCCTGAAGGCAGAGCCTTTGCCCTCGATTATCGCTACAGCGAAACTGGCTTACAGCCCAAACCTATTTTAATTTTTGTGCATGGCTTTAAAGGTTTTAAAGACTGGGGGACTTTTCCTTTGATAGCTGATTTTTTTGCCAAGCAGGATTTTATATTTCTCAAACTCAACTTTTCATACAACGGCACAACGCCAGATTTTCCACTTGATTTTGTGGATTTGGAGGCTTTTGGTATGAATAATTTTTCTCGTGAACTTGCTGATATTCAAGTAGTTTTAGATTGGCTTTTCGGTGAATCAAACCCTTTAGCAATCGCTGACCGCAAGCGTGTATTTTTGATGGGACATAGCCGAGGTGCGTCTATTGCGCTTATCAAAGCCTTAGAAGATGAGCGCATCAAAGCAGCGATTAGCCTTGCTGCGGTGAGCGATTTAAAGTCGCATTACGCTGCCGAAGAGTTAGAAGCTTGGAAAAAAGAAGGTGTAAAATTCATACACAACGGGCGCACCAAGCAAGAAATGCCCATGTACTACCAATTTTGTGAAGATTTTATCAATAACGAATCTCGCTTAGACCTTCTTAAAGCCGTTGAAAAAGCGCAAAAACCTATTTTGGCTTTTCACGGAAGTGAAGACCCCACACTACCGCCAGCCATGCTCGAGCAAATCCGAGCTGCTAACCCCGAGCGTGTAGAAGCCCATCTTATCGAAGGCACTGACCACGTTTTCGGTGGGGCGCACCCTTATGATAAGTCCGAAATGCCCGAAGCATTAGCGCAAGTATGTGAGCAAATTCATGAATTTTTAATCAAAAATTAAACCGATAGCCGCACAAATAGCCATGATACAAACTCGCAATCTTTTTTTTGAGTATGATGCTGAAAAACAGTTTTATTTTCCAGACCTCGAAATTCCACAGGGGGCGCACGCACTCCTCTTGGGCGCATCAGGCAGTGGAAAAACGACTATGCTCAATCTGCTATGCGGGCTGCTACGTCCTCAAAAAGGAAATTTAAGTATCGCTCATACCGACTGGAGTAGTTATACGCAAGCCCAAATAGACCGCTTTCGCGGGAGGAATATAGGTATGATTTTTCAAAAATCTTATTTTCTTCCTTCTCTATCCGTGCTCGATAACCTGCGATGGGCTCAACGCTTGGCAGGCAGAAAAGCCAATACCGCTAAAATACAGCAACAGCTCGATAAAGTAGGCTTGGCAGATAGCCTAAAAAAATACCCACAGGCTTTAAGCATCGGCGAGCAGCAGCGCATAAGTATCGCCAGAGCTTTATTGCACGAGCCGAAAGTGGTGCTTGCTGATGAACCCACCTCTGCCCTTGATGACCAAAATTGTGAAAAAGTATTAAGCCTTATCCGAGAATTTTGCGATGAAGCAAAAGCTACACTTCTTATCGTTACGCATGATGCCAGAGTTAGGAGTCGTATTCAAAAGCACTATGAACTTCAAAAATGACTTTTTGATAAGAAAGCTTATGGCTTATACGAATAATCAAACAAATTTGCATATATTTGTATTTGTTGCTTTTTTATTCAAATTATCACGATTGATTTGAGCCTGTAGCATAGATTTACGCTCGGTGCTGTTTTCATAGCATTAAACAGACTCGATTTTGCGCTATAATTTCAGGAATTGCTAAACGTGATAAATTCCTATTTTAAAACCCCCAAAGCCTTTTTTTATGAAGCTAATATCCATGATTTGTACGCTTACCTTTTTTGCATTTTTGATGATTGCCTGCCAAGATGGACAAAAAGGGAGTAGCAGTAAAACTGAAAATAAGAATGTAAAAGTCTTTAACGAAGAAGATTTTCAACGCCTCGGCGAGCATATTACACGTGAGGGTCAGAATGCCATGCTTGCGCAAGTAGCAGCTGCTATGCAAGCGGGCGGTGTAGCAAATGCTATGCAATACTGCCACGAAGCAGCCATTCCGCTTACGGATTCTATTTCTTTAGCGCACGGTGTGCAGGTGCGCAGAGTAGCGGTGCGGCATCGCAATCCGAAAAATGCACCTCAAAATGATTTAGAAAAGGATATGATAGCCCAATTTGTCAGTACGAATATGCAAGCACCTGCCCAAGATATTGTAAAAGAAGACAAAGAAGAAGGCGTAGTGCATTATTTCAAACCCATTTACTTAGGTATGCCTACTTGTTTGAAGTGTCATGGTACGGTAGGCGAAAGCTTAGCCGAGGGTGATGCCCAACTTATAGACAAACTATATCCTGAAGACAAAGCTAAAGGGTTTAGCGAAGGTGAGTTTAGAGGGCTTTGGCATCTGACTTTTGTAATGGCAGACTGAACTTAGGTAAAATTTTTGGCAGTATTCTTCATTTTTAATGCCTAAATGCGATAATCTTTAATTATTTTCAAAAAAATAAAAAATCTTTGCAACCCTTTTGAGCGAGTGCGGGTCATCAAAGCAAAACAACTATTGAATACTTTTTCTGACTTACAACAGAAAAGACCCTAAAAGTGTAAAGCATTTGTTTTAAATGCTTTACACGCCCAAAGTGGCGTTATAAAACATAAAAAAACGAAATAAAAAAGCGAAGCACATAGTTGCGGCTATTGATACTTCGCCTTTCAAATATAAAACCCTATTAAGATTATTCGAACAAATTCAATTTTGAATCGAGAAGAAACATTTTGTTAGTCATAGTTAGTGAGTATGAGAGAGCAGATAACCTTTGGTTGTTTGCTCTTTACGCTTCCTCCAGTTCTAATATAATGCCAAAGCGAATAGAAAAGTTTCCTTGTGTGAATTATTTATTTATTCCTTTTTGCAATTGTTTTTTTAGTCGCTTTTTTTGCTTTGCTTTTTTGGTAGTCTTAAAGATGTAATGCTCAAAGTCTTTCAAAACTAACAGTTCTCAAAGAACTGTTAGTTCTAAGCATTACTTGTTATACACTACCGCTTTTTTCGCTATTTTTTTTGGGCTTTAAAGAGTTTTGCACCAGTTTGGGGTAGGCTCAATGTATCATATTTAAGGCTTTGATTATAATGCTTTTGCATAAAAAAACCGAGTAAATTTCGCTCTGCTTTATATGTACTATCTGGTACAAACCACCAATAATCGAGATAGCCCTCCGCTGCATTTTCTTGTATAGGATATACGACTCCTCTTGTAGGTTGTTGCCATAGTTGCGCCTTTTGGAAAGGCGTTACGTAGCTGTGTTGGAGTTTTGTATCTATAAAATTTATTTGCTCTTTGGCTGTGTAAGCAGCTATTTCCTGATCTATTTTCGTGGCTTTTTTTCTTTTTTGTAAGCCTTCTACACTTTTATTTACATAATTTTGCATGGCTTGTGCGCCGTTCCAAATAAAAGCAATAATTAGCAAAAAGGCAGCGATGCGAAACTTGTATTCCCAAAGGTCAAAATCTTTAAAATATGTACGTTCGAGGAGTAGCAAAGGCATAATACCGATAAAAATCAAATAGGGATAATAAGGGTAAAGCGGCGATGCTGGGGCGATATAAATAATAAGCCATAATAAAAGTGCTGTACTTACCCAAAAAGATAAAATTTTACTCACAAAATGCTTATCCCTACGCACAAAAATGGCAAATAGAGCCATTAAAATAAGTTGCCCTCTCAGGAGCAAATCGTTATACAAAAGTTGTCGGAAGTTAGTTTCAGGAGTGTGTGCTGTAAAATTATTCAAAATTTGCACATCATTTTTGAGAAATAACTCTGCACGCACGGGATTAAAAACAAGGCTATCGGCTATCCAACCTTTTTGATACATGGCTAAATCTTGCAGCGTCCAGCCTGCTGCTTCGAGCGATGTGAGGCAAGCCTCGTCGTATTTGCAGGCTTCAAAATCAATGCCTTCTATTGCTTTTTTGATTTGCCATTCGTGCGTAAAGTTCTGCCATTTTTGATTTTGATAATATTCTGTATTGATGCGGTCGAGGTAGAGTGCAAAAATTAAGCTCATAGCTAAAAAAAAGGCTGTAAACTGATTAGCACGCCAATATTTAGGTTCGAAATGCAGTATGATAAAAGGCATAGCCGTCAGCAGTGCAATCCAAAAAGCAGATACAGCGAGCAGTGCACCGGCGAGAAGCAATCCAAAGCCTAATATAGACTCTGCCGAGAACGAGCGATTGCCGTAAGGCAAAATCAAAATCATGCCACTTAAGGTCGCTAGCCCGGCAACTTGTGAGGCGTTGAGTGCTAAGAGGAAAGTAATACCAGCACCAAAGAAATACAGCAGATATAGTGCTATTGCCTTGAAACTATTAAGACTTCTCAATATTCGAATTAAGAATCCCGAGAAAGAGGCGTACAAAATCAAGACTAAAAAAGTAGCATAAGCATCATGAAGCCCAAATATTTGCTGCGCTTTACGCAATAAGACAAGCAGATAAAAAGGAAGAGGGAGCTGCTCAAAACTTGCATCAAAAGGTAAGTGAGAGGCTATCAAACGAACAGCTTCGATATCTGTAAGGCTTCTATAAGAAGGCACAAAAATGGCATAGACTAGAGCGAAAAGAAGCCCGTGCAAAATAAGCGTAATCCCCCAGGCATATAAGGGTTTTTCGGGCTTCCACGATTGTTTTATTTTCTGTAAGTAGTTGTTCACGAAGAGATTTTTCTTATCTCGGTACTTCAATTTTTTCAATCATTTCTTTGATAATTTGTGTAGGTGTATATCCTTCCATTTCACTTTCAGGCGTGAGTATAATTCGGTGATTGAGAACAGGATAAGCTGCTTTTTGAATATCCTCTGGCGTAACAAAGTCTCGTCCTGCCATAGCTGCAAATGCCTTTGATGTACGCATAATTGCCAGCGATGCACGTGGCGATGCACCCAAAAACAGATTGCCATTGTTTCGGGTTTGGCAGACAATATCGGCAATATAATCGAGCAAGTTATCTTTGATATAAAGCGTTTCTACGATATTCCTACAGGCGAGGATTTCTTCTGCCTGCATAATCGGCTCTATTTTAGTAAAGTCAATGGTAAAATTATTTTTAAAACGCCTTAGAATTTCTTTTTCTTCCTCCAGGTTAGGATAATCAATCACGATTCGAAACAAAAAGCGGTCGAGTTGCGCCTCTGGGAGTCTGTATGTACCTTCTTGTTCTATGGGGTTCTGGGTAGCTATGACAAAAAAAGGTTCAGAAAATTTATAGGTTTTTCCATCAATAGTAGCTTGCTTTTCCTCCATAGCCTCAAAGAGTGCGGCTTGCGTTTTGGCGGGTGAGCGGTTAATCTCATCTATAAGAATAAGATTAGCAAAGATAGGTCCTTGCATAAATTGAAACTCGGAGTTTTTCATATTATATACATTCGTACCGACAATATCCGTAGGCATAAGGTCTGGCGTGAACTGAATACGCGAAAAGTCTATAGCTAAGGCTTTTGCCATGAGTTTGGCAGTGAGCGTTTTGGCAATACCTGGCGCACCTTCTATCAAGACGTGCCCCCCCGTAAAAAGAGCAGCGAGGAGCTGGTCAATCATATTATTTTGCCCTATGACGTATCGGTGAATTTCGCCACGTACTTTATCTACGGCATCTCTAATTTTGCTTAAATCCAAGTTTGAAGTATGCGTTTGCTCTTCCTGATTTTGTTCGAAATGGTTTTCCTCTTCTTGCATTATGAGTATATCATCTAAGTTTGAGTAATAAGTATTCTGAAAAGCGCAAATTACGTATAAATTGATAGATTTATTGTTTTTGCATCTTGTTTTTATTATTTCCACATCAAATTACAGCCTCTTACGTCTGAATTATCCATTCGTCCCATGATTTTGTATTGCACTTTATTTGTAGTTTGTTTGGATCCTAAGTCTTGTGTTTCTATAAAGGCGCAGCTTTCGATATTTGCCAAATCAATGATATTGATTGCACCTGTTTCTTGTTCTATTTCGAAGGGGTCGTTGGCTTCTCTTAGATATATACGCATCCAAGGGGGTAGCTCAAAAACACCCTCTTGGGTGGCATAGGCTTGTGATAGCAGTTCAGTCATACCGTATTCAGAATGAATTTGTGCGGTGCTAAATGCTTTTTTGAGCACTGCGTGCAACTCTTCTCTGATCATTTCTTTTCGCCTTCCTTTCATACCTCCTGTTTCCATGAGGGTAGTATGCTTGAGTGGCATGGGATATGCTTCGGCAAAATCAAGGAGTGCAAAGCTTACACCGATGAGTAAAGTTTTTTTGCCCTGCGCTTCAAGGGTATTGAGTTGCTCTGCAAGGGCTTTATGGTCGTGTAAGTAAAATCCTGAGGGCTGGGCGCTATATTTTATAAAGTCTTGAACCATAGCAACCAATGAAGCATTATTTCGCTCAAGATAGGAAGGCAAAAGGGCAAGGATATGCCAGTTATTTAGTTTGCCGTAAAGGCGTTCGAAGGTGTATTGGCTTACCTTTTCGTACCAAGCTTTGTCATGGATATAATGACGGCTCACTTCTGCGCCTGTAGTGCCACTGCTTTCAAATACAGTTGCTATAGGGCGGTTTCCTGTGCGTACTTCATGAGTTTTAAAAAAAGATATTGGCAGAAACGGAATTTGTGTTATTGTATGTATTGCTTCGGGACGCTTACCGAGTAGTTTGATATAATCGCGATACACTGGATTATGTTCAGCTTGCAATCTGAAAATGCGCAATGCAACTGCCTCAAACGCTTCTGGTTTTTCGTTTAAGGCAAGTACTTCTTTTTGTAATGCTTTACAAAGCTTTTTGTCGATGCTATCGGCAGTAGTTTGTTGTATAAAGCTCAATTTTTTGTTGTTTAACACAATTTTTAAAACAATTCTGTGTGCACTTTTCGGATTTATAGTTTGACTGTTACCATAGTAATGTCATCGCGCAATTCTTGTTCTCCTCTGTGCTTTTCTAATGCTGCTTTGAGCGTTTCGTGTTGCTCTGTTAATGATTTATCAGCTACTGCTGCAAGTATTTGTTTAAACTTGAGCGTACCAAATTTGACTCGCGCTTCGTTATGTTGATCTACGAATCCATCTGTTGTAAAATAGAGTACATCACCTTTTGTAAGTAGCACTTCTTGTTGCGAAAACTCTCTTTTGTCTTCTTTCTGTCTTCCACCAATAGATTTTTTATCGCCTTTGAGCTCGTACAAACGTCCATTTGCATAATAGAAAAGAGATCTTTTTGCACCAGCAAAAACGATTTTAAATTTGTCATCGGGGAGTTTTTCGATACTTGCTAATGCAATATCGAGACCGTCGGTATTTTGTGCTTCTTTTTGATGCAATGCTTCTCGTATAGAAGTATGCAAATTCTCAAGCATAGCTTTTGGTTCTGTTATGCCTTTGAGGCTTACCGTCTCGTTTAGCAGTGTGTTGCCTATCATACTCATAAAAGCACCAGGTACGCCATGCCCTGTGCAATCTACAACGGCTAAAAATACTTTGTTGGCAGTAGCTTGCAACCAGTAAAAATCACCAGATACTACAGCTTGCGGCTTATAAATGATTTTATGATCGGCAAAGTGTGTATTAAATAGTTTTTCGTTGGGCAAAATAGCTTGCTGTATGGTTTTGCCATAACGAATACTATTCATAATGGCTTGGTTTTTTGATTTAATTGTATCTGTTGCCCCTTCGAGTTTTTCGTAGGTACTGGCATTGACAAGCGCAATAGAAATATAAGATGCCAAGGTGCGCAGTATAGTCAAGTCGTTGCGTTTATAGGCATTTTTTTTCAGGCTTTGTACGGTAATAACACCCACAATACGAGAGTCTATCTCGAGTGGCATATAAATCAATGAATTGCTTCGGTCTCCAACGGGGATTTTAATACGGGTTTTGACGTATTGATAATGTTCTTTATCAAAGTCGTTGATAATGATTTCTTTGTTGTTTTTGAGCGACCATACAGACAGTCTGTCCTCGTCATCGAGTGAGTCATAGCTATCGGGGATTCTTTTACCTTTTTCTATAAATCCTCTAAACTCTATGCGTCTTTTTTCTTCGTTATAAATGCCTATACCAAAAGCATTGGCATCAGTAAGACGATTTACGTAGCTATAAACGGCAGCGATCATTTCGTCTAAGTCCAGGATAGCGGTAATTTTTTGCCCTATTTCGCTAAGAATTCTGATGTTATTGTAAGAGCGTTCGACTTCATCTTTTTGCTTTTCTAAGGATTCACTTTTTTCTGCAATTTCGGCAGTACGTTCAGCGACTTGCTCCTCAAGAATTTTCTTTTGTTTTTCAATAGCACTTACACGATTGCGATAGATACCAAATGCACTTGCAACGAGTAACACAAAAACTAATATTCTGAACCACCAAGTCATCCAAACTGGCGGTGTAATAATAATGCGCACTGATGCGCCCTCTTCGTTGAACTTGCCATCGCTATTACTTCCTATTACCTTAAATACATACTCGCCTGGGGGGAGGTTATTATAAGAAACAAACCTTCTATCACCGACGTAATTGAGTTGGTTGTCTAAGCCCTCTAATTTGTAAGCGTACTGATTTTTTTCAGGTAGGCGATAGTTTAAGGCAACAAACTCGAAGGATATCGTATTTTGGTCGTAAGACAAACGAATTTCTTCAGTAACAGAAATATGAAACTCGAGGGGGGAGTTTGGGTTTTGTGCTGAGCGCAGCGGTACTTCTTCGTTTGCAATTTTAAAATTGGTAATTAGCACGGGTGGTGTGTACTTATTCTCACCAATACTATCAGGGTGGAAGGCATTAAAGCCTTTAATACCACCAAAATAAAGTTTTCCGTCCTTTCCTTTGTAATAAGACCCGCTATTAAACTCATTGCTTTGCAAACCGTCTTTAGAAGTATAGGTAACGAGCTTGTCGGTTTTATAGTCATAATTGAGTAGTCCGTTATTCGTACTTACCCAAATTCGGTCATTTTCGTCTCCTAAAATGCCATATACAGCATAATTAGCTTGTTCTATATAGTCGCCAAAGTGTTTGGCTTTATTTGTTTCGGGGTTAAATCGGTTAAATCCATTAGTAGTACCTATCCATAGCATGCCCTCTTTGTCTTCCCATATAGAGCGCACCATATCACTACTAAGAGAAGTTGTATCATCGGGGTCTTGCATAAAATTTTGATAGCCAACGATACTACCATAGTCATTTCTTATGGCTTTTGATAAGCCTCTATCGGTGCCGAGCCATAGTCTTTTTTTACTATCTTCAAAAATAGACCATATTGCATCAGAGGGTAGCTCATTATCTTCTACATCAAATCCTTCTGTTTTTTTGTAGTAATGTTCAAAACTGTAATTATTATTATCTTGGGGGTCTTTGATAATCCTACACAGCCCTCTAAAACCTGCAATCCAAAGATCTCCTTTATGGTCTTCTACTGTAGCGAGCGTAGATGCTATGGTTCTTCTATCTTGTTCAGTTGCATTAGCAGGGAGTCTTAAAGACTCAAAAATAAGGCTTCCATCATTTTTCTCTTCTTTAAGTCGGTGCAGGGGCGCACCTATAAACCCAATCCATACCTCACCACTGCGTGTAGTAAAAGCATGGCTAAATCCACCTCTTTGAGGTAGTGAAGGGGTATTTTGCGGGGTATAATTTCTAAACTCGCTGCTATTTTTACTCTTACTTACCGATATGCCTTTATCTGTTACGATCCAAGCACGATTTTGCTTGTCTTCTGTAAAGTTCCATACGATGTTGTTAAGCAGGCTATTGGGGTTATCAGGATCATTTTGATACTGCTGAAAACGCTCGAGGTATTCGTCGTATTTAAGTGCGCCTAAATTATGCGAGCCTATCCAAATTAGATTAGATCTATCCTTATACACATAATCCAATGCACCTGTTTCTTCAGGAAATCTGTAGTAATCAGTTGTATTAGTTTTGTAGTTGTACTCCAAATATATCTCGTCGTTTAGGCAAAGGGAAAGTACCTCGGGGGTCTTTTCCATGATTTTATTTACAAGGTATGCTAAGGGCTCACCTGCACCATTAAAAAAGAAAGCCTTGTATTCAAAATTATGTTTATCAGGGTTATATAAATGCAAACCCATATTTGTAGCTATCCAGATATTTTTGCTATCATCTTGGAGGATATCCAAGATATTAAAATTTTTTAATCCTGATT
This sequence comes from Bernardetiaceae bacterium, assembly GCA_020832465.1. Lineage (GTDB taxonomy): Bacteria > Bacteroidota > Bacteroidia > Cytophagales > Bernardetiaceae > JAFIER01. Next base: position 25,992 of record JAFIER010000146.1, read on the forward strand.
GCAAGGTTGTCTCGTCGTAGTTTAGAAATGTTTTGAGTGTTTGGTCGTATATAGATAGCCCTCTTTCCGTGCCTATCCACACTCTATCTTCGTTATCTACCATTAGCGACTTGACTGTATTGATAACTAATGAATTAGCATCATTTTCATCGTGTGTGTAGTTTGTAAATTGTCTTGTTGTTTTGCTATAGCAACTCAATCCCAATGGCGTTCCAATCCAGATATTACCTTTACTATCTTCTGCAATAGCATTGATATCATCATGTATGATAGAATTGGGAATATTGTTATTGCGCTTAAGGGCAGTAAATGTTTGTGTTTTTCGGTCAAAAAGATTAAGCCCTCGTATAGTGCCTATCCAGAGTTGCTTATCGCTATCCTCAAAAATTACTTTGATGCTATTCTCGGAAATAGAATTGGGGTTATCTCTGCGATGTCTAAAAATACGCACTTCATAGGCATCATAGCGATTAAGCCCATCTTGCGTACCAAACCAAAGAAATCCTTGACTATCTTGTAAGATACTTGTAACCGTATTTTGAGAAAGCCCATTTTCAATAGACAAACTCTCAAAGCGAAGTGATTTAAATGTTTGCGCTTTTATAACTGACGGAAAAAGTAATAGTAATAGCGTACTATAAACTATGATAACCGTAGAAAGCAAATATGTAGTAGCGTAACGAATCATTAAAATAACGAAATCAGTATGAGTTTACAAAATCTATTATCAGTGTACATACTACTAAACATTCTCCGTATATAAATAACATTTCTTTGAGAAATGTTATTTATAAGCCCATTTTTCCATAGCTTTATGGAAAAATGTATAGTAGTATGATCAGTGTATTAAAGTTACGTATAGCACAAATAGCCAAAAATGTAACTCTTTCTATGTATGTGCCTAAATATGCAAAAATATGCAATTTGGGCTTATAAAAGAGTGATTTGAGCGGCGCATGTTTAACTAGTGAGCAACTCACAATTCACTTTTCATAACCAAGTAAAACAAAATCTATACCTACTTTATGCAAACATGGCACATATCAATCACAATATGTAACTTTTTTTCCAATATATAAAATTTTTACGCAAAAAAAAGTTGCTTTTTTTGTTCGCAACTCAATTACAAAGGTTTTATGTCGCATGTTCTGATAAGCTAATGCGTATATTTTTCTGTTTTTTCAATGCAGAAACTGAGTGCCATGCCAGGAGATACAAAACATTCATATCCTTATAGCATGCGCCCAGCCTATTCTATTCAAAAGATTTATTCTTATTTTTGGTGCAAATATTGCTTTTTATTTATTTATTTGCAATATTAAATTTTTACAACGTTTTCACAAATCATAAAACACAGAACACTTATGAGACGATTTTCCCTTAGCCTTGTGTTATTTTTAATGCTTAATACATTGATAGGCAGCCTAAAAGCAGATGAAGGTATGTGGCTTCTATCGCTGCTTCAGCAGCAAAAGTATGAAGATATGAAAGCCAAAGGCTTAAAGCTCACCCCAGAGCAACTTTATAGCATCAACGGCTCAAGCCTTAAAGATGCTATATTCGGACTTAATAGCAATGATCCAAGACGCAATTTTTGTACTTCGGAGGCTATATCATCTGACGGGCTACTGCTCACAAACCACCACTGCGCTTATGATATGATTCAAAATCATAGTAGTGTACAAAATGACTACCTCACCGAAGGCTTTTGGGCTATGTCTTATGCCGAAGAGTTACCTAATCCTGGTATTTCGGCTTCTTTTTTGGTTCGTATGGAAGATGTAACTGAAAAAATCAATAATGCACTTAAAGGGCTTTCAGACCAAGAAAAAGCGGCTAAAATGCAGCAAATTCAGCAAGAAATCGTTGCAGAAGCTACAAAAGATACGCATTATGACGGCTTTATCAAAGACTTTTTCTTTGGAAACGAGTTTTATTTATTTGTCATGGAAACTTTTCGTGATGTAAGATTAGTAGGCGCGCCACCCTCTTCAATAGGTAAATTCGGTGGTGATACAGACAACTGGATGTGGCCTCGCCATACAGGAGATTTTGCCTTTTTGCGCATTTATGCAGGCAAAGATGGAAAACCTGCTGACTACTCCAAAGATAACGTACCTTATAAACCTAAGCATTTTTTACCTATTTCTTACAAAGGCGTAGAAGAAAATGACTTTGCTATGGTACTTGGATTCCCCGGCACGACAGAACGATACAAAACCTCACACGGTCTTGAAATTGATTACGCTATCAAAAACCCCGCTCGTATCAAATTGCGTGAAAAAAGACTTGCGCTTATGAAAGAAGATATGGACGCTTCTGATAAAGTACGTATCGCCTACGCCTCTAAATATGCACAAGTGAGCAACTATTATAAATATTTCAAAGGGCAAAACAGAGGTTTGAAAAGATTGCGCACCATAGAGCATAAGCAAACAGGTGAATCTGCTTTCCAACAATGGGCTACGGATACAGGCAAAGAAGCATTTAAAACAGCACTCCCTATGGTAGCATCGGCTTATGAAGGCGGAAAAGATGTGCAGCTCCCAAGTACTTATTTCGAAGAGGCTGTTTTTGGTACCGAAATTATTTCTTTTGCATTCCAATTTACTGCACTTAAAGCAGTGCTTGGCCAAGAAAAAGAAATGGATAAAAGCGACTTTAAAGAAGCAATAAACGAATTTAAAGAAGCCCAAAAAGAGCATTTTAAAGATTACTCCGCATCTACGGATAAGAAAATTTTCGCCGCACTTTTACAAATGTTCTACGAAGACGTCGAAAGAAATTTACACCCCGCACCCTTCGAAGAAGTAAGAAAAAATCATAACGGTGATTTTAGTGCCTATGCTGATGTTATTTTTAGCAACTCTATGTTTGCTGATGCAAAAGCTATGGATAAATTCCTTGCAAAACCCAAACTCAAAGATTTGGAAAGCGACCCCGCATTCAAACTTGCAGAAGATATGATAAACTACTACAGAAGCAAACTCGGTATGAAATCATATATGAGTAGCGCAGCAGTAGAACAAGGTATGAAAAACTACGTTACAGGACTCAGAGAAATGAACCCCGATAAGCATTTCTACCCCGATGCGAACTCTACTATAAGACTTACTTACGGTACTGTGAGATCCTATAAACCACAAGATGCCGTATTTTTCAACTTCTATACCACTATAGAGGGAATCATGGAAAAAGCAGACCCCACAGATAAAGAGTTTATCGTGCCTGAAAAACTTATCAAACTTTACAAAGAAGGTAAATACGGTGATTACGCAGACAAAGACGGTAAGCTCCGTGTAGGTTTTATTACTGACAACGACATCACGGGCGGCAACTCTGGAAGCCCTGTTATCGATGGTGAAGGCAATCTTATCGGCCTTGCTTTTGACGGAAACTGGGAGTCTATGACAGGAGACCTTGTATATGACCCCGAATTTAAGCGTTGCATAAACGTAGATATTCGCTATGTGATGTTTATTGTAGAAAAATATGCCGGTGCAAATTGGCTTTTTGAAAATATGAAAATCGTCAAGTAATTAAGTAGTATTCGCCATATCAAGAAAGACTAACAGCTTGTAGAAAAAACTTAGTCATAAGGCGTAAAAAGCAATCTATTGGCTAATAATGCCGATAGATTGCTTTTTTTATGGCTTAAAGCAAACCAAACTGCAAAACTTTACTAAGAACACAAAAAGCAAAAGAACCTATTTTTTTTAATCCAAAACAATAGCTATCTTTGCACAAAATTTCTCAAAGCAACGAATTTAAAATCTATATAATATGGCATTGCAATGTGGCATCGTAGGCTTGCCCAACGTCGGCAAATCTACCCTTTTCAACGCACTATCAAGTGCAAAAGCCGAATCGGCGAATTATCCTTTTTGTACGATTGAGCCTAATGTAGGCGTAGTAACCGTACCAGACCCACGTCTCAAAATTTTAGAAGAGCTTGTAAGCCCACAACGGGTGCTACCTACTATTATGGAGTTTGTCGATATTGCAGGCTTAGTAAGAGGCGCAAGCAAAGGAGAGGGCTTAGGCAACCAGTTTTTAGCTAATATCAGAGAGGTCGATGCCATTGTCCATGTCGTAAGATGCTTTGAAGACCCTAACGTTATTCACGTAGATGGAAAAGTAAGCCCTGTATTAGACAAAGAAACCATAGACACAGAGCTACAACTCAAAGACCTTGAGTCTATTGAAAAAAAACAACAACGTGCACAAAAAATGGCTAAAAGTGGTGATAAAAATGCCCAAAAAGAACTAGCCCTTGTAGAAAAAATCAAAGCGCACCTCGAAGAAGGCAAAAATGTACGTGCTCTTGAACTTGATGAAGACGAAAAAAATGCCATTGCAGAACTTTGCCTACTTACCATGAAACCTGTTATATACGTCGCTAACGTCGAAGAAACAGCTATTCATACTGGTAACGCCCACGTCGATGCTCTCAAAGAGGCTATCAAAGACGAAAATGCGCAAATTATAGTCGTGAGTGCATCTATTGAAGAACAAATTGCAGCACTCGAAGACCCCGAAGAAAGAGCCATGTTCTTAGAAGAATACGACCTTAAAGAATCTGGATTAGACCAACTTATACGTGCTTCATATAATATACTCGGTTTGATTACCTATTTTACCGCAGGAGAGAAAGAAGTAAAAGCATGGACTATCAAAAAAGGATACAAAGCACCACAAGCTGCTGGTGTAATACACAGCGATTTCGAAAGAGGTTTTATTAGAGCAGAAGTTATAAAAATACCTGACTACCAGCAATACAAAACCGAAAATGCAATTAAAGAGGCTGGAAAATTGCACGTCGAAGGAAAAGAATACGTCGTAGCTGACGGTGATGTCATGCACTTTAGGTTTAATGTTTAATTACATACACTACTATACATTATCTATCCAGAAATAAAATTTCTTTGAGAAATGTTATTTCTAAGCCCATATTTCCATAGCATGGGATTTGCAAACCCCACGCCAAAAAACACTAACATTCCTCCGAGAAATGTTAGTGTTTTTTGTTGGTACTCCACAAAAATTGAGTGCATTTCAAAATTACTGTTAGGGGCTGATGCAAACAGCAAATAGGGCGAGTGTAGTGGTTTGGAGGCAGGAAATTATATTGCAATATGAAATATACCCCAAAGATTAGGCTATTTTTTATAAGAAAAAAGGTATGCAAGCATAACAAAAAATACTAATCTTCGTTATCTACATAATCTATTAAAACCAAGAACACCAACTTATTACGCATATATGAGGTAGCAAGCGTATGGAAATCAAACCTTAGGTTTGGCTCGTTAAATTTCATAAATCATACCACTATATGCTTTCCTCCATACTACTATACATTTTTGCATAGCGTGCGTGGGATTTGCAAACCTCACGCTAAGCTAATAAAAACCTATCGTAGAGTTTGCTCATATTCGTATTGCGACTTGCATACATATCATACATACATACATTTTTTATTTATTCTTATCGTAATTTCTGTGTACTATGCAGCATTTTTTTGAGAAGTTGGTGAGCCTTAGCTATAAAGGCTTGAGTTTTTTGAATGGCGCTTTGGGTGATAAGCTGGCATCGAGTCCTTTGGGTATTGAAATGGGATTTTATCATGCTCATCAAAAGCTACTGCTCAAACCCGCTTATTTACGAGATTATTACGGCAAACATTTTGAGCTTCGCCCAAAAGTTTGCATTCTTGTACATGGGCTTACACATAACGAAACCGCTTGGAATTTTGACGACTATAGCAATTACGGCTCAAAATTAGCCCATGATTTGGGCTATACACCTTTTTATTTGCGCTATAATACGGGCTTACATATCTCTGACAATGGCAAGATGCTCAATACACTTTTGGCAAGTTTGCATGCAAACTATCCCATTCCCATAAGCGAAATTAGCATTATTGCTCATAGTATGGGGGGGTTGCTCACCCATAGTGCGTGCCATTACGGACTCGAGACCTCCTCCGCTTGGGTCCCGAAGCTCAAGCATGTTTGTCTGCTTGCTACCCCTCATTTAGGTTCGTTTTTAGAGCGTTTTGCAAATTTGACTACGGGTATTTTAGCTCGTGTACCAAACTGGCATACGCGCTTAGTGGGCAAAGCTATCAATTTGCGCAGTGCGGGCATCAAAGATTTAAGATTTGGCTATTTGAAAGAAGAGGACTGGTATGGGCACAACCCCGATAGTTTTTGGCACAATACGCAAACAGCCGTGCAAATTCCGGCACATGTACGTTATTATATAGTCTCGGGTAGCCTTACTGAAGATGAAAAGCATTGGCTCAACTTACTTTTTGGCGATGTATTAGTCAGCAGTAAAAGTGCAAAAGGTGCTTATAACCCCGAGTTGGGTATTGCATTTGCACCTAATAACTATAGGGATTTCCCTGGTGCTAACCACTTCAAACTATTGGCAATGGACGAGGTATATATGCAAATTAAAGAATGGTTCGAGCAAGCGCAGTAGTTCTGCATGATTTTTTTAATTGCATCATACTAAATAGACATGCGCCAGATAGAAATAACATTTCTCAGAGAAATGTTATTTCTAAAATTTAATATTGCCCAAGGAAGGTTACTTGAGTTTTAAGTCATGCAAAAATAAATGCTTGAAAATCAATAAAATAACATAAGTAACCCTACGATATATCTTTCCCTTGGGGTACATAAATGTGCTCAAGCTAACGCAGATAAGCAAAATAAAACCTGTTTTTACTGACCTTAGGCATCAAAAAAGTCGAATAGCTACGAATAAAAAAAGTTGTTTTAAAAAAAATTTAATACATAGGTGAGTATTTGCTATAACCTATATAATAGATAGACTAAACAACTTAAATCCAACCTTAAAAGCTCGAATATGCCATTTTGAGCTTATTTAGCCCATATTTAGCTCGTTTTAAATCTACATAAATCATACTTGCAGCCTTGCAATTGTAATAGACATGCAAGTCAAAATAAAAAAAGTGTTTTTTTTGAAAAAAAAGTACGCATTTTTTTTGTTTTAATAAAATCATTTAGTATATTTGTGTTATCAATCTTACACAAGACAGATATAGATACTAAACTTTATTTTATAATATTCAAATTCAAAGAATTATGAGCATTTCAGAGAGCAAAAAAATGCTTGCAAAATTGCAAGAGACAAACAAAAAACTCAAAAGCACATCAGCACGCCTAAGCGAGCTTAACAAGCAATTCGAGCAAGAAAAAGGTAGCTTGAAGCGATAAGCCGTAGGCAGGCCTAAAATTTATTCCAAACTATTCAAATTCAAAATATTATGAACATTTCAGATAGCAAAAAATGCTTGCAAAATTGCAAGAGACAAACAAAAAACTCAAAAGTACATCAGCACGCCTAAGCGAGCTCAACAAGCAATTTGAGAAAGAAAAAGGTAGCTTGAAAAAGTAATTTAAAATCCTTTTTTTTACATCAGAAACTACATTGTATCATGATTTACCCAACATAGCAAAGAGTTGTTCTTCTATATAGAAAAACAACTCTTTTTTTTTATGGTGCAGATTGTAGTATTGTAATCAACAATAGCTTGAGCCAAGCAGTGTGTTAAACCTCAAAAATTTGCCTTTTCATTTTATAATGTTTGATATTACACTCTTCAAAAACATCTCCTTGCGTTGCAAACTGCCTTTTTTTGTAAAAAGGCACTGCACTTACCTGAGCGTGCAAATACATCGTACCTTTGATTCTTTTTTCTTGTGCTACGGCTTGTATATCTGCAATCACCCCATCTAATAGTTGCATACCATAACCCCGCGCTCGCTTTTCTTTAAGTATAGCAAAACGCTCGAGCTTGATACCGTATTCACTAAAACGCCATCTTGCCGTACCAATGGGCTGTGATTGCGCATCGAGCAGTAAAAAGTGGCGCGCATGCGACTCAAACTTATCATACTCCTCCGCCTCGCTTACTTGTTGCTCTTCTACAAAAACTTTTCTTCGGATAGCAAAAGCTTTTTGCATATCCTCTTCATTATCAATACAAAAAAATGTCATACGATTGTGTGGTCTTTTATGGTAATAAAGTAGGTCTAAAAAATAATCAAAAAAGCACTAACACTTTTTTAGCAAATCCAAAGTAACCTTTTTTGCTATCAAAACAAAAAATGTCAAAAAGTAATTTGAAAATTTAAGCATAGACCTTTGCTAATTGAGCCCAGCATTAACAGTTTTTCGCAAATTGTAGTACGAAGCTCCAGCTTCGGAAGTAGCTTATAGCGAAGCTGGAGCTTCGTACTACAGGCAGTAAAGATATTAGATGTCAAATTTTTAGAAATAACATTTCTGACAGAAATGTTATTTCGGTGCTAATTGAGCAAAGTTGTCGTACGCCCCTTGTGTTTAAATTTACGTTGTTTTGATAAAATTTTCGTAGTTTTGCATGCCTTTATTTTTTTTCTTACGATTTCTTCATTTCAGGGAACATAGTTTGGGCTTTTTCAATATTTTGTGGTGGGCTTTGCAAGCTGTAAAAAAAAGTATATGTATATGGATTTATCAAAACCTTATTTAATTGGCATAACGGGCGGCAGTGGCTCGGGCAAAACTTACTTTTTGCAACAGCTTCTCAAGCGCATTGGCAAAGAAAAAGTATGCCTTATTTCACAAGATCATTATTATAAAGTACGCGAGGAGCAGCCACTCGACGCACAAAATATTCGCAATTTTGACCTGCCAGAGTCTGTAGATGCCGCCGCTTATACGCGCGATATTCTCAAATTGCTTGCAGGGCAAGATGTAGAAAAAGAAGAATATACATTTAATAATCCGAACAAAAAACCTGGAATTTTGCGCTTTGAGTCTCGTTCAGTAATTATTGTAGAGGGTTTGTTTGTTTTCTATTTTAAAGAAATATCAGAACTCTTAGATTTAAAAATCTTTGTAGATGCCAAAGACCCCATTAAAATTAGCCGTAGGATTATGCGCGACAATCAGGAGCGCGGCTACGACCTCGATGATGTACTTTATCGCTATCAAAATCACGTAATGCCTGCCTATGAAGAGTTTGTAGAACCTTTTAAATACCGCACGGATTTAATCGTACCTAATAATCGCTCCTGCGATAAAGCTATTGATGTGATTGTAAGTCATATCAAAACTTTTTTATAAATAGGCATATCTATTAGATATGCAGATCGCAGAACGAATAGTTTTCGTAGTCTAACCATTTGACATCTAATATCCTTGACTCTACTATAAAAACTCTTTGTTCGGGTGTACGACAACTTTGCTAAATTAGCTCCGAAATAACATTTCTGTCAGAAATGTTATTTCTATAAGTTCTGACACTACCTAAGTCGATTTACCAACTTGACGTACAGCCCTTTGTTCTGATGCCTTAGCTTGCTTAAATTTTTATCTTTTTTCATATTACTATACATTTTTCCATAGCGTGGGGTTTGCAAACCCTACGCTATGGAAAAATGGGCTTAGAAATAACATGGCTTTGAGAAATGTTAATTCTGGCTATCCAATGTATAGTAGTATGATCTTTTTTACCACATATCTTCCTTGCTTTCATTACTTTTCTTAGGCGTTGGTTTGCTTATATATCAGGGCACGTGGCAGGTAGGCAAGTGATATGCCTTCATTTTGTAAGCGAGTTTTGAGCGTACGATTGAGATCGCATTGCATAAAAAAACCTGTAATAGGATCAGCTGCCCATACATAGGCGCGTACCATAACACCTATTTCATTGAGATTGACAACTCTTATGATGACAACTTCTGCACCCTCTTCTCGCTCCTCCTCCGTGCGGACATCTAAAGAATCAGGGTGATTGAGCGACTCTTCTTTGATAATTTGAATGGCTTTTTCTAAGTCCGACTCATAACTAATATTGATTTCTACGAACTTACAAGTACGCGCATCATGAATCGTAGAGTTAGTAATGGATTCGGTGCTAATTAGTGCATTAGGAATAATTACACGCCTGTTTTCAAGTGATTTAATTACAGTATGTCGCAGGGTAATATCCTCTACTACACCCCAGTATGTACTTACAGTAAGTACATCGCCCACCCTAAAAGGTTTAAAAATAATAATAAAAATACCGCTTGCAATATTGCTAAATGCTTTTTGAAAAGTAAAAGCTACGAAAGCAGCCAACACACCCGCACCAGCAGATATACCCACAGCTACCGAACGCAAAGCAGGTATGGTATAAGTAATTACAATTCCCGCTACCAAAACAATCGTTAGATTGATGGCATTGCGCACAAAACGAAGGCGCGTGGTATTGTCGTAGTTGTTACTCTCTTCAATAGCGCGCAAGTACTTCTCAACACCTACGCGCGATAAGCGCGAAGTAATGACTGCTGCCCATAGGATAAGTAATACCTTTGCTGCCAGCCAAAAATCAGTATTATTCAATAAATGCTCAAGCATAAAATTAAGGATTTGGACGAATATATCAGGGCTAAAGACCCTGAAAAATAACTATACTTTTGCACCCATATCAAATTATGGATAATACATAGGACAGAAGCCCTACGCCATAGAGTTAAATCAAAAACCTACCGCAAGAAAGTAGATTTACTTTCGCATACGATAGGCTTTTGGCATAAAATATATTTTAGTCAATCTTTGGATAATGCGCAGGATTAAACTCGTGCATCAAAGCATAAGCCGCATCAAAAACAGTTTCTTGATTGGGCTTAGAGAAATAATCACCATCAGAAGCATAAGCAGGGCGGTGGTCTTGTGCCGATACACAAACTGGTTTAGAATCCAAAAACTTATACGCACCTTGCTCGTCTATCACTTTTTGCATCATATAAGCTGATGCACCGCCAGATACGTCCTCGTCAGCAAAAACTACACGATTGGTCTTTTTAATAGACGCTAAGATGCTGTGGTCTAAATCAAAAGGCAAAAGCGTCTGCACATCAATTACTTCGACGCTAATATCATACGCCTCGAGCTCCTCGGCTGCGTCCATCACAATGCGGCACATCGAGCCATAGGTAACAATCGTAATATCCGAACCTTCACGCAATACTTCGGGCTGTCCGAGCGGTAGGCAAAACTCACCAATATTTTCAGGCAGTGCTTCTTTGAGACGGTAGCCATTTAGGCATTCAATAATCAAAGCGGGGTCATCGGATTTGAGCATCGTATTATAAAAACCAGCGGCTTGAGTCATATTGCGAGGCACAAGCACATAAATTCCTCTAAAACTACCCAAAATTGTACTGATGGGTGAGCCTGAATGCCAAATACCCTCAAGGCGATGCCCACGTGTGCGTACAATCATAGGCGCACGCTGCTGCCCTTTAGTGCGGTAGCGCAAACTGGCTAAATCGTCTGAGAGTACTTGCAAACCGTAGAGCAAATAATCGAGGTATTGAATCTCGGCAATAGGGCGAAATCCGCGCATCGCCAATCCTATGCCCTGCCCTACGATAGTAGCTTCGCGAATGCCTGTATCCATGATGCGCACTTCGCCAAACTTTTCTTGCAAACCCGCAAAGGCTTGATTTACATCACCAATTTTACCTACATCTTCACCAAAGGCAACCACTTCTGGATAGCGTTCAAAGGCTTTCTCGAAGCAAGCCTGTAAAATTTCACGTCCGTCCATGACTTTAGGCTCATCGCTATATTCGGCAGCGACGGGCTGCACTTTAAGCGCAGAATAAGGCGTTTCGCTATATAAATGTGAGTTGAAACGGTCGTAGTTGGCAATTGCACTGCGCTCGAGCCAGTTGCGCATGCGAGCGCGAATAGGAGAGTCCTCAAATCGCAACACACGCATAGCTTTTTTCATGGCGCGTACTGCATCTTTGCGGATAGGGTTATAAGTATTTTTGAGCTCGTTATGAATCTCTTCTAAGGCTGTTTTTGTATCCGCAGAGGCTGAGTTCGCCGCTTCGGATAAGATATGAAGTGCATCTTCTTGTTCGGCTTTGATAGAATCCATGAAGGCTTGCCAAGCAGCTGTTTTGGCTTCACGCACGGCTACTTTAGCTTGTTTTTCCATCTCATCGAGCTCTTCGGCTGTAGCTAAACTATTGGTAATAATCCATTCACGCATTTTTTTGATACAATCATGCTCCGCCTCCCAAGCTAATCTATCTTCGGTTTTGTATCGCTCGTGTGAGCCAGAAGTGGAGTGTCCTTGTGGCTGCGTAACTTCTTCGACGTGCAGCAACACAGGTACGTGCTCGCTGCGGCAGATATAAGCAGCTTTAAGGTAAGTATCGCAAAGCTCTTCGTAATCCCAGCCTTTAGCTTTAAAAATTTCGTAGCCTGGCTCTTCGCTACTATTTCTTTGAAAACCTTTTAAGATTTCGGAGATATTTTCTTTGGTAGTTTGATAGCGTTTGGGTACAGATATGCCGTAGCCATCGTCCCATACGGACATAAGCATAGGCACGCCCAAAACTCCTGCGGCATTGATAGCTTCAAAAAATACGCCTTCGGAGGTTGAAGCATCGCCAATTGTGCCGAAAGCAATTTCATTACCATTTTTGGTGAAATTTGTAGCCTGCTCGCCTAATTCAGGATTTTTTCGATATAATTTTGAGGCGAAAGCCAAGCCAACAAGTCTTGCCATCTGGGAGGCGGTAGGTGAGCCGTCTGCACTTGAGTTATAGCGTTCGCTCAGGTTGAGCCATTCGCCTCTCTCATCGACATAAGGAGTGGCGAAGTGCCCGTTCATTTGCCTGCCTGCCGAGGCGGGGTCATGGTCTAAATCAGTATGGGCATAGAGCTGTGCAAAATACTGCTGTAAAGTCAGTTCGCCGATAGCGAACATAAAGGTTTGGTCGCGGTAATAGCCCGAGCGAAAGTCTCCTTTTTGAAAGGCCTTAGCCATAGCCAACTGCGGAACTTCTTTGCCGTCGCCAAAGATGCCGAACTTAGCCTTGCCCATAAAAACTTCTTTACGCCCAGCAAGACTTGCTTCACGGCTTTCGCACGCAATGCGATAATCGTTCAATACATCTTCTCTGATGAACTGCCCGTCTTTGATTTCTGCTATTGTAGATTGAGTTTGCATTGTGTTTTATTTATTTATGATGTGATGGTTTTGGGTTTAACAGATTTATATCGTAGGTATTATCAGATTTATTTGGATACCCTATTTGAAAATTGCTTATCGAAGTTAGTGCTCGTTTATCAAAATTACGTCCCTTGTGTTTTGGTCTAAACAACTAAAGCACGCAATTTTGAAATGCACCCAATTACACCTTTTTGGGGCAATACCTACAAATATAATCAAAGAATTTCTAAATTTTGTAATTTATCACGGTTTATTCGTTAAAAAACAGCCACTAAAAGACTTACTTTTTAGCTATCCAAACTGCAACTATATTGTTATAATTACGGTCATGCTTGTATAAAATTTTATTTTTTGCCATAATAAATAAAACTTTCGTTTTAGAAAACCACTTCGTAAGTAAATAAAATTTTGCCAATCAATTTCTTTATGAAAGCCTTTGATTTCACTTTTTTTACTAAATTGCCAAATACTTAATCCAACTATGTATTTTACAATCAGCACTAACATTTCTTTGAGTACGTTTAGTGCTATGGTTACTCTACGTAAAATATGTAGTATGGGGTGCACGATAACTTTGCTAAATTAGCCCAGAACTAACATTTCTTTAAGAACTTTTGAAAAACTGTTTGTTCTGAAACTATCTAAGGTGGTTTACCAATCTGACGTACACCCATAGTATGCAAATACGCCTTGAAACGAATAATTTGTTGTTATTACTTTGATTTTATCAATATGAAATATACTGTATATTCCACCATTGCATTTATTAGCCTCTTTTTTGTGGCGCTCGGTGCTTTTCAACAAAAACTTAAAGCACAGCCCCAAAATCAAATCGCTGCCAAACCTGAGTCTCGAAGTCCTTTAGCTTTTGTAGAAAACGGCGGGCAGTGGGACGAATCAGTACATTACAGAGGAAAAATTCCCGACGGGTTTATTTTTGCACAAACCAACACCATTACCTACGGTTTCTACAAAAGAGAAGATTTTCCGAATCATCACGTGCATAGCTCACATGCGCACGAAGAGGGCGAGGCGCATACCCACCACGAGCACGGCCCAGCAAGAGATTCGTCAGAGCGAGATATTATACGTGCGCATGGCATCAAACTGCATTTTGAAGGTGCAAATGCTAATCCTAAGATTCTGCCTTCGCAGCCACAAAGCACACGTTATAACTATCTTATTGGAAATGACGAGCGTAAGCACGGGACAGATTTACGCGCTTATAGCCAACTCAAATATCAAAATCTTTACAACGGTATTGATTTAGATTTTTATGTCCAGCAGGAGCAACTCAAATACGATTTTGTATTGCAAGCAGGCATAGACCCCAAGCAAATCAAAATCCGATACGAAGGTGCAGAAAAGCTAAGTTTGGAAAACGGAAAGCTCCGTATTGCGACAAGCATCAATGAGTTTGTAGAAGAAATTCCGCTTTGCTATCAAATTATTGGGGGCGAACGGCGTGAAGTAAAAGGCGCATACAAGCTCAAGCGCAATGTTGTATCTTTTGAATTTCCTGAAGGGTATGACAAAAATTATCCTTTGATTATAGACCCCGTTTTGGTCTTTTCCACCTTTTCAGGCGCAACCGACGACAACTGGGGCAATACCGCTACTTTTGATAGAGGGGGCAATCTGTACTCTGGGGGCGTAGCCTTTGGTTCGGGTTTTCCCGTAACGCCCGGTGCGTTTAGCGTATCCTTTTCAGGAAATGTTGATGTCGCTATTTTAAAATTTAATCCTACGGGTGAGAACTTGCTTTATGCTACTTTCTTGGGTGGAGTAGGACCCGAAGTGCCTCATAGTATGATTGTTGCGCCCAATAACGAACTCATTATTTTAGGCACCACAGGCTCTCCTAATTTCCCCGTAACTGCCTCTGCTTTTCAGACAGGCTTCGCTGGTGGTCCTTCTATAGCATTGTTAGGTGCTTATGGATTCAATCAGGGTATTGATATTTTTTTAAGTCGCTTGCGCCCTGCGGGCAATGCACTTACGGCTTCTACGTTTATCGGTGGGTCAAACAACGACGGTATGAGCGTTACGACAACGCCTCTTGTGCATAACTATGGCGACGAGCTGCGAGGAGATATTGCCATAGAACCTAATACAGGTAATGTTTATATCGCTACAACGACCTTTTCATCAGATTTTCCCGCTGGCGGGAGTAGTGTAGGATTTCCTGCACCACAAGCGGGCGTTGTGATGAAGTTTAATCCTAATTTTTCTTCCATACTTTGGGCACGTATGGAAGGCGGTATGGGCTTTGATAACTTTTATTCTGTAAAAGTTCACCCTATTACCAACGATGTTTATGTTTGTGGTGGTACGACAAGCCCCAATTTGCTTACACATGCCGGTGCAGTGAGTGAGTCTCCTTTAGGACGAGAAGACGGTACAATTTATCGCTTTAATAGCACTGGTGGACTTTTTGGGACAACGTATATCGGTACACCTGCTTATGACCAAGTGTATTTTATAGATATTGATGAAGCTGGATTTATTTATACCTTTGGACAGACAAGGGGGGATTTTCCTATCTTCGGAGGCGCTTATCGCAATCTTTTGAGTGGGCAGTTTCTACAAAAAATAAATCCCGAGCTTACCCGTGTAATATGGAGTACCACGATTGGCAACACCAATGGCAGACCGAATATTTCGCCTACGGCATTTATGGTTAATAGCTGTAATCAAATCTACCTTGCCGGCTGGGGCGGCCAGACCAATAATATAGCCGGCTATGCGGGTGGAAGTACTGTTGCAGGCATGCCTACTACTTCTGATGCCATAAAACGGGCTTCACGTACGGGTACGGATTTTTATTTGATGGTGCTTACAGAAGATGCAAGAGACCTTGCTTATGCTACCTTTTTCGGTAGTGATGCTGGAGGCTCTGGTGAGCACGTCGATGGTGGTACGAGCCGCTTTGATAAGGAAACAGGTATTGTATATCACGCTGTTTGTGGGGCTTGCGCTGGTGGCAGTTTCCCCACAACGCCGGGCGTTTGGGCAGAAACTAATAGTAGCCCGAATTGCAATAACGCCGCTTTTAAGATTGCCTTTGATGTGCTTGCTGCAAATTTTGAAATTACGGATGGCAATAATGTAGTGCAACGTGTAGTTTGCGCACCCGCAGAAGTTGTTTTTGATAATCGCTCCGATAACGGACGCACTTATGAGTGGTATGTCGATGGTGTGCAGGTAAGTACAGAAGAAGATGTGAACCCTTATGTTTTTGATGAGCCGGGCGAGTACGAGGTTACGCTTATTGCCTATAATCCAGCTTCTTGTATTTTTAGCGATACCGTAGTGCGCCGTATCGAAGTATTAGAAACTGCCTTTGCTATTGCCAACGATACAACGATATGCCGTGGCGAAAGTGTGCAACTATTAGCAGAGGGGGCCACGCGCTATGAATGGTCGCCTGCCGAGAGCCTGAGCAATCCTAATATTCGTAACCCTATAGCTTCGCCTACCGAAACAACGACTTATACCGTAGAAGTGCGAGATGGTAGCGGTTGTGAAAATACATTGAGCATTACCGTAGAAGTCATCGAGCCGCCTATTGCCGATTTTGAAGCCTCTCTACTCGACCCTTGCGATAGCCTCTCGCCTATTGTTATTCAAAATAATAGCACAGGCGATAGCTACTTCTGGGACTTTGGCGACGGCAGAACCTCTACGCTCGAAAACCCGCCTAATTTTAACTACAACGAAGCGGGTAACTACACGATTACGCTGATTGTACAGAATGAGTTTTGTGAAATACGTGATACCGTTTCGCAAGAAGTTACGCTCGATGCGCTGCGATTCTCTGTTATCGGAGACCAAGCCATCTGCTTTGGCGAATCCGTGCAGCTCAATGCCAACGGAGGTAGCGAAGCCACTTATATTTGGACTCCTTCCGAGTCATTAGATGACCCGAATAGCGCCAGCCCTATTGCTTCACCTACTCAAACAACTACTTATACAGTGCGCATCATAGCAGGTGCAAGCTGTGAGTTCGAGGACGAAGTAACCGTAAGCGTAACGGAAGAGATAGCCCCTGATTTTGAAATATTCCTCGAGGGAGAATGTGGTGAAGCACCCACTGTACGTATTGAGAACAACAGCCGCTCAGGTGAAAATGCCGAGTACCGCTGGGACTTTGGTAACGGACGCACATCTACCGATTTCAACCCTGCACCGTTTACATACCGCGAAAGCGGAGCCTACGAAATTCAGCTTATTATTGGTGAAAATGCCTGCGCCGATACGCTTACTATTCCGGTAGAGTATTTCATCAACCCTGGTCTTGAGGTGCTTTCGGTAAGCGATCCAGAGCCACTCTGCTTTGGCGACTCTGTGCAGATTGCCGTCGAGACAAATAACGGCGTAACCTATAGTTGGACACCCACAGCAGGTTTGAGCAATCCGAATATTGCTAACCCCATCGCTGCGCCCGAAACTACAACGACTTATCGTGTACGCATTAGCGATGTTACAGGGCTTTGCCAAATTGATACGGCAATTACGGTAACGGTAAGCGAGCAGATTCAATTAGATTTTAATATTGGCTATGCGGCTGACTGTGAAAATACATCAGATGTATTGCTACAAAATAATAGCCAGGGCGCAACTGATTATGTATGGTTCTTCGGTACGGGTGATAGCCTTGCTAATAATAGCAATAGTGTAGAATATGCTTATACTGAAACAGGTGAGTATGAAATTACACTTGTAGGTAGAAATGGCAGTTGTAATGAAAGTTTTACAAAAACCGTATTTATTGAAGGGGGCGTACCTGTCAATGTCATTACACCTAATGGAGATGGCAAAAATGACTTTTTTATCATCAATAAAGTCCGAGATGGTTGGAAGCTACAAATCTTCGACCGCTGGGGTAAGGAGGTGTTTCGTAGTGATAATTATCAAAATGATTGGGGTAGCGATGCACAAAACTCTACTTACTTCTATCAACTCATTTCACCTGATGGTGTAAGTTGTAAGGGGTGGATTCAAGTTTTGAAATCTTAATATCCAAACTTATAAGGCGTTATGGTGCTTATCGGTTTAACTCAAATATTTAGAATCATACGATATTCGCTAAGTAGCAATAACATTTCTTTTATTGCAACTCATTGAATATTTGTGTGCTTGTAGTAGTTCACTTCGAAGCTGGAGCTTCGGGCTACAGTTTGCGAAAAGCTATTAGAGCTGAAACTACCTAATCCGATTAGGTAACTTGACGTATAAACTGTAGGCTTTGAAAATCTCAGGTTACGTAAAAATGTATTACATTATAGAAATAACATTTCTCAAAGAAATGTTATTTCTGGGCTTATTTAGCAAAATTTTCGTACACTCAACACACAGAAAGTATGTCAGATATAATTCAAATTACAGTAGCGCATCTCAAAAAAGCAGTTGATGCGCGCGATGCTGATTTGCTCGATAAGATGCTCTCTATAAATAAGAGCCAAATCAATTATAAATCTGCTTATACCGATAGCTGGGGAGAATGGTGGGGGTTTTTGATGGAAGCAGTACTTAATAGTTGGGAAGATGGTGTGCGTGTACTCCTCAAGCATGGGGCTAAGCGAAAACAAGGCGCATGGGGCGATGGTTTGAATATGACTCCGATTGAAGTAGCAGAAGAAAAAAACAATCAAAATATTCTGAAACTACTCAAAACCCAAGCAAAGCTCACTTACGAGCGAAAAACTGACCCAGAAATTCCACCTCTCGATGAGCAAAGCAGGCGTATCAATGAGGCACAAAGGATTGCAAACGAGACAGGACTTATGTTTCAAACACCAGATCCTACAACAGAGGATTAAGTAAACGTTGGCTATCAAAAAAAACGGTTTTGACTGCAGAAGTTTACCCACTTCTCGTTCCTGCGTGGCAGTAAAGAGGGGGCATATTTTATTTTCACCCATATTTAATCTATAAGGGCGCATATTACTATACATTTTTACATAGCGTGGGGTTTGCAAACTATACGCTATGTAAAAATGGGCTTAGCAATAACATTTCTCAAAGAAATGTTATTGCTGGATAGAAAATGTATAGTAGTATGATAAGGGCGTAATAAAAATAGTCCTTTAGGGCTTAAATATGCTTATAAAACAAGATTTATACAGATTTTTAGTTTCCTACGATTAAATTTTTGGGTTTTACTTGATTAAATCTACACATTTATTTGTGTGGAAGTATATAAGTTATGATGCAAAAAACACACAAAAAAAAGATATTTATTCTCGTTGTCTTACTCTTATGTTTTCCTTTTTTCTTATTTGCACAAGAAGATGATAGTGGTAGTTTGTTCTCATATCATCTATTTAAGCCCAAGCCAAAAGATAAGATGCGAGAGATGCATACAGACCGTCCTGATGTAACAGAAACGCCTTTTACCGTTGATGCAGGTCATATACAGTTTGAATTTGATTTTTTAAATTTATATAGACATCCAATCAGTCGGCAAAGGGGGGAAACAGATTTACTTGTGCTTAATGGTATTGCCAAAATAGGAGTAACTGATTTTGCAGATTTAGAAGTAGTTTTTTCTGCTAATCAATGGCATTTTCCTGATAAAAGAAAAATTCAAAATGATTCTGTTTTTAATAGAAGTGGTTTTGGAGATATAGGTTTTAGAGCAAAATTTAACCTCTTAGGCAACTCGCACGAACAGTTTGGTATAGCTTTGATGCCTTCTATCCTGCTTCCTCTTAATAATGAGGCAAGCGAGCAAGTTTATATACCGGGAATTACAGCAATATGGGCTTATCATTTTGCAGATCAATGGGAAATAGGCGGGCAGCTAGATTATTATCGCCTTTTTGATCTTAGTAAGCGTCCTTTATTCAATGAATTTTGGGCAACTTTTGAAATAGGATATGATATGAGTGAAAAATTTTCTTTTTTTACAGAATACGTTGCAATACTTAGTGAAAATAATGCTTATCTGCATACGTACAATGCAGGAGTCGTTTATGCAATAAGTTCAAATTTTAGAATAGATTTAGCTTTTAATCTTGGATTAAATCATAAATCCCCCAGTACGATTTTTACAGGATTTTCGTTTCGAATATAGATACAATATCGTAGTGGTTTTAGATACTCATATCTGATATACAAATGGTTTCTCAAAAACATTTGTGCTGAATAAAAGGATTTCAATCCTGCAAATGCTGCTTCGGACAAAAGAAGATTATTTTTATCTATCGGTAGGGTCTTTGATTGCTGTGGCGGTTTAGTTGTGCGGTTCTAAGGAATATACAGCATAGAAATGCTTAGTAACACAACAAAAAGCACAAAAAAAAAAAACCTTATACAAAAAAGTCGGTTAGTCTGTTGTTTTGTTTTTATAATTACGAAGACCTAAAAAATCGATTTCTGATGAAGTATAATCATAGTTTACTGCTTGTATTTTTGTTTGTAGTCTATTGTTGTCTGCCTAATTCGCTCATAGCGCAGGATAGAGTAGGCATTATCAAAGGAAAAGTTAAAGACAAACAAACCCAAGAGGCACTGATTGGTGTAACGATTCAGGTGTTGGGAAGCGACCCAGTTATTGGCACAGTTACAGATATTGATGGTAGTTTCAGACTTGAAATTCCGGTAGGTAGCTATAATATCAAAGCTTCCTATATTGGCTACGAAAGCGAGACAAAATTTAATGTAACCTCCAGCTCGGGCAATGTTTATACTTTGAATTTTGAGCTTATGGAGGAGAGCACACAAACCGACGACATCGAAATCGTTGCCGAGCGCAACCGCTCCGCCTCGGTAGCCAATATCGTAACACCGCTCTCGGTGCAACGCCTTACACAAGAAGAAATCAAACGAAACCCTGGTGGCAATTTCGACATCTCACGTGTAGTGCAGGTGCTTCCGGGCGTAGGCAGTACGGGCGGTTCTGTTGGTGGTTTTCGTAATGATATTATTATTAGGGGGGGCGCACCAAACGAAAATGTATATTTCATTGATGGCATCGAAATTCCCGTAATTAATCACTTTGCAACGCAGGGTAGTGCGGGCGGCCCTACGGGTATTCTCAACGTTTCTTTTATCGAAGATGTAACCTTGAGCTCGAGTGCTTTTGATGCGCGTTATGACAATGCTTTAGCTTCTGTTTTTGAGTTTAAACAAATCGAGGGCAACTCGGAGCGTTTCCAGGGCAATGTAAGATTGAGCGGTACGGAGCTTGCCGTTACTGCCGAAACGCCTATTGGGGAGCGTACAACTGCACTTTTCTCAGCGAGGCGTTCGTATCTTCAGCTTTTGTTTTCAGTCTTAGACCTACCTATCCGCCCGAATTATTGGGATTTTCAATACAAAATTACGCATCAACTCAACGAAAAAACGACGATTACTGCCTTAGGCGTAGGCGCAATCGATGAGTTTACCTTTGCAGAGCCACGCAATGCTACACCAGAGACAGAATACGTCCTGCGCTCCAATCCGAGTATAAACCAATGGAACTACACTACGGGATTTGCTTTGAAAAGATTAGTCAAAAATGGATTTATCAATGTGGCTTTGAGCCGAAATATGTTTGATAACCGCTTAGACCAATTTGAGGATAGGCGTGAAGGCGAGGAGGAGTTTCGTCGCTTGGGTATCGAGTCGCAAGAAATTGAAAATAAGCTACGCATTGATGTCAATAAATTTGCAGGCAAATGGAAATACGCTTACGGATTGGTAGGGCAATATGTCAAATTTAATAATTCAGTATTTAATCGCCTGCGCCGCGAACAGCGAGATGACAACGGCACTATAATTCAGCCAGCCATAGTGGTGGACTACGAAAGCAACATTGATTTCTTTCGTTATGGTGCTTTTGGTCAGGTTTCACGTACTTTTTTGCAAGACCGTTTTGGTGTTTCATTTGGATTGCGAACGGATATGAACAGCTTTACTACTGATGGGAACAATCCATTAGAAACACTTTCACCACGTCTTTCGCTTTCGTATTTGCTTACGGACAAGTGGTCTGTGAGCGGTTCGATAGGGCAATATTATAAAATTCCGATTTATACGGTGTTGGGTTTCCGCAACGAAGCGGGGGAGCTTGTCAATCGGGATAGTCGTTATATCCAATCTACGCATTATGTAGCGGGTCTGGAGTTTCTTCCTCGTGAGAGCACACGCTTTACGCTTGAGGGTTATTATAAAAGCTACAGTCGCTATCCAATTTCGGTGCGCGATGGTATTTCGCTTGCGAATCAAGGTGGCGATTTTGGTGCGATTGGCAACGAGGCGGTAGTGAGTGAAGGCGATGGCGAAGTCTATGGTTTTGAATTTGCTTTTCAGCAAAAGCTCACGAAGGATATTTATGCTGTTTTTTCATATACATTTGCACGCAGTTTGTTCTCTGGCCTTGATGGCAATTTAATTCCTTCTGCTTGGGATAGCCGTCATTTTGTATCGGGTCTTTTTGGTTGGAAAATGGGCAGGGGCTGGGAGATGGGTTTGCGTTATAGATTTGCGGGTGGCGCACCTTTCACACCTTTTGATTTGGAGGCTTCGCAGCGTAATTATTTAAGTTTGGGTACGGGGCTTTTAGATTTTGACCGTTTGAACTCACAGCGTTTAGGCAATTTCAATCAGTTTGATTTTCGTATAGATAAAAAGTGGAATTTTAACAAAATTGCCTTTAACCTTTTCTTAGATATTACGAATGCTTTTGCTTTTGCTACACCTGCATTTCCACAATATACCTTTGAGCGAAATGAAGATAATACAGGATTCAGAACTACAGATGGTAATCCTGTGCGTTTCGATGGCTCGAATGCTGTGCCTACTATTTTGGAAAACAATGACCCTATCGCCGTGCCGACAATAGGATTTATTGTAGAGTTTTAAAAATAATTTGTGAAATACAAAATAGAAATAGAAAAGAGCAGTTCATCTTTACGCAGGCATTACTTTAGCACTCAAGTCGCTACGCCGTGTTTGTTATTTGACATCAAACAGGGCGAGAGGAGTCGTTTTGGGATATGAGATTACGTTACAATATGAAACGCTGCCTTTGCTAAAAATGTAGGCATAAAATTTCTTTAAGAGGTGCTATGACTAAGTTTTTTTGCCATATAATCTGTTTTTATGAATAATCTTTGCACGTAATTTACTGCTTAGGGTTAATTTTTACATTTTTTATTAGTCTTTGAGTAAACAAATTTCAAATAAAAGTATTACTTTTGTTTGACAGCAGTTTGTCTGCTTAATTGATTAGCTTGAAGTTTCTCAAAGATTTGAAAAACGGCTGGAATCATTGAGGTAAATGTTGCTTTTTACAAAACCAACTCTTAATTATTATGCAATACGACATTGCAAAAAGCATATTAAAAGAAGTTTTAAAACGATGGCGACCAGACGAGACCTACAATGGTGTGCGTTTTGAAGACACAGGTTTGGAGGGTAAGCGTATGGGCGACTTTCGGCAATGGGTAGGTTATATCCAAGAGCTGGGTAGGCGTACTGATGTGCATTTTATGGATAAAGAAATGGCTATTGAGGAGTTTGATGAGGCTATGAGTGTCTCTGTGCTTCCTTTAATAGCTTTTGAGCATCGAGATGACGGCGAGATTATTCCCGTTATGCTTTATCGCGATACGTATAACGTATGGAAAAAGATAGAGGTGCGTCCTTCGGGTAGTATGAAGGAATTTCCTGTAGATGATCCTGATGCCTTACTCAAACGCTTGCAATGCAAGGAAAGTCTTTATGGTATGCGTAGCATTGATGCCCAAGACGCAAGTGCAATTTATATATTGCTGCCTATGGTTGTGCCTCCTATGGTTAGTTATGAGAGGCATACAGATAAGCCTTATACACCTATGCGACGGCTTTGGTATCTTTTCGGTACTGAAAAACGAGATATTTTTTATATCTATGTGTATGCCGTTATGATTGGCTTATTGAGCCTTACATTACCTTTGGGTATCCAATCCATAATAGGTATGGTCTCGGGCGGTTTGATAATCAATTCTGTCATTGTATTGATTATTTTTGTTATAGTGGGTATGACTTTGAGTGGTGCACTTCAAATCATGCAGATGACCGTAGTGGAGATTTTGCAACAACGGCTTTTTGCGCGTGCTGCTTTAGAGTTTTCCTATCGCATACCTCGCTTGCAAACAGAGGCTTTACTAAAAAATTACGCACCAGAACTTATGAACCGCTTTTTTGATATTCTAACACTTCAAAAAGGTTTTTCAAAAGTACTGACAAGTTTGATCACAGCAGCCCTACAAATTTTATTTGGTCTGTTGCTTCTGACTTTTTATCACCCATTTTTTGCATTTTTCTCTATTTTCTTGGTAACAGTACTGACTTTACTTTTTTACTTTACTGGTCCTAAGGGTTTATATACGAGCATCAAAGAATCGACTTACAAATATAAAGTTGTTCATTGGCTTGAGGAGCTAGCGCGCAATTTGAATACTTTCAAAGCCGCAGGTAATACATTACTTCCGCTAACAAGAATGAACCGTTTTTTAGCGGGGTATTTAACTAAGCGTAAAGACCACTTTCGCGTGCTTGTAACGCAGTTTAGTGCTTTTGTTGTATTCAAAATTATGGTAACAGGCGGTATTCTTATTTTGGGTAGTTTGTTAGTTATCAATCGTGAGATTACATTAGGGCAGTTTGTAGCTTCCGAAATTGTTATTATTGCCGTACTTACATCGGTAGAAAAACTTATTGTTGAGCTTGATACCGTATATGATATGCTTACCGCATCAGAAAAAATTGGTCAAGTTACGGATTTACCCTTAGACAAGCACAAAACATTCAACTATTTCAACCACGAAGGTTTTTGGTTGCGTGTGCAAGATTTGCACTACAAATATCCTACAAAAGAGGGCGCGCCCGGTAAAGCGCTTAACGGGGTCAATTTAGAAGTTATGCCCGGCGAGCGTGTAGGTATTATTGGCAATGGCGGCTCGGGTAAAACTACGCTTATGCACTTGCTTGTCGGTCTTTTGGATAGTTATGAAGGTACGATTAGCTACAATGGATTTTCTATCAAAGACTTGAATGTCAAAAATTTACAAGATTATATCGGTGATAACTTATCTGATGATGACGTATTTGAAGGCACGCTCCTCGAGAATATCACTATGGGCAGAGATGCCTTTACTAACGACGAGCTTGTGGAGGTCTTAGAACTGACGGAGTTGGATACTTACATAAGAGGTTTAGAAGATGGACTTACTACGCATATTTTAGCTTCTGGTAAAGGATTTTCATCTTCGTTTAGAAAAAAAGTTATTCTAGCACGCAGCCTTTTATGCCGTCCTAATTTACTTGTATTTGATGACTTTTTCTATAATCTTGAAGGGGATTATAAAGAACGCATATTGGCACGTATGCTCAATAAAGACAAATACAAATGGTCTGTATTTGCAGCGAGCCACGATGCAATCGTACTTGAAAAAATGGATAGAATTTATCTTATGCGAGACGGAAAAGTTGTACGTGCTGGTACATTCAAAGAATTGATACAAGACGAGTACTTTAGAAATCTTGTGCCCGGACTTTTTATAGATAAGCAATCCTAAACGCACATGGATAGACAATAGCTAACAAAAACGGTTTTCAAAAACAGTTAGTTATTATAAAATTGACGTGTTTTAATGCAAACTAAGTTTATCTAACTATTTATTGCTATTATTTGTGATTTAAATTTTCGGATTTTATACAAACACTGAAAAACTATGTTGAACCTTTCGCCTAACCGAATCAAGAGCAAAGACGGACTCGAGGGTCTTTATATCTTTGAGCTTTTGCATACGCCCAAAAATGCGCGCTGGGTAGCATACTGGATTATTATACTTATGCTGGTAAGTTTTATTGCCCTTTTCTTACCCTGGCAACAGAACATTCAAGGATACGGTAGTGTTACTGTTTTTGATTTGCAAGACAGACCGCAAACGGTTTATCCCGTAGTCGGAGGGCGAATTTCTGACTGGTTTGTCCAAGAGGGGCAGTTTGTGCAAACAGGTGATACGCTTGCCATGATCTCGGAGATTAAAGATTACTACTTTGACCCAAGACTTGTCGAACGTATGAACGACCAAATTAGGGCACAAAAAGACCTTATTTTAGCCTTAGACCAAAAAGCACAAGCCTTAGATGAGCAAACCTCTGCCCTGAAGCAAGGAATGGTGCTCGACCTCTCGCAAGCAAGAAACAGAGTCCAGCAGCTCGAGTATAGAGTTACTATGGATAGTGCAGACCTCGTCGCTGCTGAAATTGAGTTTAAAGTTGCACAGCAGCAGTATGAGCGTGAAAAACAACTTTTTGAGAAAACGCTTGTATCACGTACTGACTTGGAGCGTCTCGAACTTGCAAGCCAAAACACAACGGCTAAATTGCAATCGGCTCAAAATAAACTTGCTACAAGTAAAAATCAATACCTAAATGCCAAAATCAATATAAGTAGTATCAAAGCAGACTACCTCGGCAAAATTGCTAAAACAGTCTCAGACCGTAACTCTACATTGGCATATATAGAAGAAAATAAGCTCAAAAGAGCAAAGCTCGAGAACGAACTCAGCAATATAGAAATTAGACAATCTTACTATGTCGTGCGTGCGCCACAAACAGGATATGTAGTAAAAACACTCAAAACAGGTATTGGTGAAATTGTCAAAGAGGGCGAAGGCTTAATGACGGTTATGCCTGCTAATCAGCAACGTGCCGTAGAGCTTTATGTCTCGGCTACGGATATACCCCTTCTTGTAGAAGGCACAAAAGTGCGTCTTGAGTTTGATGGCTGGCCCGCACTTGTCTTCTCGGGCTGGGAAACCGTTACCGTAGGTACTTTTGGTGGCGTTATTCAAGTTATTGATTATATCAATACAAAAGATAAGTATAGGGTATTGATTCTGCCAGATGCCGAAGATGAAAAATGGCCAAAAGGATTGCGCATAGGCTCGGGCGTATATGGGTGGGCTATGCTCAACGAAGTGCCTATATGGTATGAAATCTGGAGACAGCTCAATGCCTTCCCGCCACTACCTGGAAAAGGATCACCCGCAGAAGACAAAACCATCAAACTCGATGATTTGTATTAAAAATTATCACGCTTAGAGATTAGAACTAACATTTCTCAAAGAAATGTTAGTTCTCTCGCTTAAGACTAGGGCTGAACATTATGATCAGTTAGCCTTCTTGGGCTGCAATCCAATGCTTAATTTTATGAGCAAGGATTTCATTGATACGCTTTTCTGATTCAAAAGTTAGGCCTGCAATATGTGGGGTCAAGATTACATTATCAAATGCCTTGAGCCGCTCAAAAGTATCCTGCTGCTCGCTAGTAAGGTTGGAGAGTTTCTCATTTTCTAATACATCTAAGGCTGCCCCTTTAATTTTACCCTGCTGTAAGCCTTCCAATAAAGCTGGAGTACTTACAACCTCACCTCTGGAAGTATTGATAAGATAAAAAGGCTTTTTAAAACCTCTAATAAAGGCAGCATCGACAAAATGAAAATTATCCGCATTGATAGGAATATGCAAACTTAAAATATCGGCTTCAGCTTGAATCGCTGCCAAAGAGGCATTTTCAATACCTTCAAAAGGAATAGCGCGCTCCTCAATATCATTGGCTAAAATGCGACAACCCAAACCACGCAAACATTGGGCAAACCTACTGCCATTGTTGCCAAAACCAATAATACCGACAGTCTTATCAGAGAGTTCGGTGCCCCGATTACGCTCTCTATCCCATATTTTTTGACGAACTTCACCATTTGCACGCGGTATGTGATTGAGTAAACTCAAAAGCAGGCCCAAAGCATGCTCGGCTACGGCATTGCTATTACCCTCAGGCGTAGAAATAAGAGTTATATGACGTGAAGCAAGTGCTTGCTGGTCGATAGTCTCGACCCCTGAACCGGCACGTGCCACTAGCTTGAGCTTGGCTTGTTGTGCTATAAAATCAGCATTGACTTTAATTTTACTACGCAGTACAAGCCCGTCATAATCTTTAAGTTTTTTGCTTACTTCTTCTTCTGGAATATCAGGTAGGTAGTCAAACGAAATGCCCGCCTGCTCGAAAAGTAAAGTAATAGAAGCATGTAGCTCATCGACAATCAAAATTTTAAATTTGCTTTGCATAAGAGGAGTGTAAAGTTTTTTTAGATTATATGATTCAAAACAAAACCCCAGTCTCAAGTAATGCACTCGAGGCTGGAGCTTTTGCTTTTTTAGTACTAATACAGTCATGCAACTATAGATTTTTCCATAGCGTGGGTTTTATAAAAAACACACATTATGGAAAAATGGGCTTAGCAATAACATGTCTTTGAGATATGTTATTGCTGGCTGGTGAATGTATAGCAGCCTGACTAACAGTTCTCTGAAAACTCTTAGTGCTTACTCGTATGAAGCATTCTACTCGTTCCAGCTATAAGGATAGTTTTCATCTAAAAACTCAACGGCACTTTTAGCCACAAAAAGCGGTTTAAATGTATCTATCATAACAGCATATTCATCAGTTTTTTCTTTGCCAATGCTGGCTTCCATCGTACCAGGATGAGGACCGTGTGGTAGCCCACCAGGGTGTACTGTAAACGAACCCCTATCAATACCCTTGCGGCTCATAAATTCTCCTTCGGCATAATATAATACTTCATCAGAGTCAATATTAGAATGATTATAAGGTGCGGGAATGGATAAAGGGTGATAGTCAAAAAGACGAGGTACAAAAGAGCATATCACAAATCCCATACCCGCTTGAAAGGTTTGATGCACGGGAGGCGGTTGATGAATGCGTCCAGTAATAGGCTCAAAATCGTAGATAGAAAGGGTATAGGGATAGAGACAGCCGTCCCAGCCTACGACATCTAAGGGAGAGAATCCGTAGATATATTCATACAAAAAACCACTTTTTTTGACTTTGACAAGCGTATCTTTGGGTTCTTTTTCTAATACAATTTCTTGTGGTGGGTGAATATCACGCTCACAATAAGGGGAATGCTCGAGGAGCTGTCCCATTTCATTACGGTAGCGAGAGACGGTTTCTATTGGTGCAAAAGATTCGACGATAAGCACACGTGGTTGCTCGCCTTTATCAAATTCAATTTTGAAAACCGTAGTACGTGGAATGACCACATAATCGCCTTTTTTGATGCGTAATTTGCCAAACTGCGAGTACAAATAACCACTACCGTCATGTATATAAAGCATCTCGTCAGCCTCTCCATTTTTATAGAAATAATCCATACTTAGCTTGGTAGGCTGTGCAAGCGAAATGATACAATCGCTATTAAATAGCATGGCTCGCCTTGCTTGCAAAAAGTCCCCTTCGGTTATGGGCATATCGCTTGTTTTGATATGCGTGGGCTGTAGTGGATAGCCCTCCAATTTTTCAGGTGCGAAGGGCTGTGGTTTGCCTACTTTTTTAATTTTTGTAGGCGGATTGATATGATAGAGATTCGAATAGATGCCAGAAAATCCGTAAGAACTTACCAACTCTTCTTGATAAAGAGAACCATCGGGCTGTCTGAACTGTGTGTGTCTTTTGAGGGGAATCTGACCCATTTTGTGATAATAAGGCATACTTCAAGTAATTTTTTAATGCGTAAAATAGAATGTGTGTGTTGGTGTATTTTTCGTTAGTAAATCCTGTCTTATTTTAGTTGGTTTAAATATACGGAATTAAAGCCTTTTTTGCTAATATATCCACAAAAAAAGTCTTTGCACTGTGCAGTACAAAGACTTTTTTTGTGGATTTGCTAATTCTATTACGACTTAGAAATACAGATTTTTTTTTAGCTACGCAATCTAAACGTAATAGGGACTCTAATTCGAGTTCTTACGGCACGTCCACGTTGCTTAGCAGGATTCCATTTAGGTGCATTTTTGATTACTCTAAGTGCTTCCTCATCACAACCAGCGCCAATACCTTTGAGCACCTCTACTTGAGTGAGCGAACCATCTTTTTCTACAACAAAGACTACAAAAACTTTACCCTGCACTTGCATACGCTTAGCTTGCTTTGGATATTTGATTTCTTTGGATACGTATTCGTAAAAGGCTTCCATGCCACCTACAGGCGTAGCGGCTTCTTCTACAATATCAAAGATTTCGTTAGAGTCTTCTTTCTCTTCTTTTTTTACAACACCAGGTGTTGCCGATACTACATCAGTAACGATATCGCTTACATCTGGCACTTCGACTTCGGTTTCAATCTCGACTTCGTCTTCGAGCTCTACATCATCTTCGACCTCTACGATTTCAGGGTCTTGTACGATTTGCTTTGGGGGCGGTGGTTCTGCTTGTACTGTTTGCGGTATATCAATGGCTTCCTCTTGATTAGAAGGAGGCGTTCCTAAATCCATTAAGTTTCCACCATCGGCAAAGTTCCAGTTAAAAACAGTCCAAGTAATTGCCAAACTAAGTATAAGCCCAACGTTCATAATAATCGGACGGTACTTGTTGATGTTCACGTCGTCGTATTTGAGTTTAACAGACGTGCGCTCTTCTATAGGTGCGCCATTTTCTTTTATATCATTACCGCTCTTATCGAGGATAAATTTGAAAAGCCCAATGGCACCTACGACTAAGGCTGCAAAGCCAATAAAAACTAATAATCCTATCATAATATTTGTTTGTGTTTTGGAACAAAAATAAAATGTTATAACCTAAATACCAAATTTTTTTAGCTAAAATTTAAAATTGGTTTGTATCTATGCGCATAATACGCTACTTATGGAAAAGTAACAGGTTTTTTGATTTTTTTAGCCAAATAAAATAATAATTCTCAAAGAAATGTTATTTTTAGGCATTTTAGACGGTATAGCCTAAACATAGCTAAGTTACTAATTTTTCGTATTAGGGTCGTTATCCTCGTCTTGATTTCTGTTTTTCTTACTATTTACGGGCATATTAGGGTTAGCTATGGCATCTCGCATATCCGTATCTGATTTGATATTTTGCATGCGATAGTGATCCATAATTCCGATATTGCCATTGCGCAAAGCGTATGCAATAGATTTAGGTACTTCCGCCTCTGCTTCAATTACCCTTGCACGCGCTGATTGTGCTTTAGCACGCATTTCTTGCTCTACGGCCACTGCCATAGCACGTCGCTCTTCGGCTTTGGCTTCGGCTACTTTGAGGTCTGCATTGGCTTGGTCTATTTGCAATTTTGCGCCTATATTCTCTCCAATATCAATATCTGCAATATCAATAGATAAAATCTCGAATGCCGTACCCACATCTAAACCTTTTTCAAGAACAATTTTAGATATTCTATCTGGATTTTCAAGCACATCTTTATGAGATACTGCCGAACCTACGGAGGTTACGATACCCTCGCCTACACGTGCTAAGATAGTATCTTCGCCCGAGCCACCCACAAGCTGTGAAATGTTCGCACGCACCGTAACTCTTGCTTTTGCAATGAGCTGAATACCGTCCTGAGCTACAGCAGCTACAGCAGGGGTGCTTATCACTTGCGGATTTACAGAAATTTGAACCGCTTCGAATACATCACGACCCGCCAAATCGATAGCCGCTGCTTGCTGAAAAGTTAATTCTATATTTGCTTTATCAGCAGAAATTAAGGCTTTAATGACGGAAGGCACATTACCGCCCGCCAAATAGTGAGTTTCTAAACCCTCAAGCGTAACCTCAGAGAGACCAGCCTTTGATGCTGTAATCATAGACTCCAAAATAAGACGTGGGGGGACACGGCGCAAGCGCATACCTACTAATGAAAACAAACTTACACGTACACCTGAAAATATGGCAGAAAGCCATAAATTGACGGGAATAAGTCTCAAAAGAATAATAGTACCTACTAAACCAATAGCAAGCAAGATAAGAAGACCGCCAAATTCACCCATGATATTGAAAAATTTAAGTTGCTATGATGTTTTTTATGATAAATTGCAATTGAATCAGAAATGTAGTGATTTATTTTGACAATATCAAATAGGCTTGACTGTTATCTGCCTACCTTTGATTTGCGTAATCTCTACGGGCGTTTTCTGGTCTATAAATCCACCCGTACTTTTAACCTCAAAACTTTCCCCATCAAACTCTGCCGTACCCGAAGGACGAAGCGCAGTAAGTGTTATTCCTTGTTTACCTACACTTAGTAAATCATAGGGCTGCGAAATATTAACCCCACCTTTAATGCTATCCTCGAGCATAAAGCGTTCCCAAATTCTATGCTTTACGCCTACCCCAATAAGCAAGCCGATAGAAGAAAAAGATGCGCTCAAAGCTACCGTTCCCCAAAAAGTACCAAACATCGTATAAGACAAAATGACGCCTGCAATAGTCAATATGATTCCTAAAATGCCCGCTTTGAGCACACCCGGAAAAATAAAAACCTCTAACAACAACAAAAGTAAGCCCGGCACAATAAGCAGTAATACATAAAAAAAATCTTGCATCGTTTTATTATTTTTTTGAATAGAAGGCATCATACTACCATATATGCAAAAAGGGGCTTAGAAATAGCATTTCTCAAAGAAATGTTATTTCTGGCTAGCGAATGTATAGTAGTATGAGAAGGCATAAGC
>JAFIER010000156.1 GCA_020832465.1 Bernardetiaceae bacterium
TTTCTTTGAGAAATGTTATTTCTAAAATTTATTTCTGATAGTTGAACTTATATTAGTCGTATGATTTTATTGGCTTATTCGTAAAGTAAGTCTGTGGATATTTGAGTAATTTTTTCATCAAACTGAATACCTACCTGTGCCAAGCGTTTGAGTACGGGTTCATAAATTTCGGCTTCAATAGGAATTTTTACACCTTTGGCTTTAATTTTTCCTTCGAGCCATAGTTCTGCAGCGATTGCCATAGGTAATCCTACGGTTTTTGCCATAGCAGTATTTCCATTGCTATCTCCAAAAACGACCATTGTAGATGTCATTAAAAATGATTTTTCTGCTTGCTGATATTTGAGCAAATGTTGCATCAAAATCATATCTTTGTCTCCTTCTGCTAATGCCCATTTATCTTCAAGGATTTTTTGTAGAATTTGTGCGGGTGTAGCTCTTGAGAGTCCTATTTCTTTATTTTCAAAAAGTCCGAGCCATTGAAGTTTTTGCATACAATCGCTATCTAAGGCTACGTTTAAAAATCTGGCGACTTTTAGCTCTACGGGGTCTTTGATATTGTATTTTAAAAACGAATTGACAAACTCACGGTAAGTCATGGTATAAGTATTCTCGAGCTCAAAAGAATCGTCTGTAAGTCCGAGTTGAATGAGTGCTTGCCAAGCCGCTGGGAATCCTTTTTTACGAATCGTACCTCTCAATATAGTAGGTATATCTTCAAGACCGTAAGATTCACGATATTTGAGTGAATCGCGATTGGGATAGGCTTCGTACTCCCCCTCTATGTTTGTGATATGAATACTTTCGAGCGTAGTGAATACCCTTTGATAGGGTACGTATTTGTACATACCATTTTGTAAGAATTTTGCCGTTCCTTGTCCAGCAAGTACGACATTACGCGGATTCCAAGTAAATTTATAATGCCATGGATTATTATCATACTCGGGTGCAATAAGCCCTCCTGTATAGGATTTAAAAGCTGTAATTTTGCTTTTTGTTTGGCGCAGCTCGTCTATGGCTTTTTTGGCAGACATGTGGTCTATACCGGGATCGAGCCCCATTTCATTAAGCAACAAAACGCCTTTTTTTTGCGCCTCTTCATCGAGCTTTTGCATCTCTTCTGAGACATAAGAAGCTGTAATAAGTGTTTTTCCTTCGTGTACGCAAGCAAGTGCTACTTCAAGGTGTAGGTGAGCTGGTAATAAGGACAGTACAATATCAGCAGTACTGACCTCTTTTTTACAAGCTTCGGGATTGCGCACATCAAAAGATAAGGCTTCACTTTGAGGATAGCCTTTGAGGTGGCGTGCGGCGAGTGCCGTATCAATATCAGCAATACGAATATGCCATTGCTTTTCTTGGCTCTTCTCGAGCATATATTGGATAAGGGAGGTTGCTGAACGACCTGCACCAATAATCAAAATCTGTGTCATAGATAAAACTGTTATCTTGGGTGTGTTGTAGGTGTTTGTTTTAATTTGCCTGCAAGTTAGCCTTATTCTTTGATAATTTAAAACATTGGCATAGCTTAACTTTGATAAAGCGAAAATCTTTACCAAAGTTAAGACTAAAAAACAAGATACAAATACAGCACGCACACAAGGTTTATCATACGACTATGCAAAAATGGGCTTAGAAGTAATATTTCTCAAAGAAATATTATTTCTGGATAAAAAATGTACAGTAGTATGAAGGTTTATTCTAAATCTGCTTTATTTTCCATATATTTTATACCTATGACTTGGGGATTTTTTTCTTCTACGGCATTAAAAAGTTCGGTTTTGATATAATGTAAATCGCCAGTTGAAATTACAACTTCATGGATAATTTCGTAATAATGCCCTTCGCTCATAGCACCATCGCCGAAAGTGTAATCTTCTTTAAAAAGACGTATAGAGCGTATTTTCTTAAAAGGATCTCTAAAAACAGTTAATTCAGCCATAAAAGTCTCATCACTACCCTGCATACGGAGTGATCCATGAATAAGTGCAAGCGCCTCCTTGAGATTATCCATAGCTATATTTTCAATAAATTTATTTGCTATGGTGTTGGCAACTTCCATATTGTTTAAATTAGCTCTATCCTCAACATATTTTACTCCTATGACCTTGGGAACGGTTTCATCTGCTGTATTAAAAAGCTCTATTTGGATATAGTGAAAACCACCAGTTGAAACTATAACTTCGTGAATAACTTCGTAGTAGTGCCCTTCGCTCATAATGCCATCACCAAAAGTGTAGGTTTCTTTAAAAAGACTTATCGAGCGTATTTTCTTAAAACGGTCACTAAAAGTAGATAACTCAGCTATAAAATCCTCGTCAGTGCCCTGCATGCGGAGTAGTCCATGAATAAGTATAAGTGCGCTATTGAGTTGATCCGTAGCTATATTTTCAATAAATTTATTTGACGTAGCTTTAGCTACTTCTAAGTGTTGCTCTTGAGCACTTGAATAGGGCGAAAACGCAAAAAAGCAGTATAGAATTATAAAAAAGACAACAGATTTTTCTTTCATGTTACAAATGCGTTTAATGTAAAAACATTGTTTTAAGTAAAATTGATTTAACCTTTAAAATCGTAAAACTTGTATAATCGTAAATTAACTGTTTATCGCAGTTATTGTACGTAGGTAAACACTAAAGATAACTTTTTATTCCATACTATACATCTGTCAGTTAGGTGTGTGCGGCAACTTTGCTAAGTTAGCACCGAAATAACATTTCTGTCAGAAATGTTATTTCTAAAAATTTGACATCTAATATCTTTACTGCCTGTAGTACGAAGCTCCAGCTTCGTTATAAGCCACTTCCGAAGCTGGAGCTTTGGGCTACGGCTTTAAAAACTGTGAAGGCTGAAACTACCTAAGTTGATTTACCAACTTGACGCACACCCAAGAAATTTAAGGGCTCACTGGCGCATATTATATATGCTAAAAAATTAGCTTGAGCTAATATAAAACAAAACAACCCCAATACCAAAGGCAAAGGGGTTGAATCTATACAGAATCTACTCTTAATTGTGACAGCAGCTCACACTGCAAACTTTTGTCTTTTATCTTTTGTCTTTAGCATAAAAAGAAAAAAGACAAATTTCTTTGTACTCAATGCTACAAAGCATGTTTTTGTGATATGCTACAGCAAAAGTAAAAAGTCTTGAGCAAAAAAAATATGACAAAAGTCATAGTAAAATATGATTTTTGTCATCTTTTATGCTATTGCAAAAGTATTTTGTGCCATAAGGCTTATTTTTATATTGATATGCAATTGATTATCAATATTTTATCTGTTTTTGTTTTGTAACTTTACTTGCTTAGCTTTGGCTACATCAAAATGTTAAATTATTTAAATTTATTTTGAAGTTTGCCGAGTTTCCATTCACCACTTTCTCTTGTGCCGTCCATGTATCTGATAGTGCCTGTGCCTTGCTGTAGATTTTGATGCCATTCACCGGTATATCTATCTCCATTGGGGTAGTGCATAATTCCTCTTCCTTGTCTTTGGTTGTCTTCCCATTCGCCTTCATATCGTCCTTTATTTCGGTAGAGCATTGTACCTCTTCCATTTCTTTTATTTTTTGCCCACTGTCCTTTGTATCTGCTTTGGTCTGACCAGATATATACGCCTTCGCCGTGGCGTTCGCCTTGCTGAAAGCTACCTTTATAAATTCCACCTGATTTATAAAACATTTGCCCTTCGCCATGGAACTTACCATTTTGGAAATCACCTAAATAACGTCCGGCTTCGCATATATATTCACCATAACCATTTTGGCAATCACCATTTTTACACATTCCTTTTTCTATTCGATAGAGACTATCCTCGTCTCTGATTTTGAGTTCGATAGTTTCTATAATCTTGAGGTTATCAAAGGTAATTTTGAGTTCGTATTTTCCTTCTTGATAATACCAAACACTGCCATCAGCTGTGCTTTCTTGTTTGTATGGTGCGCCTAATACATACCTTACTTGTGCGTGATTACTTTTGGCATTGAGTTTTTGTGTGATATGATTGGGAAAATCCTTAAAACCAGATTTGTGCAAACTTATTTTATAGGCATATCCGTAGTCATTAAAATAGACGCGCAGTTTGTTGTTTTCGAATACGTATTTGGCATAGTCATAAGCCAAAGCTACTTTTTGATAACCACTT
This sequence comes from Bernardetiaceae bacterium, assembly GCA_020832465.1. GTDB lineage: Bacteria > Bacteroidota > Bacteroidia > Cytophagales > Bernardetiaceae > JAFIER01. The sequence goes on from JAFIER010000156.1 coordinate 4,146, forward strand.
CCATAGGATTCGGCAAGTTTTATCATATCATTACTACTTTGATGCTTTCCGAGGAGGTTATAAAGTTGGTTGTCTTTGAAATAGTTTTTACCTTTATACTCACCAAGTTCCCATATTCCTTCTTTTTGCGTATTGTAAATAAGGTTGTGAAGTGTGCCCTCGCCGTGTTTTTTTCCATTTCGCCAGTTGCCTTCGTATCTCCAGCCTTCAATATCGACATATACGCCGTATCCATTTTCGCAATCGCCCTGCACACAAGATTTAAACTCGAGCATCAGCGCTTGCAATTTAGCGTCTTGTGTAGTGCCGTCAAAATGTAATACAATCTTTACGGGTTTGTTTTTGTCGTAATGCAAGTATTTTGAAAAATTGCGGTCGGCTTTACCGATTTTATTTTCTATACTTGCTTTAGTATCTCCAAAAGCTATACCAAGTGGTAGTGCGCCTTTGAAGGCTTGAAATTTTATCCCTTTGCTACTATATTCATCGTTATAAAGCATAATACGTTCTACGATTTGTTGCTTATAAAAACCAATGCGTATGCCTTTGGTAGAATAGGTATATACTTTGTCCGAGCTCAACATACTCTGAGGTACGCCCAAATAGTCTATCCAATCTTTTACATCTGCATTATTTTTGGCTTTGCCGATATATTGAAATAGGTAGTCGCCTGCATATTGTCTATTTGTTTGCGCTTGAAGCGAATAAAAAGGCAATGGCAGTAAAATAATCAGCGCAAAAAGATAAGCTAATATAAAGCGTTTGAATACCATAGATAAAAATTCAGGGTCTTTTATAAGTAGTTAAGCGTGATGAATAAAAAAATTATAGGTTAAATGATTAGCAATAAGCTGTAGCACTAATAAATAGCTTTGGCAAGATGATTAGCCCTACAGCTTAGGCGCAATAATTTTTATGATTTTACTGCTAAATTGCAATTTTTTGGCCAAGTCTTTCCATATTATGATAATAAGGCTTCTTTTTGTGGTTTTTTGTTAGCGAGTTGCCCACAGGCGGCATCTATATCTTTGCCACGGCTACGCCTTACCGTAGTGCGAATGCCTTTATCTATGAGATAGGCAGCAAAACTATCAATTTTATCCTCTTCTGGGCGCATAAAATTTGCTTCTGAAATGGGATTATACTCGATAATATTGATGCGTGCTGGGTGTTTTCTTACAAATTTATATAAATTTTCAGCATCTTTGAGGCTATCATTGAAGCGGTGAAAAAGAATATACTCGAATGTAATGCGGTTTTGAGTTTGTTGGTAGAAATATGTCAATGCTTCTGAAAGGGCTTGTAGGTTATTAGAGTCGTTGATATCCATAATGCGGTCTCGCTTTTCATCATCAGCAGCGTGAAGCGAAAGGGCTAGGTTAAAACGCACTTTATCATCGCCCAAACGCCGAATCATTTTGGCAATTCCTGCCGTAGATACAGTAATACGGCGTGGCGACATATTCAAACCCTCAGGCGAGCAGAGCAAATCCACGCTGCGCAATACCTCGCGGTAATTAAGCAAGGGCTCTCCCATGCCCATAAATACAATATTCGTTAGCGATTTACCAAAATGAGCCTGTGCTTGTTTATCAATAGCAATTACTTGGTCATAAATTTCAGCAGCTTCGACATTGCGCTTTTTATCCATATAACCCGTAGCGCAAAATTTACAAGCCAAAGAACAGCCCACTTGCGAAGAGATACAAGCCGTCATGCGCGTCTCGGTAGGGATAAGTACGCCTTCAATAAGATGCCCATCATGGAGTTTGAAAATAGACTTTACCGTACCATCTTTACTTTTTTGCAGGTCATCTATTTGTAAAGGGCGCAAATCAAAGGTATTTTTTAAATTTTCACGTAACGACTTAGAGAGGTTACTCATTGTATCAAAATCTTGGGCAGCCTTTTTCCAAAGCCATTCATAGACTTGCTTGGCGCGAAAAGATTTTTCACCCATATCCAAAAAAGCCATTTTAAGCTCTTCTAACGACATTTTACGAATATCGGGTTTCTTATCCTCTAATGTAGGAAGGTTTATACGTATTGATGTTTTACTCATATCTTCTTTAAGGTATTCTATTTGCAATTCGTTATAACACGAACGGACGAATTATGATTGCACAAAATACTGTTTTTTTGTCTAAATTGCCTTATATCACGATACATTTTTCCATAGCGTGAGGTTTGCAAACCCCACGCTATGGAAAAAGGGGCTTAACAATAACATTTTTTTAAGAAATGTTATTGCTGAAATTATCTAAGCCGATTTATCAACTTGACGTACGCACGGAGAATGTATATCAGTATGAAATTGTCTATTTATTGGGGCTTTTTTTTGATTACTTGGGTGCAATTCATATTTACGCAGTAGCATAAGCTAATGTCTTAAAATAACTACTCTCGCCGTGTTTGGTGTCCACATCAAACACAAACCGCGTAGTTTTGAATTGCACCCGATTACTTTCTATCGCTTTTTGAGTGTAAACTCTACCCTACGATTGAGCGCACGCCCTTCATCAGTTTTGTTAGTAGCAATAGGCTGGGTTTGTCCGTAGCCTTCAAAGGTAATTCTATCGGCATCTATACCCATCAAAATCAGGTGTTTCATAACGGCTTCGGCTCTATTTTTGGATAAACCGAGATTATAATCGGGCTTACCTACAGCATCGGTATGCCCTTGCACAAAGACGGAAAGATGTGGATAATCATTTAAAATTTGAATCAAACGCTTGAGCTCTGGAAAAGATGTACGCTTGAGCGTATAGCTGTCAAAATCAAAAAAGATATTATTGAGTCTGATTTTACGCTGTTGCTCTACGGCTTCATCTATAGAAATAAGCTCGATGCTTGAGGTTTCGCTTGTGGTCTGGTCGCTCGTCTCGAGATCTATACTTCCTGAAATCGTAATATGTCCTTTTTTTTGGGTGTAAAAACCGTAATGCTTTCCACTCGGCACGATGACATTAAAAGAACCGTCTTTTTTAGTTTTTTTGCTTCCTTCTTTGCGTCCTGTTTTGAGGTCTTCCCATATAATTTCGGTTTCGATGGGTGTGCCACTGCCGTCTGTAACTGTACCTTGCATAATGCCCACGGGTTCGGGTCTGAATCGTTCTGGCATTTCGAAGCGATAAATATCGTAGTCGCCGTAGCCATCAGGGCGGTCTTTGAGTACGATGTAAGCAAATTTGCCTGAAATATCTAAATAAAAACCATCGTCATCGGGTGAGTTTATGCTTTTGCCTAAGTTAATGGGTTCAGACCACTGCGTCCAGTCTGTATCGCTGAGGCGTTTGCTCATATAAATATCCGCACCACCGATGCCGTAATGCCCATCGGAAACGAAATAAAGCGTTTTCATATCGGGGTGCAAAAAAGGCATGCTTTCGCCGTAAGGCGTATTGATAATTTCACCAAGATTGATGGGCTGCCCCCAGCCCTTTCCCTTTTTTTCTACGACATAAATATCTTGATTAAAGTCCTCGCGCCCTCTGAAAAAGAGGTAGTCGGGGTGTCCTTTGGGTAAGTATTTGCCTATGCCACCGGGGCGGTCGGAGACAAAAAATGCCGCTTCGCCGTCAGCAGTAAATGAAAATCCCGCTTCATAGTGTTCGCTATTGATGTTATTGGGAAAAGGGCGTATCCTGCTCCAAGCATCTTCACTGGTTTTATCGACATAGAAAACATCACCGCTGCCGAGTTTTTTTGTATGGGCAAGCATTTCTACTTTCATATCCGGAATCATGCTGTAGTTGCCAAAAACGACGAGCGTTTTTCCATCAGCACTTACACTTTGTGGTACTTCATGGGTTTGTGTGCTCGCTGCAACACGCTTTGCGGGGCTAAATTGTTTTCCACGCTTTTCAGATACATAAATATCCTGCCCGCTGGCTATGTGCTTTCTACAAAAATAAAGATACTTACCGTCTATAGTTGGCACGGGGTGCGTCTCGGGCAAGTTTGTATTAACGTTCGGACCGAGGTTCTCGAGTTTGAGATTATCAGGGGCTGCTTTTAAAACGTTAAAAATTTTGAGCAAACGGTCTTCTATCGAGGGGAAAAGGTCTTTGTATTGACGATATACATTGGCGGCTTGTTCGTATTTTTTTTGATGTACGAAATAAGCAGATTTTTTCTGTAGAGCTACAAAAGCAATTTCTGCAGGTGCTATGGCTTTTATAAAATCTTCATACAATTCGGCATTCTCCGGGTGATAGCCTTTGTAGTGCATATTCATTTTACAAAATAAATCTAAGACTGTTATTTTGTGTTTTTTTGCAATTTTATCGAGTTTTTTGTAGGCAGCCGAGGATAGATAATTGCGTGCTGTCCATTCGTAATCAGCCCCATAAAATTGAGGTAAAATATGCTCGAGCTCACGCGGTTCAAAGGATTCTAAGATACAGTCGCAATATTTTTCATATAAATAACCATATCCAGTACCGTTGAGGCGTAAGCCTTCTAAGCGAATATACTGCTGGAGCATAACTTTGCGCGCATTAGCTACGCTACCTCGGCTATTGCTTTTTTGATAAAAATCTAAATAGGTATTCATTTGCCCCACTAACGCATCACGCAAATTAGCTACTGTATCAGCATACATGGGGTCATTGTAGGGTTGTATATTAGGAATATCTTTGTAATGCACGTTATAGGGTGCGTTGAGCAGCAGCTCGGCGGCGGCAGTAGCTATTTGCTGTGGAAGCCGTTCGATGCGTCTGTCGTTTCTGATATTTGTTTTGACTTGTTTTGATTTTTCAGCGTCAGAGATTTGGTTATAGGTATCATTTGCTTTTTCGGCAAGGGGATAGGCTTGCATCAGTATTTTGAGTTCGGACTCATAGTTCATGAGCCTTCTTTGCATAGTTTCCCATTTATCTCTTCGTTCGAGGTGCTGCCCGAGCATAGTTTTGGCAAGTCCGTACTGGGCTACAAAAGCATCGGGGTCTTTTTGTAATACTTGTTTAAAAATACGTTCTGCTACTTCATAACGCTGTGTTTGCAATGCCAAAATGCCGTCATTTAGCGTAGATTGTGCCATTGCTGTGAGGTTAAAAAGCATGACAAGGATAAAAAACAAAATCGTACGGCGGTAGTCTAAAAGAAGAGTAAACATAAGGATATGAAGTTTTGTTTTTGAGAAAATATCAGCAACTAACAGTTCTCTTAGAACTGTTAGTTGCTGATATTTAATATACTACACCGTAGCTATACATTTTAGTTCGATAGCAATCGGTGTGGGCAATGATAAAATCTCTACTGTAGTGCGGCAGGGCTGATTATCTTTAAAATATTCGGCATATATGCTGTTATAAGTTTTGAAGTCGTCTTTCATATTGGTAAGAAAAACGGTTACGTCCACGAGCTTTGCCCAGCTGCTGCCCGACTCTTCGAGGATTATTCTTACATTATCAAAAACCGAGCGACATTGTGCTTCGATGTCGTAAGCTGTAAGATTTCCCGTTTCGTCATATACATTACCGGGAATTTCATCTGTGCCGGGTTTTCGTGGCCCTACGCCCGAGAGGAATAGCAAATCTCCGACTTTACGTGCATGTGGGTATAAACCTACGGGTTTTGGGGCTTTTGAGGATTCATAAATAGACATAGTTTTGCGTGTTTTTAGTATGAACAAATACAAACAAAAACTAACAGCGCATCAGGGTGCACTGTTAGCTTTGCGATATGATAAGTTTTCATTTTTAAGTGTAAAATGGCAGCTTATTGATATTTTTAATAGCGTGTGATAAGAGCTATCCCTTGAAACTTCTCGAGCTCACCATCACTTAAAAATACAGTATCTCCCCCATACTCGAGGTTAATCTCGATAAGTTCATCTACAATATCATCAATATAACCATCGACTTGTTCGTTTACGGTATCGAGGAGTTTGATGTTGTCGTCTTTGACTTGTGCGGCTTGGAAGTAATCTGTTTGCACAAAAAGTGTTTTACCACGTCCTTCTCTTGCGGCTCTCCAAATATCATTGATATCGCTAAGGAATTTTTGTTCGCTTACGGCTTTGCGAAGTTCTTCTTTTCTTTCTTTATTTCTTTTTTCAAAGGCTTCTTGTGCGGCTTGCCAAGCGTCTTTGACGATTTCGTGCGCTTTGTCATCGTCTCTGTTTTTAGCTACGGAGGCGATAACTTTATTGCGGTCTGTAACTTTGAGGTAGTGGTCGTGGTTTCGTTCGTCTCCAGCCAATACTAAAGGCATAGGATTTTCTTTCCATTGCTCTTGGAAAGCTTTATCTACTCGGTTAAAAAACTCTTCGGCTAAGTTATCGCTACCTTTTGCCATAGTGCTTTGTAGCTTATCTGTAGAGTAAAGGGTTTCGTTTTCTATGGGGAAAACTTTATTTGCAAGTTCTTTATCTACTTTATCGGCAGTTGCCATGAGTAGGCGTGCTTTGCTACGGCTGATAGTGAGTATGTAATAAGATTGTGCTTGATGTAGGGCTCTCACAAGGTCTCTGGTAGCAAAAGTGCTATCAATTACGACTCTATCTTCGACGGCAATAGGCACACGCACAAAGTCGGCTATATTTTCATTGACAAAAAACACCATGCCCTCTAAGTTGAGGTTGTGGTCTATTTCGTCAGCAAGTGCTTTGAGTTTATCTACAAAGTTTGAAGCAAAACGCTTATCATAGACTTCATGCAATCGCTCTTCAGCTTCTTTTATCAAATTGTTTAAGACCACGGGGTCTTTTTGATTATCAGGGTGAGTGCGGTGGGTATTAAAAATAATCGTAACGCAGCATTCCGACTGCACATCTTTGAGTTTTTTTAGTAATTGGTTCATTGTGTAATTTTTTGTTTGAATTTTTAAAAATAAAAGAAATCTATCCCAAATAGAATAGAAAATACTTTAGCGTGGGTGCATTTCAAAACTATATAGTTTGTTTGTGTTTGCTCAGGACACCAAACAGGGTTTAGGAATTTATTTTGAAGTATCAATTTACGCTACGGCATAAATTTGAGCTGCCTCCCTTAGCACGCATATAGACTTTGCCAAAGTCGTGCAACAATTTACGCAAAAAATAATAGAATGCCATAGTTTTATAGATTTTTAGCAGTCTTAAGCACCAGTGGTCTTTTTTTATTACTTCAGCAGGTGCCTGTTTATGAGTTTATTAGATAACTAAAAAAGGCTGTTATTTTTGCCCTCTTACTGCTTAAGAGGGTTTATGCGACGCTGTTCATTTATTCGGGGCGCATGCCTGCGTCGAAAAGAATGAGTTCGGAGATAATGCCTCTTTCTATAATTTTTTGACCGAAGCAGTCATCATCAATATCTTGGCAATAAATCAGTCGTTCGCTTCTTTTATATACCATACCGACGCTATCGGCAAATATTTCATAAGCAAAATTTTTAGATACTAAGCTCGAATCTGTTTCTTGCATAACGGTAAGCGTGCGTGGGTAGCTCCTGCCTGCAATTGTTTTAGGAACGCCGTAGTCATGGATTTGGTAGTTTACGGGGTTTCGGGTATTGAAGATATTGCCGTCCCAGCGTTGGTTTTCCCTTACGGGGAATCGCAATTTGACAAAGGGTACGTTATGTTCTATTTTGACAATTCCAAAATCATCGCGGCGCAGCATCCATACAGAATCGAGTTGAAAATTATCTAATCCCGTAGGTCGTGTATAACGCTCAACTTTGAAAGAAGGAATACCGCCTTCGGAGATAAAAGGCTCTGTCAGAATTTCGCGCAATTGATAGCTCACCTGCTCGGGGGCTTCGTTGAGGCGATAAATAGTTTGATTGACTTGATAAGTTTTTTCATAACCCTCAACAATGGGATAAAAACTCTCGCCCTGCCTTGTCGGCAACGGGTCTATGGTTTCATTGGCACAAGCACTCAGGAGACTCGCCAAAATGATAGCCATACACAGAACAGTGATATTTTGATATATATGATTCATATTCTTGTCATTTTTAGGTGCTTGCATTTAGATTATTGGAGTTACGTAATTTCATAACTAACAGTTTTTAAAAAACTGTTAGTTATTTTCAACATACTTTTAAATGTAATCGTTAAGCAACATTTCCTCTATTTGCCGCATACCTACGGTGGCAGTCTCTGGGATAAAACTAAGATTTCTTCTTGTGCTAATTGTAGGCATATTGGGGTCTATGATAAACTTAGGTACTTTATCAGATATAACATCTATCAGCCCAGCAGCGGGATAGACGAGCAGTGAAGTGCCTATAACGATAAAAATATCAGCACTCATAGCCTCTTCTGTGGCCTTTTCCATCATTGGTACAGCTTCTCCAAACCATACGATATGAGGGCGTAGCTGTGAGCCATCTTTGGGGCATACATCTCCCATTTTGATTTCCCAGCCATCTATGGGATATACGTGGTCTATATTTTTGCTACTTCTTGCTTTGGCAAGTTCGCCGTGTAAGTGTAATACTTTAGTTGAGCCGGCACGTTCGTGCAAATTATCTACATTTTGTGTAATGATAGTAACATCAAAATAATTTTCGAGGCGCGCAAGGATTTTATGTGCAATATTGGGTTCAACTTCAAAGAGTTGTTTGCGTCTTAGGTTATAAAAACGCTGTACTAAAATAGGGTCTTTTTGCCATGCTTCTGGTGTAGCGACATCTTGTATTCTATGATTTTCCCAAAGTCCGTTGCTATCTCTGAATGTACTGATTCCGCTTTCTGCACTTACACCTGCGCCTGTCAGTACGACAATTTTTTTTCTCATAAAAGGGTTATATTGGTAAGGGTTATATTGATTTTTCCAAAAAAGTCTGCAAAAAAGCCTAAGTATTAGCATGTAAACGGGGGGCTTTATACGGTATTGTGATGACTATGTGTTGTCCATACTACTATACATTTTGGGCTTAGCAATAACATTTCTTTGAGAAATGTTATTGCTATATGGAGCATGTCTAGTAGTATGCGTGCTGTCAAAAATTTATTTGCTAAAATATAGAAAAAAATTAATAATTACAAAAAAACAAGTCAAAACTTAGGCAATTTTTGTTATATCTGACAATAATATTTGCTTTGTTTTGAGAAAACCTTCGGCATAACGCACGCCTACGTGCTGCCCAAAATCGCGTGCCCTACCTTTGAGAAACTCCAAAAACTCGGGGCTTGAGATAAATGTTGCTGCTTCCTCACGGTCGTATTCTGGATTATGAAACTGCGATTTGTAAGCCGCTACGGCTTGCATTTTGCGTTCCCATTGTGCGGTTATATCGAAGACAAAATCGGGTTCGTTATAAGTATGCTGTATATAATAAAAAAGTTGTTGCGGTCTCCAGGCTTCTTGTGGGTCTCCATTTTCGTTGTGTGTGGTTACTTTGGCAAGCCCACTCATAAAAGTAGCGTGTTTGATAAGTTTGGCAGCTCTTTCGTGGTCGGGGTGGCGGTCTTTGGGCGAGTTTGCTAATACAACATCAGGCTTATACTTACGTAAGATACGAATAACGCCGAGTCTGTGTTCGTTATTATCTTTAAAAAAACCGTCGCTAAAACCGAGGTTATCACGCATGTGCAAACCCATAACCTTAGCCGCTTGACGCGCTTCCATATCACGCAAATCGGCACTGCCACGGGTGCCGAGTTCGCCACGTGTTAAATCTACGACACCTACTTTATATCCTTTTTCTATATGTGCCATAAGCGTTCCGCTACAGCTAAGTTCGACATCATCGGGGTGGGCTGCAAATGCTAATATATCTAATTTCATATCTTTTTTTTGAGTGTGTAACAATGCGAATTTATTTGGGTGCACCTGCGCTTTGCAAAATGACCAAGAACTAACAGCCTTTTAAAACTGTAGCCAGAAGCTCCAGTTTCGGAAGAGGGCTATAATGAAGCTGTGGATTCGTTACTACAGGCGCACAAATATTAAATAACTGCAATACTATACATTCGGCGACCAGAAATCGCTAGCCAGAAATAACATTTCTTTGAGAAATGTTATTTCTAAGCTCATTTTTCCATAGCCTGTGGGGTTTGCCCCCTCACGTTATGGAAAAATGTATAGTGGTATGGAATTGCAGTATCAAATTTACATTATTTTGCGTTTTAAAACAAATTTAAACCGCTCGTATAAAAGAAGTATTCATAAATAAAAACCCTGTGTGCGGATACTTATTTCTATCAGAGGCAAAACCATTTTTCAAAAGTTTATAGCTAACTTTGATGGGGCTTTTCAGCTACATCAAACTTGCTTTTAGTTAATTTTAAATCCTATTACAAGGATATCATCAACTTGTGCTTCTTCGCCCTGCCAAGCGAGGAGTCTCTCGTCGAGTATGCGCTCTTGCTCGTTCATGGGCATTTTGTGTATATCTAAAAGTAGTTTTCTAAACTGCGAACGCATAAACTTACGTCCTTTTCGCCCACCAAATTGGTCTTGATAGCCGTCGGAAAAAAGATAAATGGTAGTGGGTTTATCAATTTTGATTTGATGACTTTGAAAAGGTTTAGTTTCACGCTCGGGGTGCAGGGCAAGCCCACCTATGGGGCGTGGGTCTCCTTTTATGACATGAAGATTGTTCTCTTGGACATAATAAATGGGATTTTTTGCACCTGCAAATATAAGGCTATGTTTATCAGGTTCGATAACGCAGATAGCCATATCCATACCATCACGGTTATCACCTTGCTCTTGTTTGAGTGTTTGTCGGATAGATTTATCGAGTTCTTCTAATATGCACTCGGCTTCATGGACGTGCTGTATATTGACAATTTGATTGAGATAAGCATCGCCAAGCATGGCCATAAATGCACCAGGTACGCCATGCCCTGTGCAATCAATCGCTGCAATAATGTATTTATCATTTGAAAATCCTTTAAAAACACGTTGAATGCCTTGAAAATTCTGAACCTCTTCGTACACGGGCTCTGCAGGTATATGCGCAAACCAATAAAAATCTCCACTGACAATATCTCTGGGTTTGAAAAATACAAAAGCATCTTTAAAAGCACTTTTAATACTTTCAAGGCGTGGCAGCATTGCTTCTTGAATGCGCCTACCGTAGTTGATGCTTGCCGTAATATTTTTATTTTGGGCATCTATCTCACGGCTTTTTAATAGGGTTTGTGTGTTGGCTATCTCGAGGTTTTTGGTTTTTTGTAAAATTTCTTCTTTTTGCTTGGCAAGTACTTGATTGGCTTTTTCTAAGGCATCAGTGCGCTCACTTACAAGCGTCTCGAGGCGTAGGTTTTGTTGTTTGATGCTGTTTAAACGAACTTTATATCCTAATCCTATAAGCATACCTATGGTGAGTAAGGAAATTATGGCAAACCACCAAGTACGATAAAAGGGTGCATCTATTTGTATAGGAATTTGATAGGCAAGGTCGTACTGCTCGGAAGCGCGGTTGCCTACTGCAATTTCTAACGTATAATTACCTGGGCTTACATTCGTATAATGAATCCGCTGAATATCTTCTATGTAAGTCCATTTATCTTCTAAACCTTTAAGGCGATAGGCATATATGCTTTTTGTATTGGGACTAAAATCTATTAAATCAAAATCTATGGAAAAGAAATTTTGATTGTGCCTGAGGTGAATTTTTTCTAATACTGCCAGTTCATTTTCATTAAGCAATAGCTCGTCTAAGATGTGAAGTGATTTCAAATATACCCCACGGCTTGCCGAGAGTAGGGGGAGTTTCGCAGGGTTGAAAATATTAAATCCACCTTCGCCATACGCCATAATACTGCCATGGCTATCTATTTTCGCCCCGTAAAATGTATTAGATTGTAGCCCCGCTTCTGCCGTAAAATTATAAATTTTTTGAGTTTGAGGATTGAGTTTTGAAACGCCATTACCGCTACTAAAAAACCAAAAATCTCCTTGTTTATCTTTCACTAAAGCTAGCAATTGATTGCTGATAATATCAGAGTTTTGCTCTGTATAATAAGCCATGCTATCGTTATTTTTGTCATACACATGCACACCGCCATACTTAGTAACAAACCATATTTTATTATCGCTATCATCGGCATAAATATCATAAACGGCTTCATCTATGAGCACTGGCTTTGCGTTTGTATCACTATCTCTTTTGTTAGAAACAAAATGTTTGAACTTATGCTGCTTAGACCAAGTGGAGAGCCCTCGTGCAGTGCCTATCCAGATATCACCGTCTTTATCCTGCGCAATAGATAAAATATTTTGATGTAGTGTAGCATCAGGTGTGCCTCGTCGCTCAAAGTTATATCTTTTGATATTGCCAGTTTTCAAATCGAGGAAGTTTAGCCCAGCATCGCGCGTACCTACCCAAAGATTTTGGTCTTTATCCTCTAAAATACTCATGATAAAATCGCTACTTAGGCTATTCTCATCATCAGGGTTGTGTTTAAAAACTGTTACCTGCTCATTTTCGTGAGCATATTGCACAAGTCCTTCAGATGTGCCTATCCATAGTGCGTCTTTGCCTTGGTGCAAAGTAATGACACCGCCTGCTACGGTTTGTTTTTGGATAATAGGCAAACTTTTGCCTTGGGGTTGTTGCTTACACCTAAAAACGCCACCTTTTAACGTACCAATCCAGACTTCATCACTATTTTGACTACCAGACATAGTGGTTACGACTTGCTTCTCGCCCTCAAAACTCAGGGTAAAAAGGTCGAAATAATTATTAGCAGAATCTAATTTTGCTAAACCACTGGTCGTACCTATCCACAAACGCCCATCATCATCTTGATAGAGCGTATTTACGAATGCACCAGGAATGCCTTTTTCGTTGTCTTTTTCATAGGTAAATACACGGGTTTGCTCTTGGTTAATATCCATGGCGACAAGACCAACGGGTAGAAGTCCAATCCATACATAATCACCTTTAGCATAAAGCCCTTTGATAATATTAGATTGAAAGCGACTATTCTCGGGCAGTGCTGTAAAGCTATAATTGCGCACAACCTTTTGTGTTTTTGTATCAAGCTGGCTCAATCCTTCAGAGGTTGCTACCCAAAGTCGTTGTTTTTGCTCATCTAAAAAAATATTATCTATTTGTAACATCAAGATAGATAAATCATCTGGCGTAGGCACAAATGTATTTAAGAGTTCTCTTTTTTTTGTGTCAAAATAGAGTAATCCTTTGTTTTTGGTCGCTATCCACAAGTTATCTTGCTCATCTTTGACAATTTTATTCACGATAGTATGGGTCGTATCAGAGGTATTTTTATCGGGAGATAAAAAAGTCTCAAATTCAATATTGATGCTATCCTTAGGGATATTAGGCTGTGTGGTGTGGCGGGCGAGGGTCAATCCGAGCTCTGTACCTATCCATACTTGCGTTTCAGAAATGGCACAAATAGATTGTATGTTATTACTTACAAGAGCCGTATTTTTTGTACTGTAATTAAAAAAATAATTGCTCTTAACGTCGTATATGCTTAAACCATGGGCAGTAGCTATCCAAAACTCGCTCGGCTTTACCGCTTCAATTTGACGAACATCGTTATCAGGTAGGCAGTTTTTGCAAGTCGCCTCGTAGTATAGGGATTTAGCTTGTTTGCCATCAAAACGAAAAATACCCTCACGGCTCGAAATCCATAAAAAACCACGTGAGTCTTGCATCACATGATTGATAATAGGCTGTTGCAAACTTGCCTTAAGGGGCGCACGCTCAAAGCGCAATATTTGAGATTCAACCGTTAGTGGGTAGCAACAGCACACATAAAAAAACAGCGTAATTATAAATCGTTTTGAGTACATAAATGGATTTGAATACTGTAAACTTCTATTTTCTATTGATAAATCAATACGTAAAGGACAGAGTAGCGATAGGGTGCAATTCATATTTACTACGCCGTGTTTGGTGTCCTCTCCAAACACAAACTACATAATTTTCTGACAGAAATCTTAGTTCTGAAGTCGCTACGCCGTGTTTGGTGTCCTTACCAAACACAAACTACGTAATTTTGCAATGCACCTTAGCGATACTTGATACGGCATGCACATTTTCAAGTAAATATCGCATTATTTACGGACTTTTGGCAATTTTAATCGACAAATAACTTGAAAACAAAAATAAAACTTTTATCTTTAAATCAAAATCCATGCAAAAGCTATAAATACAGTGAGAAATAACATTTCTTTGAGAAAATAACTAACAGTTTTCGAAAAACTGTTAGTTCTGAAACTACCTAAGTCGATTTACCAACTTGACGTACACCCCAAACTATGAGTGCACGACAGCTTTGCTAAAAAATGTCATTTTAATGCCTAACCGCAATAATCTTTAATAATCGGAAATTAGAATTATGCAAGCCCAAAAAACTCGTTTATCTACATATTTCGTATTGACTATAAGCATAACACTTATTCTGGGTGTAGTGGTCTGGTATTTTTGGTTTATGGCAAATACACAAAAACAAGATTGGCGAACACATTTCCGCAACGACCGCAAATCACCTTTCGGTACTTATGTTATGCACCAACTTTTAAAAACTCAAAATGCAACACTTGAGTTTTATGATATAACGCCACCTTATTCAGATAATTTCCTGCCTACCGAAACTAAACAAAAAGGTACTTATGTTTTTATCGGCCAAAATCACTTTATAGATGAGAATATTGCCAATGATATTAGTAACTTTGTAGCACAGGGTAATTATGCTTTTATTGCTACGGCAAACTGGTCGCCATTTTATAGCCTATTTTTTGATGACAATAGCCATATTTTAGAATACTTCGAAACTCATACTATTGATGTAAAATTCGAACACCAAGAACTAAAAAACAAAGATTTAGTCTTTGAATTTTCGTCAAATTTTCAAAAAGAGCGGCAAGTAGTAAGTGCTTTAGATATGGCTAACTTCATACCTAAGTTTGCAGCGCAATCACTTGCAAAAACTTATCCTCATAAAAAAGACAGTGTAGCGCAAGAAGAGTACCACGCCCCTTATGTCAATAGCTATATACGGCTCTCGCATGGAAAAGGTTACTTTTTCTTGTGTAGCACACCTCTGCTTTTAACAAATTGGCATCTAAAAACCGAAAAGGGATATAAATATGCCTCTGCATTATTTTCGCATATCCCTCCCTCTGATATATACTGGGACGAGCGTAGCCGCTTCCCACCACCGCAAGAACCCATGCCTAAAGAGCAGCAGGAGTCGATATTAACCTATATTTTATCGCAGCCGAGCTTAGCTTGGTTTTATTATTTGCTTTTGCTTACTACGGCTTTATATGTCTTATGGGGGAGTAAGCGTAGGCAGCGTGTGATTCCGATTTTATCGAAAAACAAAAATACTTCTTTAGATTTTGTACGTACTATTGGAAAGCTATACTACATGCAAAAAGAACACAAAGCCTTAGCTCGTATCAAAAAACAACTCTTTTTTGATTTTATAAGAAGGCATTACTACCTCAAAACTGAGCAAATAGACGAAGATTTTATCAAAAAGTTAAGCCTAAAATCCCAAATTTCAGAAGAAAAAATACAAGAAATTCTCGAGCTAAGTGAGCGAATAGAAGACAAAAAAAATTACAACGAAGAAGAGCTACAAAGATTTCATGCCACTTTAGCTCACTTTTATCAACATTGTAAATAGGGGTGTACGTCAAGTTGGTAAATTGACTTAGGAAGATTCAAAACTAACAGTT
>JAFIER010000157.1 GCA_020832465.1 Bernardetiaceae bacterium
GAATAAGACAAAAAACGCAAAATTTATAACAACAGACATTATTAGATGGGCTTCTAATACACGATATAATTTATTTGAACGATTAAACTATATTGCATCTATTCAAGACAAGCAACCTAATTTAATCAATATTGGAGCAGATATTGAAAAATCTATTTTTGATAAATTTGCTAAACATAAACCTATATCAGAATACTTAACTAAGAAAATGACTACAAATAAAATTTATTATAGAACAGCTGGTGGAGGTTATTGGGTTACAATATTGAATACACCTTTTGACTCTAAATCACTGAGTAACAAAAGCTCTGGTTTTAAAAAGTATTATGATGCAAAAGTTTTTTCAGCGATATTAAACAGTAACTTATTTTGGTGGTATTATTGTATTAACTTTGATTTATTCAATTTCAAAGATTATATGATATTTAATTTTCTGTTTAATTACCCAAATGATGCTACTTCGTTAACATTGATGAGTAATAATATGGAAACCTCCCTTCAAAAAAATGCTACGTATTATACTATCAATAGCTCAACAAAAGGTGCAAATAAGACTGTAACTTATAATAAAGATACCACAAAACCAATAATGGACGAGATAGACACAATCTTAGCGGAGCATTATGGTTTTACGGAATCGGAGTTAGATTTTATCATCAACTACGACATCAAATACCGCATGGGTAAGTCACTTTTTTCGTCGGACTCTAATAGCGATGATGATGAAGAGGAGTAGTAGTCGTTTTTTATGCTCGTGGGTAGCTGTCTATAATTTTAGCACCAAAAAACAGTAATTATGGAATACTTAGGCAATGAAGAGATATTAGCCTTATCTAAAACGGCATTTTTGTCTTCTCGTCGTTGCTCGGCGGCGGCTGTTTTGCGCAGTTATGCTTGGGCAAAGGCGCAACGCAGTTTGGGCAATTGCATTGTTTGTAGCAATCACTCTCAAATCGAGCGCGATGTGTTTGATATTTTATTGAATGGCAGTCAGCCACTTATTTTACTTCTACCGCGCGGTCTCAAGCAATGTTGGTCTCAGCCCATTCAATCAGCCCTTTCTGTGGGTCGTTTATTGATTATGAGTCCGTTTTCGGCATCAGTAAAGCGCATAACTCGTGAAACTGCTGCCATAAAAAACCGTGAAATTATAAAATTAAGCAATAAGATAGTAGTCGGCTACAAAAGCGAAGGTGGGCAGCTCGAGCAGCTGCTCTCCGAGTATGAAGGAGAGCTAGAGGTCTTAGTATAAAAAACATTTCCCCCCCCCAACTTTACAAATCCACCCTTTACAAATTCGAAAAGTTTTTTTTGGTGGTTGCGGATTTGTAAAGTGTTTTCAGAAAATGTGTAAAAAAATGTAAGATTATCTATTTCCCTACTTTCAAAAATTCAAATAACTTCAATTTTATCGATTTCCGTCATCAGTCTGTCCGTTTCTGAAAGCGCTACAATAATTTTTTGATAGTGCAAAATTTCTTCAAACTCGAGTTTTCTGCCTTTGCGGTCTTTGAGCCACTTTTGCGCAGGCTGATAACCACCGATATAAAACTCCCAAGCCACTACTGGAACATTGTCAAAATATTGGGTTTCATTGATATAAACTTTGCCCTTTTCATACTTTGGTTTGTCCACTACATTATCGCCACTCACAGGATATTGCGTAATAAACTGCTCTACTTTTGAGCTTTCCAATAAATGGATTTGGCGAAGCTCTGAACCCAAAGCTACTAACTGCCAAAACTTCTTCTGGTCTTTTGGATAAGGCACTCTCGGAAAATCTATTTTTAAAAACTCCTTGTATTTCTCTCTGTACGTAGGTGAATGAAGCACAGCATAAATATAATCCAAAATATCTATGGGTGCAAACTTATCAGTAGCTCCTGTTTTTTCGTTTTCGAAGGCTATCCCTAAATTTTGCTCTATTTGCACTATAATTTTTTTGTTGAGATTGGGCGTTCTCTCTTGCTGGGTAAAAAGTTTGGCAGTTACCGTTTTTTTTGTTTTGTAAGTAGCTAATTTAGCTTCTACTTCTACTAATTCTTTTTTTAGACTTTGAAAATTTTTGCTCTGTTTTTTATACAAATTTTTAATAGATTCATCAGGATTTTTTACACTGGCATACATTTTCTCAAACTGTTTGCTACTCTCCAAAAGTGTCAGCAGTTCTTCTTTACGCAGTTCCAACAGCTGCTGCTCGTTGAGCTCGTATTGAGAATTAGTACTCTGCTGTTTGTTATTTTCGGGGTAGAGATAAAGAGGAAAAACATAATTAGCTTCCTGTCCTTTATTTGAAATAAAACATCTATCACTTATTTCCGTAGTAAGAAAAGCATGATAAAATGCAACGCTCGATAAAATCTTGGTGGTAACAAGTCCAATATTTTCAAAATTAAAATTTTCTTGAAGTGTTAATCTTAATCGTTGTATCAACGTATTATCATACAAAATTTTTTGTTTATCAAATATTCTATAGTTATAATCTTTTAAATTCTCTTCTTTAAAAGCAAGATTTGCCGTTTCTAACTTCTGTTGCAACATTTTGGCATTATATGCGACATATAAACTATCTTTTCCCGTAGCGGTCCCTACGTTATAAAGTTTAAAAACTTCATTTACGCTAAATCCTATTTCGTATTTTTTTATTTCTTTAAAATCTTTGGGAACAAAAAAGAAATAAGGTGCTTCTCTTTTGAGCGTTTTCCATTCGAGAGTTTGTAAATTATTTTGGTTCAAAAAATCATACTTATACCTTCGTTTACCAAATAAGTCATAATGCAGTACCTTAGCTAACTGCTTAACTTTTTTCTTTCCTGTTTTTACAAAAATATTGATACTTACGCCTTGCTGAATATCAAAAACATTCTCGTCTTTGCTACCATCAGGACTCACTTCATTTTTCTTACTATTGCCATGCAAATTGAGAATATAAACTGTATCAAAATCTTCTAATATTTTTTTGCGCATCTGCCGATGAATAATTCCATCAATGAAGCTATTGTTCGAAATATATGCTAATACGCCACTACCATTTTTATCGATAAAATGCTGTCCGAATCGAATAAATTTGATGTAGTCGTCTGAAAGCGGTTGGATATTTCGCTCGTTTAAATCCTTCTTGTAATCGACAATTAAATTTTGTATCCAAGTACCTTTATTTGAGCTACTTACAGCATAAGGCGGATTGCCAATCACACACATCACGGGCGTATCGCGCTTGATGCTATTGGCTTGTTTTGCCTCATCGGTAAGCCAACGACTCATAAATAAATCCACCACATCACGACTGCCCTCTTCCAAACTATTGGTCAGAAAAACCCTAAAACGCTCGTTGTTTTCTCTGCGAAAACCAGTCTCTTTCAATATCAAATCTAACTTCAAATGCGCC
>JAFIER010000158.1 GCA_020832465.1 Bernardetiaceae bacterium
TAATGGCGAAAAGCGTAAAACGATTAAGACGATTATTCGCATGCTCAAGCGTGATATGTTTTCTCATGAGCAGATTGCCATAGCTTTAGATGTCGAAGTTGAAGATATAAATAAAGTGCAAGAGGCTTTGGAAGAAGAGGACAAACGCCTTGCACTCAAGCAAGAACTCCTCGAACAGCAACTTTTTTCAGAAGAGGAGTTTGATGAAATCTTTGGGAGTTAGATAAGGTTAGAAATAGATATTAGCAGTAACCTTACTCTCGGAGCAGTATTGTTGCTGCTGACTAAATATAAATACCTCCTGAAGCGAAGTCAATTTATAAGCTACTTAGACTTTGTTTAAATACAAAGTGAGTTTTTATTAAACTATTTACTGGTTTTTGGGCTTTTATATTTATCAATAAGATTGCATAATCAATCTTTCGTTTTATTTTATTCCATACTACTATACATTTTTCCATAGTATGAGGTTTGCAAAGCCCACGCTATGAAAAAATAGGCTTAGAAATAACATTTTTCAAAGCAATGCTGTTTCTGTCTGGCGAATGTGTATTATTATGATTTTATTCAAACTTTGACACAAATTTTATTATGAAAAATAACACTGCTTCATTCGTAACCCTAAAAACTTCAGTAGCGCAAGAGACACAAGAAATGCTCAACAAGCAAATCGAACTTGAAGCGCGCTCTTCTGCGGCTTATTTAGCCGCCGCCTCTTGGTGCGATAAAGAGGGTTATGAAAACTCTGCTAAGTATCTCTATGACCACGCTAACGAGGAGCGTATGCACATGCTTAAGATATTCCATTATCTAAACGAAGCTGGTGGCCATGCCTTAGCACCCGAAGTAACGGATATTAAGTATCATTACGATAGCTTACGTCACGTTTTTGAGCAAGCTCTTGAGCACGAAATAAAAGTAACGCACGCGATTAATAACTTAGCTGATTATTGCTTTCGCAATAAAGATTTTGCTACTTTTCACTTCTTGCAATGGTTTGTCAATGAGCAACGCGAAGAGGAAGTTATTTCACGACGTGCCGTAGAGCTTTTTGATATTATTGGTGAAGAAGGACAAGGTATTTGGATGATTGATGCCGAGATTGGTAAACTTATCAATGCAGAGGTAGCCACAGCAAGTGGTGGTGCCGCAGGTCAGTAAATCCAACTTGATAAAACTCGCCTCTTTACCTAATCAAAAAAGCTACATAACTTTTTAAAAAGTTATGTAGCTTTTTTGATTTTTGAAATTATGAATAGAGGAGCGTCCAAAACAAAGTTTGTTAAAGCAATTATTTTTCTATTCAATTGATAATCAATTCAAATGTGCTATGAATTGCTCAAGCTCTTTGAGGCTATTGATCTCTTTATAATCGAAATTGGGCGTGTGCACTGAAGAGATTTTAATATCTTCTAAGCCTACAAAGAGTCTCCCATTTTCTTTTTTGATAGCCATAAGCGTAGCTTGTCTTCTTTTAGGTACATTATCAAATCGGTTATAACCGCCGTAGCTGCTCATGACAGCATTGATATTTTTGAAGATAAGTCTTAGGCTTTCTCCGCTACCAGCTTTGACGATAAGATCAGTCTTGAGCGCAGCGGGCATTTTCTTGAACCGGTCGCAATTTAGCCAACCGAGTTTTGATGAGGTGATGACGTAATCTAGTGTTTGAGCAACTTGTGCTGTTTTACCTTCTTTCAAACTATTATCAAGGATTTCGGTGTAAGCCTCTTTGCTATAACAGAGTAGATACGCCGTTTCGCGGAGTGCTTCTTTGGGACGCGCTTCCCAATATTGTTTTTGTACATCAATGACCATTGTGAGCACAAAAGAGGGGGCATCACCTTCATAAGGTAATATTTCGCCCCAGCCTGTGCGCTGCCTACGCGCTAATCTTCTTATCGTCCTGCTCGTGTTAGGGAAGATTTGGTTGAGCAGCGAAGCATCACCCTCTCCGCGTGCGAGATGAGACATATAATTTGCCTGAAAGGTTTTATAGGGAATATGCTGGTAGAAATACATAGGCATAAGGTTCTGCACCCACGGGGATTTATTAAACTCAATTGCTCTACCTCCCCTCATTGGTGCATAACGCCCCTCCATTTTATAACTGTATTGTCCAGCAGAAAACTGATATTCTAAAAGCTGCATCGCCTGACTTTCTGTAATGTTAGGGCTATTTAAAAGCCGCATTTCGCCTCTACTATCGAGCGTAAAAAGCAACTGAACAGTATCGGTCTCGACGGCATCGGCTGACAGCATTTTACTATCGTCAAAGTCTATCTGACGGTATTCCCTTATCAAAGAATCCAGACTCGGATTGCCATTCACTCGCCGCACATATCGGTCTTGCGTGTCGCCTATGATACGCGATACCAGTTGGGTTTCTATATGGTCTGGTTTTTTAGACGCATAGTATTTTTCTAAGGGCTTAAATTTTTTGTAATGAAAATTAGTCTCAAAACGTGTATAACGCAAGGCTACAGCGGGAATAGCGCATTGGTAAGCCTGGTCTCCGCCTTTGAGGTCTTCTACGATGGCATTACTGTGCTCTGAGTTGAGTATTTTTTTGTAGATGCCCTTGCGCGCCTTAGGATTTTTGACTTTTGTACGTTGTGAGGCGGCAGTGTTTTGCGCTTGCAAGGCTTGCCAATTTGTAGCTGGCTGATGGCTTGCATTATTTGAAACAAAAGTCTGCATGCCTTCTTCAGATTCTACTTTGGTGTTTTGCTTGGGCATAGCGATTTCTATATTTTTACTGGGCGCAAGCTGTACTTTTTGACCTTCGGCGGTCGCTTCAATATAAATCATTCCACCGCTTTCTAAAATCTGATTGTCGGCGTGCGTAGCTAATCCACAGAGAATAATATCACTTTTTTTATAATACTCACGCACCTCAACGCTCACTGGAGTACCAGCCGCTACGGGGCTACCATCGGCATAGACAAAAGCCAAAGGCGGAATTGTGATACGTGTACCTTCTTTGCAGCTAATGGTTTGCTCACTTTCGTCCATCGCTATGCTGAAAGTTTGTACCTCCTTCTTTTTCAGGATAAAATTATTGATATCCTCATCGGTCAGAGTAGCGGCAAAACCTTGTGCTTGTGGCTCGGGACGGCGTGCTTTATCGCTTGTAGGCTTCGTTTTAACAGGCTTGGTTACGCTTATTTCTGTCTCAATATTTTGATTTTCAAGGGTTTCTTGGGGCGTAGCGGAAGGCTCGGGCGCAGGCTCAAGAGCTATCTCTTCGGTAGCGGGTTCTTGCTTCGCTTGTTTGTCATTTTCTGGCTGGCAGCCGAAAGCTACAAATACAAAAGATAAGCACAAGAGCAAGCGAAGGCTCTCTACATAAAAATTTGATTCTTGTTTCATCGTTTCTGTTTGTTAGATTTGAGAAGGATTGTATAAAACATGGTAAAAATTAATAAACCCTAATATTATTTTGAATTTATTGATTTTACAAAAAATAACAAACACAGTGCTAATTATAGAGAAAAGCAATTTTCTGGCTGTTTTTTATCACGAACGTTATATTTTTAGCAATGAACGTTACTTTGTGCTCGTATGTAATTGGTATTTAAGCAATAGCATAATATACGATACATTTCTCTGAGAAATGCTATTTCTAAGCCTTAATCATGATAATTTTCAATAAAAATTAAATTTTTTTTCAAAAAAAATTAGATTTTATTTGTTTATTATTATTATTATTATTATTATTGGGGAGTGCACTACTAAAATCATTTTATAAACTTAAATTTAAAAGTCATGGTTAAGTTTAATTTGGTCATTATTTTGTTATTTTTTACGTTCTCGGTAGCTCATGCTGATGTTGAAGGTATTTCTAAACCTGTCAGGCATGATACTCAAGAGGTCATTTTAGCACAAGAACAATTTCTTGTAAAAGAAATTAAAGTACACACTTATAAGGTGTTACAAGACGGAAACGGATACGCTTTTAATTGTACTGTAGTCATAAATAATGAACGGTGGACTGCTCTTTGGAATGGTTCGGAAGAGCGAGGAGGTAAAGGAATCTTACGCAGCCCTGATGGCTTAACAGAAATAAAAGTAGATTTTTTTCATGCAGATGCCTGTGAAGACGATATTATTCCATAGTAGTATGACTTTTTTTAATTATTTTATAAACTCAAAATTCTTTTTATTATGCAAAAATTTAGTTATTCCCCCGTCTTCTTTTTATTAGTATTTGTAGTACTTTTTTCTTCTTGCCGTCAGCAAGATGCTTTGCAAGAAGAGCTAAGTCAATTGAAATCTAAGAAAAAAGATTTGTCATCATTGATTATTCTCTCAGATGCATCAACTGTACGTACCATTGCAAAAAAGCATGCCGAGGTTGTTCCCTATTTACCTATGCCCTGTATTTCATACGAAGGTGCTTTTGCGTACATTACAGAAGGCAGTAATGATGCAGAATCCTTGGTGCACCGTATCGAGAGTTTTTACGAATCGCATATTCAATGCGTCAATACTGAAATAAGTGTAAAAGACTATTTAGGTATGGCATTTTTAAATCACTACCTCGCACTCGGGCGTTTTGATGATGCCGCTTTGCGTCAACTTGCCAAAGAGCAGCTTTTGGTTTTGCAAGAGCTCAACTCACGTGAGATGAGTTTGATGACCGCTACTTACCTTTCTGTATTTGGAGATTTGAACAAGCAAGAACGTCAGCTTTTACACCGTTATTTGCGCAGTACCATTACAGAGTTAGAGGTTAAACTCCAAGAGATGGAGGCGAAAACTGAAGCAGCGGAACAGAAAGGAGATTCCTTTGCAGCCGATTTGTATGGCAAAAGCAGCACACGTATGCGCAAGGATTTGCAAAATGCTACGGCTATGCTCGAGGCGAGATAGTTCTCTGTATTTTTGACAGTTAAATTTGCAAACGTTTGAAAATTTCATAGCTTCAAACAAAAAACTCACAGCTTATTGGAATAAACTGTGAGTTTTTCTTTGATTATTTTCTACGAATTATCCTTTGTTCAAAAAGGCTAGTTTTTTCTCAAGTTCTGCAAGGCTATTCACGGGTTTATAATTGAGCGCACCGATAGGCGCATCAGAAATTTGGACTTCCTCTAAGGCTACCATGAGCTGTCCTTTTTCCCGTTTTACAGCCATGACAAAGGCAGGCTCACCTTTAGGCACACTTGCAAAAGTGCGCATGCCGTCTTTGGCGCTACTCTTCATAATAGAGTTGATATTTTTGAAAATAAGCCTTGTCGGTACTTGCTCTTGAACGAGCAAATCCACTTTTCGCTCATTGGGCACGTCCCAAAAGACATCGCAATTTATCCAGCCCAAAGAAGTAGAAGATAGCATATAGTCTTCTAAATCAGCGACGTGTCCAGCTTTTAAGCCCACTCTTGCAAGGCGTTCGCGATAAGCCTTTTGATTATCCTCTATGTCGTAGATATAATAAGAGGTTTGGAGTTTGTAGCTCGATTGGTCAAACTCCCAATGTTGCTTTTGCCAATCTATAACCATAGTTAGTACAAAACTCACATCACTACCTTTATAAGGAATTTGAAAATCCTGTGCTTGGCGTTGCTGATAGGCAAGTTCTCGTTTGGTTCTAAGTGGTCTAACTGTGTTTGCCGCCTTTTCCCATAGACTACCACTTACAAAAAATGGACGCTCATACCAGCCGTGGCGCTTCTTGTGTGATTTAGAATGTAGTTGTTTGATTTTATGAAACATTGCTTTCTCGAGTGCTGGTAGTACTTTCATTTGAGTGCCTCCAGTAATCAAAACGGGATTTACCTCCAAAGGATTTTTAGCATTTGAACGCATGATTTCATAATGCAAAGCATGCTGACTCTGTCCTACAAAATGAACACCTTGAGCGTGAAAATTCCCATATTTATCCATCGTAAAAAGCATTTTCAAAGTATCAGTATATACTAAATCGCTATCACTCGGACCGATATATCTGCTATCATAATTATCAAAGTTCATGGTATAAAACAGTGAATCTGTTTTGCTTTTGTGCCTGAAATCATGAAGTAGCGAAATACTAGCGTTTGCTGAACGAGTTCTAAAAGAGCTGAGACGCTGTATATCTAATTTTGCTGGTTTTTTCTTCGCATCGACCTGCGTAATAGGCTCGAAGTCTGACGGAAAATTAGTCTCGAGCTTCGTATAACGCAACTCAGTAGCGAGTACTGTGTGCGATATGAACTCATTGTCATCTTTACGCTCAATCTCTACAGCTTTATGCTTGGGGTTAATTTCTTTTTGGTAGCGATAGCGCAAAGGGGGCTTACGCACACGCTGCACTTTAGCCGGCATACCAGTAGCTTCCCAATTCGTAGCGGGGCTTTCAGCGGGGTTGTTTGCCAAGAAAGTTTGCATACCTTTTCGAGAGCGCACTTGGGTTTTTTCCTTAGGCATTTTTATATCAATTTTTTTTTCCGTGGCGAGCTTGAGCGGCTTGCCCTCTGCCGAAGCAGCGATATGAATCATACCCCCACTTTCTAAAAAGCGTTCACCAGCGTTCGTAGCTAAGCCACTAAGTATCATATCACTTTTGGTAAAATATTCGCGCAACTCTATACGAACCTCCACACCTGACTCAAGTGGCGTACCATCGGTATAAACAAAAGACTCTGGTACGATACGCACCGTTGTGCCCTCTTCGCCAAATATAAACTCAGGTTCATTTGTAGGAAGGTACTCATGAACTTGTACTTTTTTCTTTTTCAGGATAAAATTGTTAATCTCCTCGTCAGAGATAGAACGTGCAAAGCTTGTAGGATAGCGTGCATTATCGTTATGATTAGATGCAATTGTAGGCTCTTCTTCAGAAATAAGAACTACATCATCGTTGTGCTCTGCGAGATTAGTCTCGGTGAGCATTGGTTCTTGTTGGCTGGATTGATCGCTCTCTGACTGGCATCCCCAAAGCAATAAAAGCACACAAAGGGCAATAAGTCCAATAGGACTGAAGGGATAGAATTTTGATTTTTTGTACATAATTTTTATTTCTTTTGGATTGAATAATTTGAAATAAGTCCTTTCATCTGATTGTTGTCAAATCTTTTGCTTAATAACGCTGGTGTTGCTAATTTTATTTAAAAAAAAGTTGTTTTATTTTGTATTATTTTGTTTTGTCTTGTCCTACATTAAATTTAAAAACCTCCTTCTGATTTCAAGTCGCTAAGGCAAATACTAAGTTTCACAACATTTGCCTACAAAAAGCTAAAAAAAATGTATTTTTGCTTATTAATGTAGCATAGGATTTGAATCTGTGCACATAAACCCAATAGCAATGATATTTATCAAAAAAATATTATTGCTAATCCCTAATTTTTGTTTGTTTATGATACCCATAAAAATTCTCAATGCACGGCAGGCTTATAAGCAAAACTACAGATTTTTTTTATAAGGAAATTGCCGCTCCACACCTCGATAAAATTGCGCCCGAGCTCGAAGTGGCGCATTTCAAACTTTCGAATTAAGAAAAAGCCCTCTACGCCAAAAATAAGCAAGGCGAAAAACCGCTAATTTCACTTTTTAAAATCCTCTCCCCCGAGCATTTGCTCAAGCTGCCTTTTGCTAACGACAGCAATAGCCTCGACCAAGAATTTTACGAAGGGCTGCTGCAACTCATGGGACTTACCGAAGTCAGAGAGGACAACCGAAATCTTATCAAGCGCAAGCCCGAGGGCAAGCGTTTTGCTGGCGCTCTGCTCGAAGATGCCATTTCACAAATCGATAGCTTAGACAAAATCGAGCGGCTGCCCAATCCCAATACTTATGGCGATACGCACGAAGAGCAACTTTTTCAAATTGCCCTCGAGCTGATCATTACGTGGATAAACAGAATCCTTTTTCTCAAACTTCTCGAAGCTCAACTCCTTGCCTACCACCAAGGCGATGAGACTTACGGCTTTTTGAACCTCAAAAAAATAAAAAATTATGACGAGCTAAATAATCTTTTCTTTCAAGTTTTGGCACGCCAGCCAGAAGATAGAAACGAGATTGTCTGTGAGAATGGCGCATTTGAGGGTAAGTAGCCGTCTTTCAAAATATCTTATGAACCACGTAGATGACCACGATTTAGGCTTTGTGGGCATAGAAAAAATGATAATTACGCTTTCACGCAATTGCTATGAACCTGACATTGTGTTTTACCGAAAGGCAGTAGCCAAGACATTCACCGCAGACTCAAAGCTGTTTCCTGCCCCCGATTTGGCAGTGAAAATCCTCTCTGAAAGCACCCGAAACAATGATTACGGCATCAAATTTCAAAATTATGCCGCTCACGGCGTAGGAGAATATTGGATAGTAGATGCCGAAAATGCCACTGTGGAGCAGTATGTATTGATAGAAGAAAAATTTGAGTTACAAGCACGTTTAGGCAAAACCGACAAACTTGCTTCGGTCATTGTGCATAAATTGCTGATTGATTTGTCAAAGGTTTTTGAGTGATTTACATACTGCTACTGCACATTTCCATAGCTAAGGGTTTGCAAGCCTTTCGCTATAGGAAAAGGTATAGTGGTATGCATCTGCCACTACCTAATGCCTCCTTACTTAAGTGATATTATAGAAGCAAAAATTGTAAGATAGCTTTGATATCATCAGGATTGGTTTGCTTATTCTTTTTTGCGTAATAAGTAATAGCATCTATCCAAGTTTGAATTTTATGAGTAGGTCTCACAGGTTGCTTCCAATAAAGCGCAAGTTCTTCGGAATCGGTAGCGTAAATGTAGGGGACAATATTATCAATATTTTCAAAAAGATTGATAAAAATACGAGGTATATTGTGAAATATCTGTGAATCTTGCTCCCATGAAGCCCTTCCACCTGCTGTAAATAAATCCCTGATATTAGGACATACAACAGATTCTCGTGTAATAAGCCATATAGCTATTGCACCAAACTTATCACTACTACTACCAAAAATTTCAGGGAAGTATGCCATAGCTCGATATTTGAGCCGTCTTTTTTCATCTTGAGGCAGATGATTCCACATTTTGATAATAATACTACTTGCCTTGTCTTCATGCTCGCCCGATAGCCACCAAGTCTCTTCACCGGGCTTGAGTTGTGTTTTGTAATACGAAATAATAGGCTCTATGGGATTACTTTGTTTGCGCAAGTCATCATAGGGAATATTGATTTTATCGAAAATAGTATTTCCTTCTGTTAGTTCCATGTCTATCAAATAGCGTGGCGAATGCGTAACCACTACTTCTGAAAGACAGTCTTCATAAGGACGGCTTCTAAACTCAGGTGGTGTAGCAAGTTTAGCAAAAAGCATAAAAATTCGCTCTATGCCTTCAACCCTTGTACCTTCCAATACGCTATTTCCTGTCGTTTTCCAATGATTCTGCAAGGTCGTTTTGACTTCTACACCATAAAACTTTTGCGCTATAATGTATGGAAATTTTTGCCCACTAATCAGCTCGATAGAATTTTCAAAAGGTGTACCTACTGCCAGTTCGCTCATTAAATCGCTTATATAAGGTTCTATTTTCCTTCCTGCAAGAGTCGCCATTTGTTGTGGGTTCTGAATAGCAAGTTCGTTAAGCCTCTTGGTGCTTGCCATAAGGAGACTTTCAAACTCTTCTTTTGGTGCAATTTTATTAGCAGAAATAATCATGTGTTACTTTTTAAAATATAAGTCCCAAACTTGCGAAATTCTCATTGCCAAATGATAAGCCAAAAGCGGTGGTACGGCATTGCCAATGACTTTATACGCCTTCGAAGGACTTAATAAAAATGAGCCTTTGCGTCCATTTTTATTAGGTATAACAAATTCATAATCAGGTGGAAAAGTTTGAATAAGTGCACACTCACGAGGTGTGAGCCGTCGCTCGGAAAGTCCTTTATCGAGCTCTTGCTGAATTTTTCCACCATTTTTTGTAGCGAGTCTTCTAAACTCAATATTGCCATGATGCTCGGCGCGGATAGTCGGTGCAATGCCTTCGAGTTTAATTTCTATCTGTCCCTGACAATGCTTACCCATAAATTTTGCCCTAGAATAATGCTGTTGCGAAAGGTCTTGACTCAACTCAGGCTCTTCCAGATGTGCAAAAACTTCTTTGAGACGCACATAAGGCTTGAGTTTTTCGTGAAATGTAGTGAAAGCATGTGTAGGACTAGGATAAGGGTTATACTGCCATGACACTGGTTTACGCTGCAAGGCTTCTAATGCCTTCGGATTGAGCGCAGACTTACGAATCCCAATA
The DNA here is from genome assembly GCA_020832465.1 of Bernardetiaceae bacterium. Taxonomy (GTDB): domain Bacteria; phylum Bacteroidota; class Bacteroidia; order Cytophagales; family Bernardetiaceae; genus JAFIER01. The sequence goes on from JAFIER010000158.1 coordinate 10,218, forward strand.
AAAATAACACGTTCGCGCGACTGCGGTACGCCATAATCAGCAGCGTGCAGTACTTGTGGTGGCAGTACGATATAGCCATTATCGCCCGCAGCGGCAAAATCTTTTTGAATAATTTCTTTTACATTAGTCAAATTGACTAAACCCTTTACGTTCTCGGCAACAAATATTTTAGGTTGCGTAATGGCTATTACTTCTCGCATCCACATATAAAGTTGTCCTCGAGTCTCTATCGAAGGTGCATTATCTTCTATCCGCTCGCCTTTATGATTTTTATGCGAACTAAAGCCTTTCCGCTTACCCGCAATACTAAAATCTTGACAAGGAAAGCCACCTGTTACAATATCGACCTGTGCTGGAAAGACTTTATCTTGCGATTTATGTTTTTTAACCAAATCAACTACACTTTCTAAATGGAAAGTCTCGGGTTGATGACCTTTTTCAGTAAAATAATGCGTCCATGCACGTTGTGCTTCTTTCAGTATGTCATTGGCAAATACTGTTTTAAAACCTGTAGGGGCGAGCTGTACAAAATTATTTTCTAATTTTTGTTTGATAAAATGTGGAGTCAATTGCTCATTTACCGAAGCGGAAAGCACGGGAAAATCACCCTCAAAGCCTAAATCCATTCCTCCACAACCCGAAAAAAGAGATACTACATTGAGCTGTTCCGCTCTTGGACGAAAAGATGTAGCTTCTAAGCCTGATGCTATAACCTGCTCCCATTCTAATTCTTTTTGTATGTGCATTTTTTGTGTAATTTCGTTCGCCTATGTTATTTTAACTGCATGCTAAACTTTGCTACAAATAAACGTTACATCAAATTTAGCATATTTTGTGCAAAATTTGTACTTGTTTCGTTCACAAACTATAAAATTTCTTGTAAAAACAACCGACTACCTTTACAGTCTCAAAACTTGTTTACCCATTTTACGTAAGTCCATTCCTTATTATCAATATTTTTTGTAAATTTGCTTTTAGAATCACAACTAAAACAAACAAATATGACTCCCAAACAAGAAGAGAGAATACGCAATAAAATAGCCAAAATTCGCAAGCAGCTTGCAGCAGATAAAAAACGGGCGGGCGGTTTTTACGACGACAGTCATGGTCGGCGCTATCTCCCACCCGCTGAATTTATCAAACTCAGAGACTATAAAGGCGGACTGCGCTACTTACGGTGGTTTGATAGAACATTCCCCAGCGATATTGGCTATCCCATATTTTTGTTTGAATGGACGCTGATACTTTTCAAAACAAAGAATTTTAAAGAAGCCGAAAAAAAAGTATTGGATACTTTCTTTGGGAATAATTATCTTTTTGATAAGTTTCTTGGCAAAGAACTGCAGCCTACAGGATTTAAAAAAGATTCAAACTGGGAAACCTTAGAGCTGGCAGAAGAATTAAAATATACAATGCAAGATGCTGAATTTGAAGATTTTGCTGAATGGCTTACAGATTTTCAAAATAGTGAGAAATTTTTAAATTTCAAAACCGAACTATTAGATATTGAAATGCGATTAAGCAATGAACCCGTAGGAAAAACACGAAGCGAATTAGTTAAGAAACGGCGTGATTTGATTAAAAAAGAGTAAAATTCTTATCTGTATAGGGAGTAAAAAAAGCGAATTTATAGCGGTAACGGCTTACAATGAAGCTGGTACTTCGACACTATCAGGTACACAAACATTAAATATCTACACTCATACTACTAGACATTAGTACATAATAGAAATAACAGTTTACCAAAACCTGTTAGTTCTGAAACTACCTACGTCGATTTACTAACTTGACGTACACCCTACTTACTTATTATCAATTTTTTTTTGTAAATTTGCCTTTAGAATGCAGGTTATCACGTTTCAGAATTAGAAATAACATTTCTGACAGAAATGTTATTTCTAATTCTCACTTTAATAATTGCACTAAAATTCAATCAAAAATTGCAATCCTCGATATACAAATGCAGTACAATCCGAAAGACATCGAAGCCAAATGGCAACAAAAATGGGCTGAAGCTCAAATTTATAAAACGCAAAATCATAGCGAAAAACCCAAATTTTATGCCTTAGATATGTTCCCATACCCCTCAGGTGCGGGCTTACATATCGGACACCCACTTGGATATATCGCCTCCGATATTGTGGCGCGCTATAAAAGGCTCGAGGGCTTTAATGTATTGCACCCTATGGGTTTTGATTCCTTCGGACTTCCTGCCGAGCAGTATGCCATCGAAACAGGGCAGCACCCCGAGAAAACAACAAAACAAAATATTGAAAATTTTAAAAATCAATTAGCAAAACTCGGTTTTTCTTTTGATTGGGAAAGAGAAGTGCAAACCTCCTCACCCGAATATTACCGCTGGACACAATGGATTTTCTTACAAATCTTCGATTCTTGGTACGATGAAAAAGCGAAAAAAGCACGCCCCATAAGCGAACTTATCGCTCACTTCGAACAAAAAGGCACAAACGATTTGCAAGCCACAAGAGACGAACAAGCACAAGATTTTGAGGCACAAACTTGGAAGCAGTTTTCCGAGAAGAAAAAGCAAGAAATTCTGTTGCAATACCGCCTCACCTACCTCGCCGATGCGATGGTAAACTGGTGCCCTGCCTTAGGCACGGTGCTTGCCAACGACGAGATTAAAGATGGCGTTTCGGAGCGAGGCGGATACCCCGTCGAACGCAAAAAAATGAAGCAATGGATGATGCGCATCACCGCTTATGCCGACCGCCTGCTCGAAGGATTGGAAAACCTCGCCTGGTCTGATGCCATCAAAGAAATGCAACGCAATTGGATAAGCAAATCTTACGGTTGCGAATTAGATTTCAAAAAAGACGATGAAGTTTTTACCGTATTTACCACTCGTCCTGATACGATTTTTGGCGTTACCTACCTCGCTATCGCACCCGAAGACGAGCGCATTGCAGCCCTTTGCACCGACGAACAAAGAGCCGAAGTAGAAGCCTATATCGAGAAAGCAAAAAACCGCTCTGAGCGCGAAAGGCAAGCCGAAGTAAAAGACGTAACAGGCGTATTTACAGGTGCTTATGCTATCAATCCTATCTCGGGCGAAAAAGTCCAGATTTGGGTAGCCGATTATGTGCTCGCAGGCTACGGCACAGGAGTCGTCATGGCAGTGCCCGCCTCCGATGAGCGCGATTTTCGTTTTGCTTCGCATTTTAATTTGCCCATAAAACCCGTCGTAGAGGGTACAAAAATAGAAAACGGCAAAGTTCTCGAGGCTTATACCGAAAAAACAGGAAAAATTATCAATTCGGACTTCTTAAACGGACTCGAAGTGCTCGATGCCATTCAAAAAGCCATCGCTTATGCCGAAGAAAAAGGCGTAGGCAAAGGCAAAGTGAATTTTAGATTGCGAGATGCCGTATTTAGCCGACAGCGATATTGGGGCGAACCCGTGCCAATTTATTTCAAAGAAGGCGTACCGCAGCCGCTGCCCGAGTCCGAGTTGCCACTCGAGCTGCCCGCTATTGATGAGTACAAACCCACCGCAGACGGCGACCCGCCGCTCGCACGTGCCAAAGATTGGAAATACAAAGGTGAGTACGAATACGAACAAACAACCATGCCGGGCTGGGCTGGCTCTTCTTGGTACTTTTTGCGCTATGCCGACCCTAAAAATCAAGAGGCTTTTGCCGATAAAAAAGCATCTGACTATTGGAATAGCGTCGACCTTTATATCGGCGGTACGGAGCACGCCGTAGGGCATTTGCTATACGCACGTTTTTGGACAAAACTCCTTTTTGATAGAGGTTTTATCAGCTTCGACGAACCCTTTAAAAAACTTGTCAATCAGGGTATGATTCAAGGTAACTCGGCGTTGATGTATAAAGTCAAAGAAGAAAATAAATTCGTATCCGCAGATTTAGCTTCTGATTATGATACTACGGAGCTCCACGTCGATGTAAATATCGTAGAGGGTGGGGTTTTAGACCTCGAAGCCTTCAAAAAATGGAGACCCGAAACGGCTGATTATGAGTTTGTAATCAATAAAAATGGAGAGTTCCGATGTGCAAGCCAAGTAGAAAAAATGTCTAAACGTTGGTACAACGTCATCAATCCTGACAAAGTCGTATCGGATTACAGTGCTGATACATTGCGCCTATATGAGATGTTTTTAGGACCGCTCGAGGCATCAAAACCTTGGGATACGAGTGGTATTGAGGGTGTGTTTAAGTTTTTGCGTAAGCTATGCCGTTTATACGAAAATATTTCGGATGAGCGAGCGAGCGATGCAGAGCTTAAGGTTTTACACAAAACGATTAAAAAAATTCGGGAAGATGTAAGCCGTTTGTCGTTCAATACGTGTGTGAGTGCATTTATGGTTTGTGTCAATGATTTGAGTAAGCTCCAATGCTCTAAGCGAGAAGTGCTCGAGCCGCTCACGGTTTTGCTTGCGCCTTTTGCGCCACACCTTGCCGAAGAGCTTTGGCAAGTGCAGCTCGGCAAAACAGATTTTATTATGAACGCTTCGCTACCCGAGTTTGAAGAAAAATATTTGAAAGAAGCTGCCCATGAGTATCCGATTTCTATCAATGGCAAAGTGCGCACAAAAATAGCCTTTGCGCTCGACGCAGAAAAAGAAGCCGTAGAAACAGCTGTCCTCGCCGACGAGACAGTACAAAAATGGATAGGTGATAAGCCCTTGAAAAAATTTGTATTTGTACCTAAGCGAATTATCAATTTGGTCGTGTAGTACTATAACAGCATGAGCCGCAAGTTTTATTTTTGGGTGTGCGTCAAGTTGGTAAATCGTATTAGGTAGTTTCAGAACTAACATTTCTGACAGAAATGTTAGTTCTGAGCTAATTTAGCAAGGATGTCGTACACCTGTGGTATTTATATGGGCATCTAAGAGGGTTAAATTATTACGAAATCAAAAAACAAAAAAATTGAATTATGAGAAGTAGTTCGCCAATCAAGGTTTTTAAATTTGGAGGTGCATCGGTTCGTGATGCCTCTGCGGTACGCAATGTGGTGCGCGTTATCGAGGGTTATGCAAAAGACCCCCGTTGTCGTTTGTTGGTTGTAGTTTCGGCTATGGGAAAGAGTACGAATGCTTTGGAGGATATTTTGAATGCTTATCGTAAAAACGATAAAATATATGAAAAAATGCTCGAGGAGCTGGAGTCATTTCATTACCATATAACCAAAGATTTATTTGAAGACGATACGCATGAAGTTTTTGATTGGCTCAAAAAACGTTTTTTTGATTTACGTCAAGCCTTAATCAATAACCTTGAGGTGGAGTATGAACAGCATTACGACCAGGTGATTTCATTTGGAGAGCTACTCTCTACAATTATTGTAGCTGCTTATTGCGATAAAATTTATAACAATTGTAAGTGGATTGATGCACGCCGTTATATCCAAACGAATACACGCTGGCGCGAGGGCAAAGTAGATTGGAAATGGAGCGAACAGCGCATTCGTGCTGATGTCGAGCCTATGTTAGATAGTCAGTTTGTGATAACGCAGGGTTTTTTGGGTGGCACTGTGGGTGGACAGACAACAACTCTGGGGCGTGAAGGTTCGGACTATACAGCTGCTATTTTTGCTTATTGCTTACAAGCCGAGTCTGTTACAATATGGAAAGACGTACCGGGCATTTTGAATGCAGACCCCAAGCGCATCTCAAGCACTTCACTTTTTACGCATATTTCTTACACAGAAGCGGCAGAGATGACTTACTATGGGGCATCTGTGATTCACCCCAAGACGATAAAACCGCTGGCTAACCGCAATATTCCGCTTTATGTACGTTCATTCATAGATTTTGAAAAAGAAGGTACTGCTATTGGCAACTTCGAGACGCAGCCTAAATTAGCGACTACAATTTTCAAAAAAAATCAATCATTGATTACTTTCCTACCTCGTAATTTGGCATCAGTGAATGAGACAAATCTATATCGCATTTTTGATGAGCTCTCTCGTTTGAATTTGAAAATCAATTTAGTGCAAAGTTCGGCCACTTCTTTTTCTGTATGTACGGATAGCGATGAGCGCAAAATCAATCGTTTAATCAATCATTTTGCTCATGATTTTGAAATTACAGTGCGCGACCACCTCGAGCTTGTAACGATAAAGCATTACAACTCGGCTATCTTACTCAATTTTTCTAACTTAGGTAATGCTGTTATAGAGCAAAAATCTGGAGATACCTATCAAATTGTAGTAAGTAAATAGGCGCAGTTTAGTGCTCAAAACCTTTGACAAAGTTTTGCGCTTTGTCAAAGGTAAAAAAGCCCATATTGCTATATATTTTGCATAGCGTGGGGGTTGCAAAAATGGGCTTAGAGATAACCTGTCTCAAAGCAATGTTATTTCTGGGGAGAACAGGGTTCACCTACGATTTTTTATACAGATTTTTAGCTCCCACGATTAAATTTGTGGTTTTTACTCGATTAAGCCCCACAAATTTATTTGAGGGAAAGCATATTTCCGTATAAAGTTTAGAAGAACCAAAACTATTTTACAATGCAAAAAATGGTACAACAGTTTTATAGCATACTTAACGGGTCTTTTAAGCGTGAGTTTTTCCCTGCTTTTTTGTATGTTTTAAAATGGTTTCTTATTTCGCTTCCTGTGGGCGCTGTCGTAGGTGCGGCATCGGCATTTTTTCTATATAGCCTGCATTGGGTAACAGATTATCGGGAGGCTAATCTTTGGATTATTGCACTGCTTCCACTTTCGGGTTTGCTTATTGGCTTAGGCTATCACTATTTCGGAGCGCCTATTGCTGGTGGTAACAATCAGATTATTGATGAGTATCTCAATCCTCAACAGCGCATTCCTTTTCGCATGATGCCTATGGTACTTATCGGGACTTTACTGACTCATCTTTTTGGTGGCTCGGCGGGTCGTGAGGGTACGGCAGTGCAGATGGGTGCTTCTTTGGCAGATAGGTTTAGCTATTTTTTTGATGTAAAAAGTTTGGATAGGCGCACGCTTTTGGTTATGGGTGTGAGTGCGGGTTTTTCATCGGTCTTTGGTACGCCTTTAGCTGGTGCTGTATTTGCACTTGAGGTGATGCTTGTGGGTCGCATGCGCTATGAAACGCTTGTACCGAGCTTTTTTGCTGCTGTAGCTGCAAATTATTTTTGTATGCTTTTTCCTATCCATCATACGCATTATAGCATTCCAGAAGTTCCAGATATAACGCTTATTACACTTTTTTGGGCATTTGTAGCTGCGATATTTTTTGGTTTGACGGCACGAAGTTTTTCCATTCTCAAGATTTTTTGGAAAAATATTTTTACCCGAACAATTAGTTATGCGCCTTTTCGTCCTTTGTTAGGTGGTGCACTTTTAGCATTGATATTTTGGGCAATTGGCACAAGCCGTTATGCGGGCTTGGGTGTACCTGTAATAGAAGAAGCATTTCTCACTCAAGTGCCTTTATATGACTTTGCAGCTAAGGTACTTTTTACCTCTTTTACTTTGGGTGCTGGCTTTAAGGGCGGTGAGGTTACACCTTTATTTTTTATGGGTGCAACTTTGGGTAATACGCTTTCTCTGGCGATACCGTTACCTATGGCACTACTGGCAGGTATGGGTTTTGTGGGCGTATTTTCAGGCGCAACGAATACTCCCATCGCTTGTACGCTCATGGGCATTGAACTTTTCGGTGCGGAGAGTGGGGTTTTTATAGGTATGGCTTGTGTAGGTGCTTACTTATTCTCGGGGCATACGAGCGTTTATACTTCGCAGTTTGTGGGTAGCCCCAAAACACAAGAGCTAAAATCTGAAAAAGGCAAATCTATCGGCGATTTAAACAAAAAAAATAATTCGGAAGCGTCATAATATTGCTGGTCGTATGTCAGGTTGGTTTCAGCGCTAAGTTTTTTGAGCCATGTTATTTCTGTCTGGCTAATTTACTGCCTAATATTTTTTACGGTTGTCAGAGGGTAATAGCGGTGCTGCCTTGCTGTTGGGCAATGATAATGGTATCATTGGTCTTTTATATGGCAATGTATCCATATTTATTTTGAGGTCTTGGACTTGCAATTCTGTAGGGAGTGCCTTTTTTTCTTTTTCTTTCTTGATTTCAGGTTCTTGGTTTCGATATTTTTGCACTCTTTTTAGGCTATCTCTTACTCTCTTGCGTGCGTCTCTTTCAGCTTTTTGGCGAATAAAGTCCGCTTCTAAGATTCTCTTTTCTTTGTGTATTTGTGATTTTTCTGAAATTTCACGATTGATATATTTTTCTATCATAAGCGATGCTATGGGTGCAGCCCAAGTGCCACCGAATCCAGAATTTTCGACAATTACAGCAATTGCAATTTTAGGGTTATCTTTGGGTGCAAATGAAATAAAAATAGAGTGGTCTTCACCGTGAGGATTTTGTACCGTTCCTGTTTTTCCGCAGACTTCAATACCATCAATTTGTGCACGCCTTGCTGTACCGGCACGTACTACATCAGCCATGCCATTGGCTACTAAGTCAAAATGCTTAGGCGATATTTTAGTGTATTGTTTTGTACGGTATAGGCTGTCAATCTCACGTTCTGCAATTCCTTTTATCAAATGTGGCACATAATAATAGCCTCTATTAGCAATAATAGCAGCCAAATTAGCTAACTGTAGTGGAACTGTTCCCATTTCGCCCTGCCCTATACTCAAAGAATAGACATTAGATAACTTCCAACCTTGTGGTCTATTTTTATATACTTTGTCATAGTAAGCGGGTGAGGGGATGAGTCCAGGCTTTTCATTAGGCAAATCAAGTCCTAATTTTCGTCCTAAGCCTAGTGATTGTGCATAGTCGTGCCATCTTTGTAACCCTATACGCTCATTTTCTTTAGAGCTACCCGTACCAAAGTCTTGTCTTACAATTTGCATAAACAAACGGTAGTAAAACGGGTTACAAGAATGCTGTATAGAGGCTTGCAAATCTAACGGAGATGGGTGTGGGTGGCATCCAATAGGGTCTTGAATACAGGATATTCGTCCTCTTTGGGGGTCTATAACCCCATCTTCTAATGCCATAAGCGCCTCTGTAACCTTAAAGGTAGAGCCTGGTGGGTGTGTTGATTGTATAGCTCGATTAAAAAGCGGTTTATTGGGGTCTTGTAGTAGTTTAGCAAAATTTCTTGAGACTTCTAAACCTTCCCCAGCGAGCATATTTGGGTCGTAGGTAGGTGCGGAGATAAGTGCTAAAATTTCACCTGTGCTAGGTTCTATGGCTACAACAGCACCGATTTTATTTTGCATGAGCTTTTCGCCATAAATTTGTAGTTCGGCATCGATGCTTGCGTGGAGGTCTCTTCCCATTTCTGGTAGTGTATCATACTCCCCACCTTTATATGCGCCTCTGGCGATTCCTAATCGGTCATACATAATATAATGCACTCCTCGCTTACCGCGTAAATCTTTTTCATAAGAAGCCTCTAAGCCGCTACGTCCGATAAGGTCTCCTCTTTTATAATAATTGAGCGTATCTTTATCGAGCATAAACTGATCTATTTCTTTGACGTACCCCAAACCTGAGGCAAAGCAAGATAGTGGATAAGTACGAATAGTACGAGGTACGGGATAGAGCCCCCTGATATCTGAAAGTCGGTCTTGTATGCGTGCATAATCTACGGCGGAGAGCTGTTTGATAAAAAGTGTGCGTTTAAAGCGTTGCAAACCGTAGTTTGCCTTACTTAGCTTTTTGTGCAAATAAGCTGTATCAATAGAAAATAGCTCGCAAAATGCTAATGTATCTTTGATTTCTAATTTGCGCCCGATGATTTCAATATCATATACAGGCTGGTTGCTTACGAGCAGTTTGCCGGTGCGGTCGTAAATAAGCCCCCTTGTAGGATACTCTGGGATGGCGTGAATAGATATATTTTCAGCACGCAGGCGATGCTCCTCAGTAAGCACCTGCACTGATAAGAGTTTGATGGCATAAATAATTATACCTATCAAAATCACAAACTGAATAATATATTTTCGCGCTTCGTACACTTTTTTTTGTTAATGTTAGTTTAGTTGCTCAACCCTTAGCTACCTTCAAAAATAATGTGTAAGGTATTGTATTTGATAATTATAGCAAATATAATGTAATTTTGTGCTTTTAGGGCTTTTCAATCAAAAAAATTTTATATTTCAGCTCATACTACTATACATTTTCTATCCAGCAATAACATTTCTTTGAGAAATGTTATTGCTAAGCCCACGACGCTATGCAAAAATTTATAGTAGTATGATTTCAACTTTATCAAAAGTTTAGGGTGTACGTCAAATTGGTAAATCGGCTTAGGTAGTTTCAGAACTAACCATTTTTCGCAAACTGTTAGTTCTGAGTTATGGGCACATTTAGCCCTGTTGTTGCCCCTCAGCCTATAACTAATTACCCCTTTTTTTAGGATTCAAGAAGGCTCAATATACTAAGTTCGATAGAAAAGAATTTGTAAGGAAAATATAGTCAGCAAGCTTACCAACAAACTGGCGAAAATGCGAAGGGTCGTGAGTAGCCAAATCTCGATACTGCCACTATGAATAAAGAATAGAAGACTATGATGCAAAAATAAAAGAATACCTGCATAAAGAAAAAACCAACGCCACCCCATGCTATGCCAAGTAGGACTCATACTCGATTCATATCCACCACTGGGGCGCAAAATATTGATTACGTAAGGACGCATAAACGCCAAAAAAACGCAAGCTGCGGCGTGCATGCCTATCGTATCGTAAAATAAATCCGTCAGAAAGCCCAATAAAAAGCCCAAAAGCATAAGCAAAAATGGAGGCGTACTGAAAGGTAATACCAACAAAAATCCTACATAGAACAGACAAAAAGCAACATCAAAAAGAGCAATATGACGCATAAAAAAGACTTGCAAAAGCCAATAGCTCAAAAAACTCACAATTTGTACAATAAGATTTGACTGATTCATGATATGACCTCTATAATGAAAACTACAATTACTCGGCAATTTTTTCTACCTGTTCCTCTAAGGCTTTGCGCTCCTCGTATTTATTGTTTTGAATAACATAAACAAAATGAAGACGGCTATAATCCGTAGATAATTTTAAACGAATTTTACTAAAAGTTTGGTTCTTACTCCGCTCCACCGATTCTACTGTGCCGATAAGAATCTCAGGGGGAAAAACAGCATTATAAGATGAAGTTACGACGCTATCGCCCTTACGCACATCTATATGGTTTTGTACTTCTAAAACGGGGGCATACTGGGAGCTTTTTCCGTCCCAGCGGACAGTAGCCAGCTCGCGGTTGCGGCTTATCATTGCCGAGACTGAATAATTGACGTTGAGCAGAGAGCGCACTATAGCATAATTCTCGGCGCAGGTCTCGATTTTACCGACTACACCCTGCGATGTTATTACGCCCATATTTTTATGAAGCCCATGCTTTTTGCCTTTATCTATAGTGATAAAATTTTGGGTCAGAAATATGGAGTTTTTGACAACCGAAGCGGGTAGCAAATCATACTGTTTCGATAGCGTAGAATCTTCAAAAGCAGCTATTACGGCTTTTTCATTACTAATTTTAGCTTGCAAACGCGCATTTTCTTCCATCAGTTGGTTATTGATTTCGCGCAAATTGAAGTAGCTTGTCGTAGAGGCTTGAAAATCTAATACAAGCGTACTTACCCAGCTTGCAGAGCTTAAAAAAGCTACACGCTGATAACGCGAATAACTGATAATCAATACTAAGCAAAGCCCTTCTAACATCAAAAAGATGATAAAATTGCGATAGCGAAGCAGAATATCTATGAGTAAGCGCATAAGCGAAGGGGAGGTCTTTATAAGAAATTTACCATTGAAAAGTTAGAAATTAGAACATACTACTAAACATTCACTAGCCAGCAATAACATTTCTCAAAGAAATGTTATTGCTAAGCCCATTTTTGCACAGCGTGGGGTTGGCAAACCCCACGCTATGCAAAAATGTATAGCAGTATGAAATTAGAAGTAAGATTGCTTTGAGCCATCTTACTTCTAATTGCTATTGCATAAAGACAATTAGTCAAGCAATACGGCTTTAAACTTTTGCGTATCGTTCAAAGCAATTCCTGTTCCACGTACTACGGCACGTAAGGGATCATCAGCTATATGAATGGGAAGCTTTGTTTTTAAGGCAAGTCGTTTGTCTAAGCCTCTCAAAAGCGCGCCCCCACCCGTAAGATAGATACCGTGCTCATAAATATCAGCAGCAAGCTCCGGAGGCGTAATTTCAAGGGCTTTTAATACCGCTTCTTCGATTTTAGAAATAGATTTATCAATAGCAAAAGCAATTTCACTATAAGACACTTTCACAACTTTTGGAATACCTGTCATCAAATCTCGCCCTTTAATTTCAAAATCATCAGGCGGGTTATCAAGCTCTGACATAGCAGCACCGACCTCCATTTTTACCCGTTCGGCAGAGCGTTCACCTACTAAAAGATTATGCTGACGGCGCATATAATCTAAAATATCACGTGTAAATACATCGCCCGCAGTGCGTATAGACTGGTCGCAGACAATACCAGAGAGTGCAATAACTGCAATTTCGGTCGTACCGCCACCAATATCCACAATCATAGTACCTATAGGTTGTTCAATATCAATACCTATACCGATAGCAGCAGCGATAGGCTCTTTAATCATATAAACTTGCTTAGCACCAGCCTGCTCTGCCGACTCTTTTACAGCCCGTTTTTCCACCTCCGTAATTCCCGAGGGAATGCATATTACGATGCGATGCGAAAGGTTCAAAAATTTACTACCTGTATCAATCATCTTGATAAGCCCTTTGATCATTTGCTGGGCAGCATCAAAGTCTGCAATTACACCATCTCGCAAAGGACGTATTGTTTTTATATCCTCGTGCGTTTTTTCGTGCATCTGCATCGCTTTTCTACCTATTGCCATGACTTTGCCCGTTTGTTTGTGCAAAGCTATGATAGATGGCTCATCAACAGCTATTTTGCCTTTATAAATAATTAGCGTATTTGCCGTACCTAAGTCAATGGCAATATCGCTTGTAAACATATCAAAAAATCCCATGGATATCGTTTTTATAAAACTAAGTTGTTTGTGTACTGATTTTTTACCTCACTTTTTTTGCAACTTTGATTCAAATTCAAAAATTTGCTAAGAAAGCAGAGGCTCTAACCCCAAAATGCTAATTTGGGTTGAGTGGCAAGCACTATGCTATATTTAGACATTACAACGCTTGTTTTGCAAAGTTACGACTAAGCATTCTGCCAGAGCTGTTAGTCATAACTCCTAAGCGTAATAATCTTTTATTATATAGAAGGCAAAATTACATAAAAAACATGTAAATCAAAGTGTTTCGTGCTTTCCTTTTTAGGAATTTTGAAATAAATATTTTTTCTTGCATAATATAAAGACAAAATTTATATCAAACCACGCCTATATACTATTTTTTTATACATTATGAAACCATTAGTACGCTATACCCAAAGCCTTTTTATTTGTTTTATTTTGAGTTTTACCGTGCCTTTCTTGCTCTCGGAAACTTTTTTTCCTTTTTTTTATTTTGGTATGTATAGCCAACCTCCTAAAAATCAAACACCCCAAGAGCAATTTTTAGTCCTTTATTATCAAAACCCACAAGCCACTCCCGAAGTGTTACAAGCAAAAAACTTGTATTTAGGTACACAGCATTTTCAAAACTTAATGCGAAAATATCATTACTTAAATAACCACACCACTTTTTTAACTCATTTACAAACCGTTTTAGAAAATAAAAATATAAGCTATCACCACCTCGAGTGGCTTCGTATTGAGCAGCAAGATACCACAAAACTCGGCGAAGCCTTCACACCAAAACCCCAATAAACGTGAAAAAGCATGAAGTTTTGTTTTTTATCAGTACGGCTCTCATCGCTTCTATACTCTTCATTGGCATACTTCTACCCCAAGCTGAAGCCTATTTTAAAGGAGAAGCCTCCATATACTTCACCTCAATAGTAGAATGGCTATACCCCCGATTAACCATTGAAAAAGAACGCTTCGATGCCACCATTTTTTTGGGAAGAGCAAAACAGATTTTCTTTAAATTTATTTTGCTCTGGATACTGCTCGCCATATTGCGATACAGTATGCACAAATACCCCAAATTTCGCATAGCAATCTTACGCCCTTTTAAGATAGCGCTATCCACCTATCAAGAAAATAATTTGCGTTATTTGTTCGCTTTTTTAAGCCTACTTTATACACTAAGTTGGTACGAAATGCTACAATCTTATGCACATCTTCTCCCATTTTATGAACCTATAGGAATCCTCAAACTACTACAAATACCATATCCAAATACGCTTGGGATTGCTATTTTCTGCTCGCTAATCTGGGGTAGCTGTCTATGGTTATTTTTAGGATTAGCCTATCGGGCGGGGGCAGCAGCGATTATTTCCTTACTTTTTATTCTCGGACAGGCTTGGCTTTATAGTTTTGGCAAGCTCAATCATACCTACAGTACTTGGCAATATTTGCTCATGATTTTTGTATTTGTTTTGTGGAGCAGTAAGCCACATCATAAAGCCTTTTATTGGGCATTGATGCGACTCTCGCTTATGCTCGCTTATACCTTAGCAGGCTTAGAAAAACTATGGGTCTCGCATGGCATGTGGGCGCATAATGGCACACTCCAAGCGGCCTTAGAGGCTGCCAGCACACCCATAAGCCTTTGGCTAAGTACACAAAATTGGCTTTGCATTGTTATATCTTGGATTGTTTTGCTTTTTGAACTCTTTTTTGTTATAGCTTTTTGGAAAGAAAAGTGCTTACCTTTTTTTGTTTTGATGGCTATAAGTTTTCATCTTGCTATATATTTTGTTATGGATATTGGGCATTATAGTAGCCCTTGGATTGCTTCCCATTTGATATGGGTTGTCTATGCCTTCCAAAATAAACCGCATTTTATAAAAAATAATGGCTAATTTTAACCCCTACATAATGCTTTAATCCTAGGAATCCTGATTCAAAAAACGCAGTGGCTTGAAAGAGCAAACCAGCCCACTCTTATCAAAAAAGCGAATATGCTATAATTTATTAACACCCCCTAAAAAAAACAAATAAAGCGTTTTAATGCCAACCTTTAACCTCTTTTTTACGTATAAATATCAGTAAAAAATAGCATTACATCAAACAATTAGGCATTGTTGCTTACAAAGTTGCAAGCGCATAGCAATATTGCTGTAATGGATTTTTGTATCTGCATTTTGAGTTTTAATTTTATTTTATCAAAAAATAAGCCTTAATATTTGCTTTTCTTATCAAAAGTGCTTACTTTTTGGCTTATAAAAGATAAATAGTTGCAAACTGCAATCAGAAACTTGGTGCTTTGAGCACACTTAATGCAGCATCTAATTCAAAATTTTTTATTGGATTTTTATTTCTATATTTTATAAATACCTAACTTAAACCTTTTTGAACGTATGAAAGATCACTTTCAAGTCGTTAAAGATTATCTGCTCGAGCTCGGCTACGACATTACAGCCGAAGATCCCGAAGAAGAGATTTTTATTGTAAATGACGAAGACGAAGGTATTCGAAATCTAGTTATCGATTGCGAAGACCCTATTCTTATCCTCGAGCAACAACTCGTAGAGATCGCCTCTCCGTCAGTGGCTATACTTACAAATCTAATGCAAAAAAATCGTGATATTGTACACGGTGCTTTTGCCTTAGACGAAAGTGGTACGCGACTGCTCGTGAGAGATACACTGCAAATAGAAAACCTTGACCTCAACGAACTTGAAGGCTCGCTCAACTCTTTCAAACTATTGATTGCAGAGTTTTCAGAAGAGTTGCTCAAATTTGCAAAGGGCGAAGCCGCTACCGTATAAAAAGCATAACTTTGCCTATTTGTACCGTAGTAATTTAAACTTATTTCAATAAAAACAAACCAAAAAACTGTTTTTATGTTGTAAGTAAAAAGCTATCAATTTTATTTTGTCATACTATATCACTTTTTAATACATAAATTATGAGCATTTTTAAAAGACTTTTCAACGTAGGAAAAGCGGAGGCTAATAGTGCCATAGATAAGCTCGAAGACCCTATCAAAATGACAGAACAGGGTATCCGCGACCTCAAAAGTGACCTTACTAGCAGTTTGCAAGGTCTTGCTGAACTTAAGGCACTGGCTATTCGAGCAAAAAGAGACCATCAAACATTTCTTGCAGAAGCTAAAAATTCTGAACAAAAAGCCGTTGCACTCTTACAGCGTGCACAAGCAGGACAGCTCGACCCCGCAGAAGCTGATAGGCTCGCTTCTGAAATGTTAAGAAAAAAAGAAGAAGCCCAGAAAAATGCAGACCGCACAGCCAAAGAAGCGGCTATGCACGAGCAAAGTGTAGCGAAAATGAATCAAAATATTCAATCGCTTAAATCTAAAGTAAGCACTTACGAAAACGAGCTACGCACACTAAAAGCACGCTCAAAAGTAAGCTCTGCTTCTAAAAAAATAAACAAAACCTTATCACAAGTCGACTCAAGCGGAACAGTAGCTATGCTTGAAAGAATGAAAGAAAAGGTAGAACAAGATGAAGCTCTTGCCGAATCTTATTCTGAAATTGCACTATCTAATAAAAGTGTAGAAGACGAAGTAGAAAATATTTTGGGTAGCTCTACTACTGCAAGCGATTCGCTCCTCGAGCTCAAAGCTAAAATGGGGCTCGCTCAAAATGCAGGTCCATCATCTGATGCAAGCGAACCTAAGCAAGATACACCACCAACACCACCACCTGCCGGAGGCGGTGCATAAATGGCTCAAAACTTTGTTTTTCTGTTGCCCTTATGTGAAAAAAGCCCGATATTCATTCTAATAAATTGAATATCAGGCTTTTTTTCTATCAATACTCAAACGAATATTGCCCAAATATTTGTAAATTAAAACTAAACTTAGGAGTAATATTGCTCAAAAAAATGTTATTTTTAGGACGCTTTATTCAGTAAGATAAGCTATTTTAGCGCAAGCAATTACTGTTTTTTAGTTGTACATCATACTACTATACATTCGTTAGCCAAAAATAATATTTCTCAAAGAAATGTCTTTTCTAAGCCCATTTTTTATGGAAAAATGTATAGTGGTATGGTTGTACATATAAGGCATTACTTTTATACTTGGTTTTTAGTCCGAATATATGCAAGCAAAATCTTCCTTATGGCGATGCAATTGGATTGTGAGTCCCAGATATGACCTCTTGTATTTTATAGGGAGCTGCGTCGTTACGCTCTTTTTTCTCGCTATCTATTTGCTATTAGATACCTATAACCTTGCGCCTCGTGGTGAGACGGTGCTTGTTACTTATTTTATTTTTACAGCCATATTTGATCACCCTCATATTTTTCAAATGTTTTCGCGTACGCATTACGATAAGGAAGAGCGCGCACGCCGTCCGTTTTTATACTCTTGGGGGATTGTGCTTTTTATTGTTATAGGGCTAATTTGCATGTTCTTCGGTTTGGAAAGCGAACTTATCGTATTGGCTGCATTTTTTGGTAGCTGGCACGTCATTCGCCAGCATTCAGGTTTTCTAAAAGCCTATAAAGGAATCAATAAAGACTACTTAAAAATTGATAAATACTTAGATAACTGCTTGTTTTATACGGGTATGTTTGCCTGCTTTTTTCGTGATTATACGGACATAAAAAGCCCCATAGAGGTATATAAAAACTTACAAGCTCATTTTCCCTATTTGCCCGTAGAAATTGCACAATGGCTATGGAGCATTTTTTTAGTTTGTTTGGTGCTCTTTGTTTTTCGGCAAATTTGGCATATCTACAAAGGGCATGGTATAAACCTACCCAAGATATTATTTCTAACGGCTGCCTTAGGTACGCATTATTTTGTGTTTTTCTGGACTGCAGTGCCGTTTTTGATAGCAGAGGCTTTAGAAACAGCTTATCACAACATTCAGTATCAAGGCTTTATGATGCACTATCAGCGAAGGCGTTTTCCAAAAGTAAAAAAAATAGCTACCAAATGGTTTGCAGTAGCTATGCTTTATGGCTTATTAGTAGGCGTTATTGAGGTAATTAGCCTCATGAATCACGATAATATGCTAAAATTCTTATTCGTACCATTTTCTATGTTAGTGCTTTACCATTACTACGTCGACGGACTAATTTGGAAATTTGGGAAAGACCCCGAGCTAAGGCAGGCAATTTTTGATAAAAAATGATATATAAAAACACAAATCTATCCCGATTCAAGCCTATATACAAAACTTTGCATACAGCAGGCTTACTCTACAGCTTGCTTGCTTTTTGGGCACTTGCATGCACACCTGAAAATACCGAAAATCCTACCGATATTTACTCTTCATGGGAAAGTATGCCCGACTCGATGCGCCTTTTTTTCCCATCTACACCTGATAGCCTTACGCCCGAATCGCTTTTTTTTGTACAAAAACAAGAAAAAACACCGCTATATGCCGCCCTACACCGCTTATCGCAAACCGACACTGCGACTTACCTACTTGGCATTAAGCAACAGCACAACCCACAATTCTTGCGCATAGAGTACCGAGTCTGGAGGCAAAGTCTAAACGGTTGGTTTGATATTTCAAAGGCTGCCTTTCCGCAGCGAGATTCGCTTATAGCATTTGCGCTGCAAGAGTACAGTCTGCAGCTTTTTGCACCAGAAGCCACACCGCACGCTATGACATGGCACAATAACAAATTGCAAGTATCTGCTACTTATAGTAGCTTTCAACACCATAAACACCATATTGTAGCATGCTTTGCTTGGGATAGCCAGCGCAATCAATTCATAACCGATACTTTTTTTACAAATCAAAAACTCGATGCACCACCTTATCAAGATGATATAAGCGACGTTATAGAAACTCATTTTTTATTAGAAAAAATCAATGACTACGACCTCGATGGTGATAGACAAAAAGATTTAATTTTGATATACGACCGAAACCAATCAAATGGTGCATTTGATAGCATTGCTATATTGCTTTCGGACGGTAGGCAATTTCACTATACGAATGCACAAGAGGGCTGGCGCAATTTTTCCGAAACGCTAAAATTTTGGGGAGATGAAAGCTATGCTTTCGCACAAGTTCTCGAAATTGAACCCCAAACCATAGGCATTTTTCTCGAAAGAGCGGGTAGCGCAGGCACAGATGTAATCTACATAAGCCATAAAAATGTTGCAAAAAATCATTATCCTTACTATATTGAAAAAATAACAGACAAGTATAACAACGGGTTTTTGAGTTGGTAAACACTACGAAGCTGGAGTTTCAGAATCATAGAACTAACATTTCTGCCAGAAATGTTAGTTCTATAATTTCTATAATTCAAATCATCACCAAAACATCATCATACACATGAGAAAATTACTACTTCTGATTTCAATTTTATTGGTAGGTGCGTCAGCATCGCTACAAGCGCAAGAGGTCTCACCTACAGCCTCAGCCCTACGGCTCGAGGCTTTTGAAAAACAACAAAAAAAACCGAGTTACTTCAAAGGCATAGCTTTTCGAAATGTCGGCCCTACAGTTACAGGTGGCAGGGTCGTAGATTTGGAAGCCAATCCCGAGCGGGCGCATGAGTTTTATGCTGCTTTTGCCTCAGGCGGTTTATGGCATACAACAAATAACGGCGCATCTTTTACGCCTATATTTGATAATCAAGCTACGATAACTATAGGTGATATTGCCATAGATTGGCAACGCAAGCATATATGGATCGGCACGGGCGAAAATAACTCCAGCCGCTCTTCTTATGCAGGCACGGGTATTTATTTTTCCGATGACAACGGACAAACTTGGCAACACAAAGGACTTACTGAAACCCAGCACATCGGACGAGTACTACTACACCCCCAAAAAACAAATACGCTATGGGTCGCTGCAATGGGAAACCTATATGCCGATAACCCCGAAAGAGGTGTGTACAAATCCGAAGACGGTGGCACTACGTGGCAAAAAACACTTTTTATAGATGATAAAACAGGAGTAATTGATTTAGTCATCGACCCAGAAAATCCAGAAATACTCTACGCCTCCACATGGCAACGCTTACGCAAAGCATGGAACTTCGAAGAGGCTGGCGAAGGCTCGGCAATTTATAAATCCGAAGACGGTGGAAACAAGTGGCAGAAAATATCAGGCAAAGCAAGCGGTTTCCCCGAAGGCGAATCCGTAGGAAGAATTGGTTTGGCAATAAGCCCCTCCGCACCGCAAACCCTATACGCCCTTTTAGATGACCAAAGCCGCCGTGAAGATAGCAAAGACCCCAAAGATGACCCACTTGCCCGAGAGAAACTCCTTGAGATGTCTAACACTGAATTGCTCAAAATAGAAGACGAAAAGCTCAATACCTACCTCAAAAAAAATTATTTCCCACAAAAATACAACGCTACTACTGTAAAGACAATGATAAAAAGTGAGGAAATCAAACCCGCAGACTTAGTTTACTTTCAAGAAGATGCCAATCGCGAACTCTTCGATACGCCCGTCAAAGGGGCGATGCTTTATCGCTCTGATGACGGCGGGAGGAGCTGGACGCTCACACATGAGGGTTACATCGATGATGTTTACTACTCTTACGGATACTATTTTGGCGAAGTCAGAGTAGATGCTAAGGATAGCGATAAAGTGTATATTTTGGGTGTGCCGATTTTGCGCTCCGACGACGGAGGCAAAAACTGGATAAGTATAGGTAGTGATAACGTACACGTGGATCATCACGCCCTTTGGTTGCACCCCGAAATTTCGGGCTATATCATCAATGGCAATGACGGCGGGATAAATATTTCTTACGACGACGGCGCACATTGGCATAAATGCAACCGCATTCCAGTAGCACAATTTTATACCGTTTGGTATGATATGCAAGAGCCTTACAACGTCTATGGCGGCACACAAGACAATGGTGTTTGGTATGGAAGCAGTGCCTATCGCCACAGCACACAATGGGAGCAAGAAGGCGAGTATCCCTACAAGCGATTGATGGGAGGCGACGGCATGCAAGTGCGTGTGGATATGCGCGATAATCAAACAATTTATACGGGTTATCAATTCGGTAATTATTACCGAATTAGCCCCAAAGGGCGTAAAAAAATACAACCGATGCACAAACTCGGCGAGCGTCCGTTGCGATTTAATTGGCAGACGCCGATTTGGCTCTCTACGCACAACCCCGATGTGCTTTATTTTGGTTCTAATAAATTTCACCGCTCACTCGATAAAGGCAACACTTGGGATTATAGCTCTGAAGACCTCACACGAGGGGGCAAAAAAGGCGATGTACCATATAGCACACTGACAAGCATTCACGAGTCGCCCCTGCGTTTCGGTTTAATTTATGTGGGTAGCGATGATGGACTTGTTCATAAAAGCCAAGATGGCGGTTATACGTGGGAACGTTTGATGTTGCCTGAAGCCTATCAGGATTTTTGGGTGAGCCGTGTGCAGGCATCTGCCCATGCGCTTGGACGCGTATATGTGAGCCTCAATGGTTACAGATTTGATAATTTTGAATCCTTAGTATTCGTATCAGAGGACTTTGGGCAGTCTTGGCAGCGCATCGCCAGCGAACTACCTTTTGAGCCTGTTAATGTTGTAATTGAAGACCCCCAAAATGCTAATTTGATTTATATCGGTACGGACAACGGGCTTTATGTCTCTTTGGATAAGGGCGAGCATTGCATGCCACTCGGCAATCTGCCAAGGGTAGCTGTGCATGATTTGGCATTGCAACCGCGAGCGCAAGATTTGATTGTAGGCACGCATGGGCGTTCGATTTATATCGGCAATATGCGCCATTTAGCATCGCTCAATGAGGAGGTTTTAGCTCAAACAATTCATATTTTTCCGAACGATAATAACGAAATCAAGCACAATCCCAAATGGGGTAAACCCTATTGGAGTCGCTGGTCGGATTTTAATGAACCCACTTACGAACTAAACTATTGGCTCGGCAGTGCAGCAGAAGTTGAAATCGCCGTATATCAAGAGGGGAATAACAAGGCAATTTTTAGCGAAAAGCAAAACCTTGAAAAGGGTATGCATGCCTTTACCTACAAGCTAAACATACAAGCCGACAAACTCAAAGCACTACAAAGCAAAACACCCCCTTCAATAGCAGATAATGAAAAATACTATCTGCCGATAGGCAAATACAATATTCAGGTTAGTATAGGCAAGGAACAGAGAAAAATCCCCCTTGAAATCAAAGAGGCAGAAGCAATGCCTATATTACCAAAGCCACGTACTAAAGGTCCGTAAAAAGGGGGAGCGGAGAAATAAAAAAATTAGAAATAACATTTCTGACAGAAATGTTATTTCTAATTCCTAAAAGATGATAATACCTAATTTTACTGCTCTTCGATAAGCGTATAAAACATCTTGATTCTGAAAGGATTTTGATTGATAGGTGAAGGGGCTTCAAAAATGAGGCGGTTCACGCTGTTTGCATTCCCTAAAGGCGCAACAATCAAACCTTTATTGGGCTCTATGCCATTGATAACGTCTTGAATATACTCTGTAACACGCAAGTCTGTATAATCGATTCCACCTGCGATATAATCCATTTGTGCATTGTCGTTACTACCCAATCCACGTGTAAGCAAACGCTGGCTTCCATCACTTTTGTACTGCACACCGTTGCCATCAGCATACAAAAATACAAGACCATTGGGCGGGCGGCGATTATCACGCACGGTATGCACAACAGGCGAAAGCGAAAGGCTTGCGCGGTTGATAAGGATTCGATTACCAGCCGCAAACTTGTCCAAATAAGGAAATGCGAGCTTAGTAGCGACCCCCGTACCTGCTTGCAAAAAACCTTGATCGTCGAGCATTTCCGTAGGAATAGCATGTTCTTTGGTAAGTAGTTCAAGAGGCGTACCGCTTCTATCAGCTTTAATATTTAGAAATCTTCGTCCAAAAACAAAGTCAAAATTATCAACGGTCATTGTATCGAGCTGGCGATAGCTATAATAAAGTGCCAAACGACCAGGGGCTTCAGAGAGCGATAAGCCTAATATAGCACCGTCCTCACCACTTCCACGAATCGCAATACCTGCTACTGCGGCTTGCAAAGCATCATCATCGGGGAGGTTTCCACCCAAGCGAAATAGCTCTCGCCCAAACTCATTGCTCAATCTTATACGAAAAAATCCGCGTGAGCGATCTACGTTTTGAGGATAAAACCCCGAGCCTAATACAGATGCAGATATACGCACACTGTCGTTGCTAAAATAAGGAAGCGAATCTTCCATAGGCTCAGCAAAGCGGTGTACGAAAATACGCTGGCTCACTGTCGTATCACCGTAGGTATAATTGATAGGAAGCTCTAAGATTAAGGAATCAAAAGTAGCAATCTCTTCTGCCGGACCTTGAAAGCGTACATTACGTGCATTGCCCAAGCTCAAGCGCATATAACTTGTTGTTTCTATTTTACCAAAAAATGGATCCATAGTATTCCCAAATAAAAGGCGAGGCGAGTTTGTTGTATTGATAGAATCTAAAAGCACTACAGAACTGCGCACCGTAATTGTGTCGGTAAAGTCTGTACGCAATGATTGCTCATCGTTTTGTAAGTCCAAACCCAAATCCTCGGGGTCTTGACAAGCTGTAAAGCAGGGCAAAAGTGCAAAAATAATCAATATAAAGCGAAAGTAATAACTCATATATGTAATTTTGGATAATGATAAAAAACAGTCTTGATACTCAAATCAATCCGCTCCTATTAGATTTGAAAATTAGTGTTTGTGTGTATGTATGCTTTACGCAAAAAACTATTTTTTTGCAGCGCAAATTTTGAGTATATATCAAAGCAGCTACAAAGCTATAAAAAACATGACGCTTTTGATACAGTTGGGCTTTTAATTTATCTAAAAAACAAAAGATTTGCTAGGCTTTTCGTGAATAGATTTATTTTCTACCGCAAATTCTATTATCTTTGTAGTTTCAAAATTACACCTCATTCAACATAGATTTTCAGATGAAATATACCTATACGGAAAAAAAAGATACTCGCTCTGGTTTTGGAGATGGATTGCACGAACTCGGCAAAACGAATCCTAAAGTAGTAGCACTTTGTGCTGATCTTACAGGTTCGCTCAAAATGAACGATTTTGAAAATGACTTTCCCGAGCGTTTTTTTCAAGTCGGTATTGCTGAAGCGAATATGATGGGACTCGCTGCTGGCTTAGCTACACAAGGTAAAATTCCTTTTACAGGCACTTTTGCTAACTTTTCAACAGGTAGAGTGTATGATCAAATCCGTCAATCTATTGCCTACTCTGGTAAAAATGTAAAAATATGCGCTTCACACGCTGGGCTTACTTTGGGTGAAGATGGTGCAACCCATCAAATCCTCGAAGACCTCGGTATGATGAAGATGCTTCCTCACATGTGCGTCATCAATCCCTGCGATTATAATCAAACAAAAGCCGCTACTATAGCTATTGCAGATTATCAAGGCGCTGTATATTTGCGTTTCGGTCGTCCGAAAGTACCTGTTTTTATTCCCGAGGATATGCCTTTTGAAATTGGCAAAGCTATTGTGTTGCAAGAAGGCACAGATGTAAGCATTTTTGCTACGGGGCATTTGGTATGGGAAGCCCTTGTCGCTGCCGATAAACTTGCCGAGCAGGGTATCTCTGCAGAAGTAGTAAACATTCATACCATCAAACCTCTTGATGAGCAAGCCATTATTAACTCCGTGGCAAAAACAGGCTGTGCCGTCTCGGCAGAAGAGCATCAAATGGCTGGTGGATTAGGCGATAGCGTAGCACAAGTATTACTTAAAAATAACCCCGTACCGATGGAATGGGTCGCTGTAAATGATAGCTTTGGCGAAAGCGGTACGCCAGAAGAGCTTATGATAAAATACGGCATCAAAGCCGATAATATCATAGAAAAAGCAATAAAAGCCTATAAGCGCAAAGCCTAAAAAATTCATAGTGCTGAAAAATATTTCAAGAATTATACTACTATATCTTTTTGCATAGCGTGGGGTTTGAAAACCCCATGCTATGCAAAAAGGGGCTTAGAAATAACATTTCAGGCCGAAATGTTATTTCTAAAATTCGGTACTCAATATCTATTATAGCCGTGTTTGGTGTCCTCACTAAACACAAACTAAGTCTCCAAGACCTGAGTAGTTACGAAAAATTGAAAGTAAAAAAAGGGATAGTGGAAGATACGCTATCCCTTTTTTATGCCTTATGAAATGAAAGCCATTTCAAAACCGCCTCATTAGTGTTTTGGTAGCAAAAACGGCGAGGTTTCAGCACTAACAGTTTGCTAAATACTGTGAGTGCTGAAATTTCATACGACTATACATTAACCTGCTAAACATCACACTTCTCGGTGTAAGGTAATTTCTGGACTAATTTAGCAAAGCTGTCCTGCGCCCAGTCAATCTGAAATGTACCATATAGAATATTCATAAAATGCAATTTTTTTAAGGTTACTAACACTCAAAAGTTTATAACTTAGGGAACAAATCTACTTGTATCTACTGTTAAATAACACACAACTTAACACCAGGGTGTACGTCAAGTTGGTAAATCGACTTAGGTAGTTTCAGAACTAACAGTTTTTCGAAAACTCTTAGTTTTTGATGCTTAGTACATTATAGAAATAACATTTCTCAAAGAAATGTTATTTCTGGACTTAATTAGCCAAGTTTTCGTACACCCCAACACCATATCAACAACACAAAACAAAACTGCTGTAATCATGAATCGAATCATTCAAAAAATTGGTTTTTTCTCGGCTTTTATATTGCCCTTGCTACTTGTTACGGGCTTCTATGCAGGCGGAGCTTGGAATTTTCTTACCGTAGCCTTTGTCTTCATAGGTATTCCTTTGTTAGATTATCTACTCGGAGAGGATAAGCAGAACCCCGCGAAAACAGAAGAGCAAACACTTACCCAAGATGCTTACTACCGTTTTGTCAATTATACTTGGGTATTTGTGCAATGGGGTCTTTTGCTTTGGGCATCTTATATGTTTGCGGTGAGCGATTTATCTACTGTTGCACAAATAGGTTTTGTGTTGAGTTTGGCACTTATTACGGGCGGCATCGGGATTACAGTAGCTCACGAACTGGGGCACAAACAAGGCTGGTGGCAGCGTTTTTATGCTAAGATTCTTCTCTCAAGTGTGTGGTATATGCACTTTTATATCGAGCATAATTTGGGACACCATGTCCATGTCAGTACGCCTAAAGATTCGGCTACAAGCCGTGAAAATGAAAGTTTTTATGCTTTTTGGTGGCGCTCAGTATCGGGCGGTTATCGCAGTGCGTGGCAGATAGAAAAACAACGCATGCAAAGACAAGGCAAACCTGCTTATGCGCTATCTAATCGTATGTGGCTTTATAGTTTTCTGCCGCCGTTTTTAATCCTACTTATCGTGCTTGCTGTTTCTTGGATAGTAGGATTTTTTGCTTGGCAGGTAGGTGTGATGCTTTTAATACAAAGCGTGCTTGGATTTTCATTGTTAGAAGCCGTAAACTACTTAGAACATTACGGTTTGATGCGCCGAGAAATTAGCCCAGGGCGCTATGAGCGTGTAAATCATTTACACTCTTGGAACAACAGCCATTTGCTGAGTAACTTTTTCCTATTTCAACTTCAACGCCATTCAGACCATCACGCTTTTGCCGTGCGTCCTTATCAAATTTTGAGACATCACGAAGAGAGTCCACAACTCCCCGCAGGCTACCCTACGATGATACTGCTGGCTCTCGTTCCGCCGCTTTGGTTTCGAGTAATGAACCCAAGATTGCAAGCTTGGAAAAAACAAGTCAGTAGGCAGGCCGCCGCTTAATCTTCAGATACAGATTAGCCTATGACACAGAAGCCGTTTAAAAAATAATCTGAAAACCAACTAAATACTTATAAGTATTTGCATAAGTTTAGTTTGCATTACTTATGTGTTTGGTGGGGACAGCAAACACGACGATAGGAGCTGTCTATGGCTGACTTTTAGAACTAACAGTTCTGGCAGAACTGTTAGTTATAAAAGTCCTCTCGTTTTCAAGGAGAAGCTGGGAGTGGTTGAAAAGCGCATCTACGCCATTTAAAGGCTAACTTTATTGCATTTTAAGAAACGTTTTTAAGTAGCCTCACAAACAAAAAACGGCGAGCACACTACAAAGTGCACTCGCCGTTTTTTGTTTGATAACAAGCCCAAACTCACATTTCTTTGAGAAATATGAGTCTTGAACTTATCTATTTATTTTGTAATGCTAATTTTTTGCTGATAGGTATGCGTATCTGATTCTACTTTTAAGATGTAGAGACCGCTAGCTACATTTTGCAAATCAATTTCAGCATCGAGCATACTGCCCGTAGCTTTTACGCTTTGCTTATGTATAACCTGTCCAGCTGCATTCACAATCGTTACTTTGAAAGATTCAGTTGCGGCATGGTCGAGTTGCAAACGGAAACGCCCTTCGTTCGGATTAGGGAATACTTTAAGTGTATTCGCTGCATTTTCGGCTTCATTAGCCAATACTATAGAAGGATATACCGTTACCACATTAGACCTTGCACCTGGTACATAAGGATTTCTACCCTCAGTACGCAAGATTGGACGTACAGCAAAATCGTACTTAATGCCATTGAGCAAGGCATTTACTGTAAACTTATTGTCTTCTGTTTCACCGACTTTGGTAGAGAGGTAGCGTACATCAAATCCGTAGATTTCGAAATAAGCCACGTTATCCTCTTCTTCGGGTGCATTCCAAGTCAAATAAGCCTCACCACTACCTGGCTCGCCTACTAAACGAACACGATATGGCGGACGTGCATCTCCCTCGCCTGGTACGCCTGTCGTATCGCAAACAATCTTAAAGTCATACATAAATGTACAGCCAAAACGATCTATTTGCAACGAGTAGTCGCCCGGTACGATAAAGGTAGCCTGCGGTCCTGTGCTATATACAACAGGGAAAGCATCAGCCTTATACCAAGTATAACCTGTAATATCACTTGCTACGCCATCAGTAAGCGTGGCATCAAGCTCGACTACACCACAATCCTCAATAAGAGCGGGGATAGGCATAGGTGGCTCTAAGCAACCTACCGTAAATGGCAAAGTAGCCGGGCAACCCGCACGCTCCACTTCCAACACATACTCACCGATTTCTTGAATCAAAATTGTGCGCTCCGTGCCGATAGGCGTAGTCAAATCGTCTGCTTTGTACCATGCGTACTCAATCACATCACCTGGATTTTCATTGAAGAGGTTTGCCTCTAAAGTAGCATCTGCACTAATCACTGTATCCAAAGGCTGCGGAATCGGCGCAAGGTGATACGTAACATTGATTGTATCGCGGCGCACACAACCTTCAGCATTTGTAGCACGAACGACATACTGGTTTGTAATCGGTGCATCAGTTGTATCAGCAGTAAGTTCACGGCTCAATAAAGCACCGCCAGGGATAGCCTCACCATTTTCGAACCATTGGAACGTAATAGGACCATCTTGCAATGGATTAGTAGCGTCTAACTGCAAAGTAAACTCACGCTCACAAAACTCTAAGTCAGGACCTAAGTCTAAGAACGGACCTGCCGCTGCTTGCGTAAGCACAATCGTAGCCGTCTCATTAGGAAGAGAAGCCACACCAGCAGGGAATACGTAGTTTACGCGGTAAAGATACGTCTGACCAGGAAGTACATCATTATCTTGGATAGAAGTTGTATTAGCTGGTAGCACACCACCACCTACAACTACCCAGCCCGTAGCACCAGTTAAATCCAAAGTACGCTGTACAAGGAATCCCGTTTCTACATCAGAGTCATCAATCCACTCTACAAGTACACCTTCACAAGAGACTTCTGTGAGCGTAACTTCCATAGTCGGTACTCCCAAAGGAATACAACCAATAGACCAAGCGTCAATAGCCCAGCCTTCATTTTCGATTACGTTTGTAGAGTAATAAGGAAGTCGGAATCTTACAGAAGGCTGCCCAGCAAATCCTACAAGTTCGCGCTCTACATAAGTCCAATCTGGATAACCAGGACCGGCACCATTGCCTCCTCCCCATGTAAGAGGGGGAACTGTATTGCCAAGTGAGTGGTCAGTGTTAGCTGTACGACCGCCAATAGTTGCACCAAGTACTGAGGCTACTGGTGGTTGATTGTACCAGTTAATAGAGCCTGGTATCTGGTCTAAATATTCCCACGTTGTACCTCCATCAAAAGAATATTCTACCCAAAGTATATCCCAGTTATTTGAACGGAAAGCCAATTCAAAACTTAAAACTGGATCAAGAACTAAATCAGAGAAGTCATACATAGGAGAGGTCAAACGAGAAGTACCATTTCCAGGTAATGAACCAGGTACTGCTGCTGTACTTCCTAATGGGGGGAAATCCCCTGTTAAGTTAGTAACCCAAGCATTAGGCGGAATAGGAGCTGGCGAAACGCCATTAAAAGCAGGCAAAGCTGAAGCTGCATCATTAGGCACACCTAATTCCCAGCTTGTAGCTGCAACAGGGATAAAATCATCATTAGGTGTCCAGCCATTAAAGGCACCAGTAACCCAGCCTTCTGGCTCCTCTAAGTCTGGCTCGCAGCTATCGCTGAGGTCTAAAGGTGCATGGATAAGATTAATTGTAAACGAGTTGTTTGCAATATTAGCCTCACCCGGTATTTCAGTAGCTACTACTGTGAGCGTATAGTTACCTAACACTAAAAACTCAGCAGGCGTTGCAAAAGTATAAGTGGCTGTCTCGAGCGGTCCCATAGTAACCCCAGTAGCAATTTCTGTATGTGTGGTAGGGCCTGATGCACCATCTACGATATAACTAAGCTCGGGATTTGTAATCGTACCTGCCCCTATATTTTGTAAGACAACCGTAACGGGTACTGGATCTACTAAATCCACAACCGAGCTACCGTCCACGGGGTTTGTGATATCAATTACAGCGATATCAGGAGTTGTTGTAAGTCCAAAGTCATCAATAGCCCAGCCTTCATTGTTAAAGGTCAAACTTGTGCTTGTATTTTGAAGTACAAATCGGAATCTTACGTCAGCTTGCCCAGTCAAAGCAGCAGGAAGGAAAATTACCGATTGTAACCACTCTCCACCAGAGTTTCCGACCCATACGTCAGTAGCGTTATTGTACCAGTTGAGTCCGTCACCGAATTCGCCCAAACGTTCCCAAGTCGTGCCACCATCGGTAGAGTAATCTACACTCAAGTTATTCGTACCAGGGAATGTACTCGCCATTTGCCAGATATTTCTAAACTGCATAACCGGGAGCTGCTCGGGCAGTACAAAGGTAGAAAAGTTAAAAGTAGGCGTAAAAAGTTCGTAGAATGCCGAAGGCTGATAGTTAGCATCTAACAGAGTTACCCAAGCATTAGGTGGTGAGAACGCCGAGTTGATAATTGTTGTAGAAGGCGTGCCATACTCCCAGCCTCTATCGAGGTTGCTTTCAGGATACCAGCCACCAGGGCTATCATCAAAATTTTCAAAGTAAGGGAATTCTGAAACAAGTAGAAGATGCGCCGCAAGTCCATTAATACTATTATTATTAGGATTTAAATCTGTTGGCGGATCTATGATTGTAGCAACAACGTTGTAAGTACCAGGCGTAGAAAAGTCAAAAGTTGTGTTGAGCAATACTGATGTTCCAGAGCCAAGTCCTAATCCGGTGTAAGTCTCTGTAAAAGTTGTCGTACCATCAGGACCAGCAATATCAAACTGAATTGTGACTTCCTCGGCAGTAGCGCCGATAAGATTACTAAGCTCTACCTCAATATTTTCCACACCCAAACCAGTGGCAGGTTCAGGTAAGTTAATGGCAGTAAGAGCTAAGTCCCTTGGCAGCTCGTCAGTAATTATCACATCATCAATAGCAGCGCCTGGACGGACTGTAAAGGCATTTGAGTTTAGAAAGTAACGAAAAAGTACCGTAGAAGATGCCATGGCATCAGGCGGTATGGGGTGCGCTACGAAAGCCCAGTTAAGTGTCGTAGCTGGGTCATTATTATCAGACCAACCTGCCGAAATGCTTGGATCTAAAACCGCCGTAGGGTTATCGTTATTAAACCAATTAAATCCAGTACCTACATCGCCAAGTTGCGTCCAAGTGTCGCCACCATCACTACTATACTGCACCGTCAAAATATCAAAAGCTACAGGTGCAGCCCCCGCACCGTTCTGAATATCATAAGCTAGATAAAAGCCAAAATCAGCCGCTGTATAGCCTGAGCCAGCCATATCAAAAATAGGCGACATCAAAATATAGCGACCGTTATCGACATAGTTTCCAGTAAGATTAGTTACCCAGCAATTTGCGCCTGAAAAAGGTGCAATAGCAGGGACGGTAGGGTCGCCGAGCTGCCAATCATGCAGATCAGTATTGATCCAGCCCCCAGGACCGTCTTCAAAATCCTCTTCGTAAGGAAATGAAGTTACCAAAAACGTATTGATTACGTTTCTCGTTCTTGTATTGTTACTCGCATCAATATCTCCAGCAAGATTAACTTCTGCAGTTATTAGATATATACCATTCGCTGATAAGTCTGCACCAGCAGTAAAAGTATAAGTAGTCGCACTACAAGGCGGTAGTGGAGCTGAAAGCGTAAGCACTTCATTGACGGGTGCGCCAGCATCTACTTGAAAAGATACAGGAACGTTCTCGCCCGCAGCAAGCGTTGTAGCACCAGTGTTTGTTATCGTAATTGTAACTGGCTCACTGGCCGTAAGTCCAGTTCCAGATATTGGCGATGATATACTAGTAAGAGATAAATCTACGCCTACCGCTTCGCCAACGCCGAAGTCATCAATAGCCATATCGCTATTAAAACCACCTCCTGTTTCACCACGGATACGAAACCTTACAGAAGTTTCTCCAACATAATCGCAAAGCGTAACGTTTCGCAACTGCCAGAGATCTATATCATCTGTCCAAGAAGGGAATACATCTAAATCCCAAGTAGCACCATCATCGGCAGACACATCAAAGTGCATTGTACCCATGGTGTTACCACGCATGTGATACCAAAAGCTCACCTGCGGCGTAGTGAGTGAACTCAAATCAAACTCCGGAGATATGAGTAATGCTGTAGCATTCTGACAAGCCGCTCCACTTGTTTCAGTGTATAAATAATTACCTACAGCTGTACCAGTGGTATGGTCTGTAAAAGGTCCTGTGCTAAATGATGAGGGTGTTGGCCCCGATCTTACAGTCCAATCTAAGTCATCGTCTGTACTATTTATCCAATTTACGGGAGAAACATCACAAACATTACCACAAATAGTACCACACCCCGCCAGTGCGTCAAAATTCTCAAAATAGGGATAAGTCGTAATGGCTTGCGCCCAGGCACTGCTGGCGGGCAGCAGGAGCAGAAGCAATAGCCAAGTATATTTTTTCATAATAATATGAATTTTAATAGGGTTTTGATGAAAATACAAAAAAGTATATAATATAAGTTTTGATTTGATTAGTTATAAAGTAGCCCCTCTATCAAATCTGTTACGATAGAATGCCTTCTCAAAATACGCAGTTGCTCTTGCGTAATGTGATTCAAGATATTGCGTTCGGCTTCGGTTCCGTATCGGGCGATTTGTTTTTCCCAAAACTTTTTGGCTTCAGCTTCGCTGCCATAAGTTTCTTCTGAAGCACCAATAGCGGGTAGTTCTGCAATTTTGTCATAAAAGCTCATCATTTCATTGACAATTTCGATTTCGGCAGTAGCCGATGCGCCGTAATCTGTGCGCATAGCTTGTGCAAGCTCTTCTATTTGCGCTTTAAAATCTTCACGTGCGATAGGCAAATCAGGTATAGTTGCCGTTTGTGCCCAGCCCATAGTAAGACTTATGAGGCTTATACACAGGGCTACAAAAAAAGTTTTAAAATTCATACATATAAAGGGGTTAAAAAAATAAAAACTATAAAATTCGTTTTTAAACAAACTCTTTCACTTGCAAAGGTACTAAGTATAAACCAAAACCCAAAATCTAAGTAAAGCTATCTTTGCGTTTTGTTTTTTTAAGCATAGCTATATAGTATCCCTACTCGGGTTTACTTAACGCAAAGTAGTATTTTATGATGTGTATATCAGTATAAGGCGTAGGCGCAGGCATGCAATCGTTTTTTCGCGCTCTGTATTGCGGTTGCCAAACCTCTTCTAAGCCATTTTTAAGCTCCCATATTTGAGTTTGCAAAAGAGAATCCTCTGGCGCGAGCCAAAAACCAAACACGGCACCCGAATCAGGAAGTGCAAATATATTCAAATGAGTAAGTGCCAAACTATCCGCAGTGCGCTCATAGACAGTAGAATCGTTGATAGTCAATCGCTGAATGCTATTCTCTGGCGAAAATGCACAAAAAATACGCTCTGCCATGCGAGGAGAAAAAATCCGATAACTCGTAAAATAAAAATCATCTCGCATCGAATCAGTTAAATGTGTAATCGTGAGCGGGCTTATTTCTTGCAAGCTATCCACAGGGCGATACAAAAACGTGCGGCTCGTGTTTGCCCAAAAATAATCTATTAGAGAATCAGATTCAGGGTTTCTTCCTAAAAACTGCCCTGTAAAATCATCAACTTTATGGTCGAAAGTAGCCCATACTGCCGTAGAATCTTGCATATTCGTAGCATAAAATAAAGTATTAGGGCGTTTACGGTTTTCGTCAAAGCGAGAGTTAAAGCTCGAGTAGAGCAAAAAGACTAAGCCTGTAATCAAAAGCAAAGTCGGAAAAGTATAGCGAAACCCTTGCAAAATCAAATGAATAAAAGGAATCGCCAGCCCACATACCCACGCCAAGAGTAGTGCCGTTACCGCACCCCAGTAAATCGTAATATTACTCACTTTGAGCAGTGGCAGTGCAATTTGTTCAAAATAAATAACCGTCTGCCATATATAAATCAAGACAAAAAACGCAGCGGAGACAATAATAGCATCAAAAAATTGAAAATAGGGTAGGGATTTGCGTGCCAGCATATAAATCCAAGCTAAAAGCATCGTAAGTAGCGGGATTCCAAAAATATAACTCAAACTCGGCATATAGTAAGCCGAGAGCGTAAATGCCAAAAACCACCATAACATCACACCCGATACAGCCTCTACAGCTTGTAATTTTTGCATAACAAAGGCGTAGAGTAAGCTAAATAAGCCCGTAAAAAGTCCACTAAAAGCTAATAGATACCAAAAATGGTTGTAGTTTGTGCCTTGATACATCCACATGTAAGCAGGGTGTGCCCATAATATAATTTGCCATAACCACTGCCCAAGCAGTGCAAAGACCACGAGGAGCACACCAAAAGTCAAGAAAAAACCAAAAACACGCCCCATGCGCACACGTTTGCCCGCAATAAGCAAAATAATCAAAAAGAAAATGCTACTACCTACAGCCACAAGCAACGAAAAATGCGAAGGAAAAACAAGGAGTTTGCCACTTGGTTCATTGAAATACGTAGCATTTGTGCTACGTTCTATGTTTTCGGCAATGTCGCTACGGGCAAAGTGCTTGGTTAGCTCGTACATATACTCGCCGTGGTGTTGCATAGAACGAAAGTCAAGTTCGTTTTTGTTGTCTAATGCGGTATGATAATGCGTGTATTTATCGAGAAAAGCAAAATTTAGACAAGGAATATCTTTCGCTTTGATAACTGAAAGGTCAGTTTCGTTCGGCATGCGCTTATAGATTTCGTAAGCCATAGAAGAGGCTAAAGGGTGTGCTACGGTTTTCGAAAACTCCGACAAGAGCCAAGAATTTTTCTCGCTACTCTCAAAAAGAATAGAAGCCCCCCCTGCGCCACGCGCTTCAAAATTTAAAAGTAAGGCAACGTCATCAAACCACTCGTGCGCTGTAAAGGCTTGCATACCGAAAAGTCCCTTTTCCTCACCATCAGAAATCAAGAAAATAATATCGTTTTTAAAATCTTTGACATTGCGCAAAAGCGAAAGCGTCTCGATCATTGCCGCCACGGCAGCCGCATCATCGCCCGCACCAGGTCCGCCTTCTACAGAATCATAATGCCCTGCAATGAGCACCGCTGGGCGTTTTATGTCCGTAGTATCGGCTTTTATACGCACCAAAATATTGTGTACAAAGCCTATATTTACAGCATTTTTATATTTGCGCGTTGCATCTGCCATAGGCGTAATAGCAGTTTGCACCTCTACTTCATAGCCCAGCTCCTCGATAGTGCGAATCAAATAATTGCGCACACGGGCATGCTCCTGCGTTCCCATAGGGTGAGGCTTGTGCGCTATAGAATCTAAGACATCAGAAGCTCTATCGGCTGAAAAGCTACCTACGCTATCCCGAAGTTTTAAATGGGGCGGCGTAATGGGTAGCGATGACCAGTATAAACTAATCAAAAGCACAATAAAACCAAAAAAGGCAGCAAACTTTCTCATATTTTTATGATAGGGATTTTATATAATATGTAAGCATAGCTTAGAACTAAGAACTATATTTTGATGCAAAATACAAAAAAAAATTAAGAATACAAGTAAAATAAAACCCACGTGTTTACATCAGGCTTAATTATAGAAATAATATTTCTGACAGAAATGTTATTTATAGGCTAATTTAGCAAAGCTCTCGTGCACCCGCGATAAACTTTGGGCAACATATTTCTTGGATGCTACCTAAGTCGATTTATCAAAAGCAAGCATTCAAACGGTTTAAAAAAAACACAACAAGTATTTGATTTGAGAAACCGACACTACCTAAATCAAGCCTACCCTAAAAATCCTGCATAATGTAGCAGTGTAGAACTTGCAGTCTGTGCCTTTCATACCAGAACAGACTAAAGTCTATTCTACAGAAATCTCGCCAATCATTATCTCGAAAACCCTTATTGACTTTTTACAACAACAATTATATAACAATATCTATATATATTGAATAAATGCATATACAATTTAGTATGATATAGGCTTAAATCTGTAAAAATAAATCATAAATCTGTATATTTATTACTTGATATAAACTGGTCTGATATTGTATTAGAATCGACCTCAAGTGGTCTTTTTAAATAAATAACATTTTATTTATTTATACAAACACTTGATTATCAATTTATTATTTTTTTTAATGGTTTTTTAAGTCTAAAAAAGCACTTATTTTTTTGAATTTCTATATAGCTTTTTATACCTTTGTATTGACTTATTTAGTCATTCTTTTAATCATTTTATTTACTTCTAAATTATTATTTATTATGAAGCAATTTATTTTATCGTTCGCATTCGCTGCTATTTTCTTAGTGGCAGGATTAGGTACTGCAAATGCAGCCACAGAAAGTAAGGAGGTTAAGGCAGATACTGAAGAAGCTGCCAAAACGCAAAACGGAGATGATGAGGGGGATCCTATTATAATAATTATTCATCCAGGCGGTGGTGTCACAATCTTATTTCCTGACCCTACTTGCTACGATGAGAATGGCAATGTAATTGATTGTTAGTTTTTTATAAGGCATGCGCATAAGTTTTGGCACTTCATGCGCATGCCTTGTTTTATTAAGTTCTCCACGATTAAAATCGTGGGTTTTATTCGATTAAGCCCACAAATTTATTTGTGGGAAAGCATTCGTATAAATTTTAGAAGAAACATCAGAGTTAAATTATTTGCATTATGTTAGTAAAACAAATTACATATAGCCTTACCTATTGTCTTTTACTTCTCGCATTTTTAGCCCCCCCACTACAAGCCCAAATCGCACAGGGTACGATTGTGTATGAAGAGCATAATGATAGAAGAACTAAAGAAGAACGTGCAAAAAGCCTAAAAACCACTCGTGAGGCACTCATGGCACATTACAAAAATGACGAGGCTGTTGATAAAGCAATGGAAGCGCTAAAAAAAGCGCAGGATATAACTATTACTCGTGAGTTGATTTTTGTGGACTCGGTATCTGTTTTTCGAGCTGTTGATCCCAAGGATTATCAAACGCAAATGCAACAAGGAAAAAGGCAAAAAGGACCTACGGTTATTCAGGAAGGGTTATCCAACCACTCTTATCAAAACTTGCGCACCAATGAGTTTGTAGCGATACGTCATAATTTAGAAATTCCTTTCAGAATCGAAGAGGAACTTCCTACTTACAATTGGGAAATTCAAGATTCTACCGCTACTATTGCTCCTTTCAAAGTGCGTTTGGCGACAACCACAAAAGACGGAAAGCACATCAGTGCGTGGTTTACCGAAGAGATTCCTTTGTCTATGGGTCCTGATGAGTATTGCGGTCTACCCGGTATGATTCTTAGAGTGGAGGAAGATGGAGTAATACACTACAATTTTGTCAATTTTAATGCCTCTATACCCGATGCCAAAGAGTTTGAAAAACCCAAAAAAGGCAAAAAAATAACGAGAGAAGAATTTGAAAAAGATACCAAAGAAAAAAGAGAAGCATTGCAGCAGCATACTAATGACAATATAAAACGCTAAAGAATATCAAGAGTTGTACGGACTGTTTTTTTTGTTCGCCCACTTTTTAGCTCCACGATTAAAGTCGTGGGTTTTGCTTCGGAATTAGAACTAACAGTTCTGCCAGAACTGTTAGTTCTAATTTCTACAAGCACTAATCAAATCTAAAAAAAATCAAATTAAAAAAAATGCGCTATATCGTATTTTTACAACTATCACTTTTTTTTCTTTTATTTTTAACATCAAGCGAGCTATACGCTCAAGAAAAAACTTATGATTTGACGGGTTCTGTTTCGGATACCACAGGCTGGGGTATGGAGGGTACTCAAATTATTCTACGCAAGCTACCCGATTCGTCATTGCAGGCTTTTACAACGGCTAATATTCGGGGTGAGTTTCTGGTTGCTGCTCCTGAGGGTGAGTTTGTATTGGAGTTGCGTATGATAGGGTATTATACACAACGGCATAAAATTTCGGTAGCGCATAAGACTTATAAAAAGTTAGAATTAGATTTTGTGATGGACGAAGACCCTGAGGTATTACAAGAGATTGTGATAGAAGACCGTCAGCTGCCTGTCGTTCAAAAAGAAGATACGCTGGAGTTTGTTTCCGATTATTTCAAAGGTGTTGGCGACGATAAAATTATCGATGTGTTGAAAAAAATTCCGGGTGTTGAGGTCATGAACGACGGGAGTATCTTTTATAAGAACAAAAAAATACAAGATATTTTAGTCGATGGCGAAAGTTTGTTCAAACAAAGTCCAGAAACTATCGCACGGGCTTTTCCCTCTGATGCCGTAGATAAGATACAAATTTTAGAAAACTACGCCGAGTTTGGCAGCCGTGCGAACCCCTTTGGCGATGAAAAAGCCATTAATTTGACTATCAAAGACGAGAAAAAAAATGTAATTTTTGGCGATGTTTCCGCAGGCAGCGGTGTGGGTAAGAATGCCAAAAACAGCGATGTATTGCGCTATCGCATACATGGCAATTTGTTTTGGCTCAAGAAAAAGTTTAAATCTATGTGGATTTCTGATTTTAATAATGTCGGCAAGCATACTTTTGATATGAAAACCTATCGCGGTTTTGCAGGCTCTATGCGCAGCAGTATCAGCCGAGAAGATGCCCCCGTCAGTCAGGCTCAAACCGAGCTTCCACCGCAGGTTCATACTTATTTTTCGGCACTTTCACTCAACTACAAATTTTCGGATAAATTGCGCTGGCAGAACAATCTTTTTTTCAATCAGCGTTCGAGTTTGAACATACGCGAAATCAATCGTTTTTATACGAGCGATGAGTTTGATACGCCGTACCGAGAAGCGAGCGAAGCGGAGCGTAGTAGTTTTGTTTTGGCTTGGCGTTCGATGCTTACGTATGTACCCAATGGCAAACACAGCCTTAAAACTACACTCAATTTTAATCCGCAACATCACCAAAACAATAGCCGCAATCGGATTTCGTTTCTAAGGCTCGATAGCCGCAACGAAGAGCAAAGCACCTTTAGCCAATACCGCAGCCGTTTGGCACTCGAGCATCTTTTTACCATCAACAGCAGTCATCATGTAGATACGGATTTGAGTATAGATTATCAGCCCGCTACCGATAGATTAGCCTTACTTTCGGACGAGGACGTATTTTCTTCATTACTTCCAGCCGATATTTGGGAAGGCGATACTTTAGCATTAGCCGATATCTCACAGCGCAGTCGGCTCGCCCGTTTTGAGGCACAAGCCAAAACAACATACGCTTTTTATATCAACAAAAAACTAACGTGGCGCAATATCATTGGCAATCGCTATTTGAGCGAAAACGATGATTTTGACTGGGAACAAAATCAAGCCTTACCCACAGCTTTAGATATAAGCTATCGCTACCGACTTAATCGACTTTTTTATGGGTCTTATTTATATCTAACTCAAGGTCCTTTTGAGTGGCGTGTAGGCTCTGATTTTGCTGTTTATCATTTACACTTTCGAGGTACACAAAACAGCGAAAATATCAGCTCTTGGCAAGCAGAACCCGCCACACGTTTGCGAATCCACCTGCCAGGCGTACAGCATCTTACATTCAACTACAAGCGCAGCAATAACTTACCGACAAGCGGCAATCTGAACGAAAGTTATGCCATTGCCGACTTCCGAAGGCTTAGACAAGGGGAAAGCGATTTGCAAATTATGCCTACCAATAATTACAATCTGGCATACTCACTCTCGCATCTGTATGCGCGTACGTTTGTATTTTTATATGCCAATTATAGCCAAAGCCCAAGGAGCATAAGCCAAACACAATTGGTAACGGCAGGTGCTGATGTAAGCCGTGCAATTCAGGTGAGCAGGGATATGTATCAATTGGTCGGTAGTATCAATAAATCTTTCGAAAAGCCTTTTCCCTTTAGCTTGCGCGGACAAGCCAGCCTCTCGCAATTTATGTCGGAAAATATACTCAACGAACGACTCAATAATTTTAGTAATTTTACACAAAACTACAACGCCTCTTTTGATACCCGTTTCAAAGAGCATTTTAATGTCAGCCTGAGCTGGCGCAACACACGATACCGCAATCGCTCCGACCTCAATCCCATAGACTTACGCAGTCAGATGCATTATTTTAAAGGCGAATTAGTTATTGATATACTTCAAAAAATACAATTCAAACCACAAGCAGAACTTGTGTATTTTATAAGAGCAGACGAACCCGCACGTAATTTTTTCTTTCTCAATGCTACCCTCGAGTATCGCATAAACAAAAAATACAGACTACTTTTTGAGAGCTTTAATGCGCTCAATACGCAGCAGGTAAGTAATGTAAGCATCACTCCTTTTTATGAGCAAACCCGTGATAAAACTATTTTTAGTCGTTTTATTTTGCTTTCTATGAGGAGAGATTTTTGATATTTCGAACTACTAGCTTGGAAATTACGAATGATTTAAATTGTACGTCAGACTTAATCATAGAAATAACATTTCTCTGAGAAATGTATGTTATTTTTAGGCTAATTTAGCAAAGTTGTCGTGCACCCCCAATCATATAAAAATTCCAGTTTGTGTATAAATTTCTTGTTGTGAAATTTCTCTCCATTCGCTTGGCAATAAACCTTCTATAGTCAGATTACCCACAGCATAACGCACAAGGCGCAAAGTCGGAAAACCTACAGCAGCCGTCATGCGGCGCACCTGCCTATTTTTACCTTCATGAATGCTCAACTTAAGCCACGAAGTAGGTACAGATTTACGAAAACGCACGGGCGGATTACGCTCGGGCAGGGCGGGCGTAGCGATGCGCTCGGCTTGTGCGGGCAGGCTTTTATATTCCTTTTTTTTGATGCGAAAATGTACCCCTTTTCTCAAATTGACAAGTGCTTCGTCGCTTATTTCGCCTTCTACTTGCACCAAATAAGTTTTTTGTTTTTCTGAATCAGGAAGTAATAACCTGTTTTTCAAATGGTTGTCATTTGTCAGAATCAAAAGCCCTTCGCTATCCTTATCCAAACGCCCTACGGGATAAATGTCCTTAGCCCACCCCGCCTCGAGGTCTGCTAAAGTAGGATTATCGCCCTCCGGCGAAAATTGCGAAAGCATATTGTAAGGTTTGTAGAGGTAATAATAACTAAAAGATGGCATAAGAAAAAATGGTAATTGAGTATAAATGAGCTTATAAATGACA
Organism: Bernardetiaceae bacterium; assembly: GCA_020832465.1. Classification (GTDB taxonomy): domain Bacteria; phylum Bacteroidota; class Bacteroidia; order Cytophagales; family Bernardetiaceae; genus JAFIER01. The sequence goes on from JAFIER010000158.1 coordinate 51,252, forward strand.
TTTCTCTGAGCCATGTTATTTCTGGCCGTCGAATGTATAGTAGTATGACTTACTCTTAATAAAAAGCACGGCTAAGTTCGCAAAAGAAATGGAAATAACAAAAAACTTATTACATTCCAGAATTATCAACAATATTTTTCAAAAAAATCTTATTGATAATTCTGCAAAGGTTGAATAATGCCTTTTTCCCTTCTATTCTACGTACCATATTCAAAAATATGAACAAAAATATAAATAATTCAGAAATTTGGAACGCTACTTGCAACGTTTTCATGCGGTTAAGGGTCATAAAAATAACCGAAACAAAATACCAACTTTATCAAAAGCCTTGCATCATGACACGTACATTTACCATATTAAAACGATTTATCTTAATACTCTTACTTCAAATACTACTTGTAAGTTTGGGAGTAACTCTTATTGATTGGCTTTTTTTCTAACCTGCTAATTTACAAAACTTTCTAACCAATTTTGAATCAATTGAAAGCGACTCTCTGGTTGCGTATCGAGCTTCTGTAACGACTCTTTGTACGTCTTTTCAAATCCCTTGTCTTGCAAATGTGCTATAAAAGCATTCTTCAAATTTACAGCCTCTGGGCTTACTGTAAATGCCTGCTCCTGCGAAATTGCATAAAATAAATATTCAGCTGCTTCTTTGACCCATTTATGTTCAAAAAGTTGCGTTTTTTGACAAAAACCTCCAATATGTTCGGCAATATCAGCCATCAAATGCTCAAAATTACGTGCATTAGGAAAAGCCTGCAAAATAAAATGCACACCTTTAAGTCTGTTATGCAAATTTTCTTTTGTATTTTTTTCTATGAATGCGTCCCAAAAAGTTTGTGCACAAGCGCGCGCTTCGGTGCTATAACGTAGCAATCCGATTTTACGGTGCAGATTAAGCAAAGCACGTAAAATAAGCAAGGCATCGTGGTCATGCACGCCCTTTGTATAGCCTTCATCATAACGATTACTCATAAATTTTTGTATCTCGAGTAGCAATTCTGCATCAGATTTTAGTGCTACGTCCTCAAGGGAGCGATTAGTGGCTGATTGCCAGGCCTCGAAAATGCTAAAAGCCAAATACTCCGCTCTATATACTTGTTTATTTTCGGATACAAAATCTTGCTCCCAGACTTCTTTAGTAGCCATGAGGTCTTCTTCCGCTACTTTTTCAAAAAAGTTTGTACCAGTGAGGTGGTAGAACAAACTGCCCTCCCTCAAAATCATTGTAAGCTCGAGGTTTTGATTATTTACCGAAAAAAGATGCTGCCCAAAACGAATAATATCATCACCTTCTTGAAACAATTCTTGCTTATCTTTGAGTTGCCTTACGGCACTCTCTTGTGCGGTTTTGAGTCTAGTCTCGATTTCATCGGCTTTGACAGAGTCTCCGATTTCGCGCAGTTGGCGCACAAGGTCTCGGGTTTTATCAATCATTAAATCGGAGGCGAAATAACCATTAATTTGCGCTACGGTCTCAAGTTTTTTGAGCCGTCCGGCTACACCTTTTAAGATTCTCTGTGCAGCATTTTGCAAAGCAAGTGCACGCTGATTGCGCCGTTCTACGAGTTGCAATTTACGCGACTCGAAGGCTTGATAAATCTCATCACGCTTTTCGCTAAGCTGTGCAATATATTCATCAAACTCACCAAAACGCCCCTCGATTTCTTCGACTTGCACCATCAGTTTTGTCAAGTAAGACTCCGTAGCCTCAGGCGTATCGCAAAGGTCGATGTAGTTGATAACGGCTTGGTCTAATAACCTAAATTGCGCAGCAAACTCTCCCCTACTTTCCGCCTCACGTAGCGCATTACGCCGATTGCGAAGTTGAGAACGGGTGCGGTTAAGTTTTGAAAAAACATCTGAAATTCGCTCTACAATAGCTGTAGCTTCTGTAGCGTCGTCGATGCGCAAGTTCGAGACTGTATCTATCAAAATCTGTAAATCCTGAGCAAGCGTATTGACTTTTTCTAAAAGCGCATCGGCTTCACTGACGCGCTCTATTTTCGTTACTTGGCTATCATACTCGGTTTGACGCTCCTGATAAGCATCAAGCGAGTTGGGCGCTAAAAGAAAATTAACGCATTTTTGCGAAAGCGATTCACTTTCTTTCTTGAGTTGCTCCTCAAACTCTTCTAAGGTTTCGACATCTATATAAGGTAGTTTTTTTAACCCAATAATCTCACCACGCAATCCACGCAACTCGGTAAGCTGTTTGACAAAGTCATCAGTAGTTTCGTAGCGTCCTCTTTTAGCAAAATTGAGTGCTTTCTGTGCTTTGCCTGATATATTTTGAAATTGTGTTTTTGTATTTTCTTTGATGCGCAATACCTTATCAAACTCATCAATCGCTTCTGAAGCCGTAATTTGAATTTGCTTTAAAATTTCATCGAGGTTAAAGCAATCTTCGGCATCTAAAAAATGGTAAGCATCTCGCAGTTTTTCTGTTTTTCGCAAAATATCGATATAAATCTGCTCGTAAGCCTCGTCTTTTTGGACTAAGGTCATGACTTCATAGCATTCAGCCATAGCTCTCACGAGTGGTTTATTACCTATTTTATACAAAAAACTATCTGTCTTATCCGACGGAATTTCGTAGTTGAGGCTGATATAAGGAGTTTGCCAAATTTGTATTAAATGATTTTTGCTCGCTTCGGATTCAGATCTAAAATACAGCAATTTACCATTTTCAAAAATCGAATAGCCATTGCAAAGAATAGGTGTAGCGACTTTCTGCTCAATGATATTATAAGAGAGCAATACATAATCGCCAGAGTTTAGGTTATGAAAAAGAAAAAGAAAA
>JAFIER010000159.1:5000-15247 GCA_020832465.1 Bernardetiaceae bacterium
TTTTTAACCGCTTTCCCTTCGTTTGGGAATGCAAAGGTAGGAAGCTTTTTTGAAACTGCAAAACTTTTTGTAAAGTTTTTTTGATTTATTTTTGCCGTGCAAAATGTCCGTTTTTCAAACCGTTTTCCCCTCGTTTGGGAATGCAAAGGTAGAAATCTTTTTTGAATACGCCAAACACTTTTGTAAATATTTTTTTAGGTTTTTACAAACTTATTCATTTTCAAGGTTTTGAATGTGAAAGTTTTTTTGGAAAGAGGGGATATAAGGGTGTAGGTCAAGTTGGTAAATCGACTTAGGTAGTCTCAGCACTCACATTTTAAAAAATATAGCCCGAAGTTCCAGCTTAGGAAGTGGATTATAACGAAGCTGGTGCTTCATTACTACAGGCGCACTAAGGTTTTTTTGAAAAACCTTAGTGCGCCTGTATGTGAGGTGTTGTGTTGTTATAACTACTCAGTAACAACTAACTTTGTTTCTTGAATAGCTTCCCATACACCGTCCCATAATTTGATACGCATACGTAAGGCCTGTTCAACAGCATCAGCAGCCTCTGCTATTTTAATGGGGTCTTCTGCACAAAGATGCTTGGTCATCTCTCTTGCAAGTGGAGTGTGGGTATCTTCATCGAGCTCTATATGCCTATCTAAGTAGTAAATAAGCGCATTGAGTTTGTCAGGGAAATGCTTTTTTAAGTCTTCGACAATTTTACGAAACATATCAGGGATTAAATCTTCACGCCCAAAAGTAAAAACAGCAGCTAAGACATGTGGCTTATTCTCTGCTATAATTTTAAAAGTAAAGCTTAAAAATTGGCGTACAGTTTCGGGTATATCGGCATTATCTACTACCTTTTTTATAGGCGTGCTATCGAGTTGCTGTAAAAAATCAATAATAGGTTGTGTATGGGTATCTGCTTGTTGCATGGCTTGCAAATAAAGCTCGAAATGGCTTGCTGCATTTCCTTTCAAATCAAGATCGCTTTCTTCGCCACAGACAATCTCGTTAATAAGTCGTGCGGTTGCTGCATTTGCGTTAGGTCTCCAGGGTAGCGTTACGCACGTAAGTTCGCGCTGTAATGCCTTGAGTAGGGACATAAAATCCCATACTGCAAATACATGATGCGACATAAAAATACGCAATGCTTCTGGGCTTTCTATAGCTTGATAAACTTGATGCGCGAGAAGCGATTGACGCAAAGGTGCAATGCGTGTTTCGAGAGTAGAAAGGGCTAAAGACATAAAATTGTAGCATTATAGATAAACAATAAAAAAACACTTATCTGCTTTTAAGCATGATGTTTACACATATAAAAGTGAGTTTATATAACAGCTAAATGGGCGATTGGTTTAAGCAAAAGGCATCTTTTTGTCTTTTGCAGTAATTATAAATTTGGCAATAAAAAAGGTTTTTTGTTGCCAAAAAAATATTTTTAAAAAATAATCGTTAAAAAATTTGCATTTAAAAATCAATTTTCTTTACTTTGTATCATCAATGAAGGGATAGGGCAAAATAAAAGTTCTTGCTTTATTTTCTATGATTTGCTTTACTCAAACTTGTGGGGTGATGAAATTAGGCAGCCATGCCCTCCGTTCTCGGGGGTGGAGGTTTCGGGATAAATAGAATCAAAAGATGCTATTGAAAGAATATAAGACATTCCTGCTCAATACGTCCGATTTTACTAACCGCTCCGTGAAGGTTCGAGTCCTTCCCCTACAGCTAAGTTGTTTTACAGACCTCAAATAAGTGCTTGATTTTCATCATACTTATTTGAGGTTTTTGTTTTGCTATAATTTATACAGCAAGCGCAATTCCCACTGCCGCCCTGGCATGGGGTATAGGGCTACGGATTGATATTGAAAGTTGTTCCAATTATTTACTTGGCATAGGACTTGGAAACAATGTTTTTTCTGAAAATCAAACGCATAAGCTAAAGAAGCATCGAGTAGTGTATAAGAGGGCAGGAATCGTCTATTGTCTGTAGAGACAAAACGCTCGCTGGCATAACGCAATCCTATCGTAGCACTCCACTTTTGGTATCTCACTCTCAGGTTATTTTTATAATTATGAAAGGGTACATAAATAAGTTGCTTTCCTACGGAAGCGTCCCCACTTCCGAGCGGTCTAAGATTTTGCGAATCAGTATAGCTATAAGTTTGATGCCAACTCAGTTCGCCTGTGGCGAATTCATAGCGCAAAAAAAACTGTGTTTCTAATCCCTTTAATCTTACTTTTCTCAAATTATCCGGTCTCCAGTATCCAGCTACTGTGGGCGACCACAAAATCCAATCATCGATTAGTGCGTGAAAATAAGTAATTCGTGTTTGCCACTTCCAATTAGTCTTTTTTTCGTTTATCCATTCCCAAGTCAGTTCTCCATTGATTCCTTTTTCGGGTTTTAAGTTCGGGTTACCTACGGGAAACCAGTATAAATCATTGAGCGTAGGATTTCTAAAGTTACGTGAGAGGTTTGCTGCAAGGCTCATTTGGGGCTTGGTTGAAAAATCCCAGGCGATTCCCCACAGTGGTAAAATTGGTCTCCATTGATTATCGATGAGTAATGTACGGATCAGCACATGCGTTTTGATACGCCTATGAATTTCATATTCAGCAGAGGCAAAGCTCGAGATTCTATATTGCGATTGTGTTTGTGCATATCCATCAATGTCTGCTACATCTTTCTCCGCCCTTATTCCCGCTTTTAATTCCCAGCGTGGGAGGCCATATTCTATATCCCAATGCGTTTGTACGCTCTTCACTTGGGAGCGGGAGCGAATTTCAGAGATTTGATTTTCGTACAATAAGTAATCCGATATGATACCTATAGAAAGGGTTGAGATAAAATTATTACGGGCAAAATTCCAATCTAAAAGGAACCTAATACTGCTGTCATCTTGCGTTTCTTGATTATTTCGAATTGTAACGGGTGGTGGTAGTTGGCGTTGGCTCTGTTGATACCAGGTGCGCAGTGAGATTTGATTTTGCGTATTGATTTGGGCATAAATTTCTTGTAAAAATCCATACTGCTCTATGGCAGCTCTTGTCTGTCTGTAATTTTGTCCGTTATACCTAAACGGAAAATCATTTTGAGCCTTTCGGTAGAATATTTTTGTCGTAGCGCGCCATTTATTTTTGCCATAGCTCATGGCAGCATCGCCTTTTAGCGTTGCAAAACTGGCATGTGATAGGTGTGTGCTTAATCTAAAACAAGAATCCTTAGGGTTTCGGCTCAGGAGCCTGATGCTTCCTCCAAATCCACCTTCGCCATAGCGCAAAGAAGCTGCGCCGTAGTCTATTTCTACGGCATCTCCGAGGGCAACGGGGAATAGCGACAAGTCAGTTTGTCCGAGTGTAGGCGCATTGAGGCGCAATCCGTTCCAAAAGACTTGGGTATGGGCTGCACTTGCGCCTCTAAAGGCAGGCGTAGCAAGTCCGTTTATGCTATAAAAACGAATAAAAATAGGTGTATATGCTTCTAACAAACGCGCTAAGTCAGCGGTATGAAACTGCGATAGTGCAAGCGAATCTATTTTTTGAACTTTCAAACCAGCTTCCTTAGTCAAGCCATAGGCAGCTGCCTCGATATATACTTCGGATAAATCTTGAAAAGAAGAGTCGCTTTGCGCTGAGACGAGAGAAAAGTTCAAAGTCCAGCATAAAGCATAGCAGACTAAAACGATTAGCCTATATTGCATAGCAAACAAACGATTATAGAAGTGAAGCAATAATTATGAAGTTTTTTCAAAATATTTATTCAATTTTTCGCTCTTTGAAAATACTTTTTTATCGATTTGTGCGTTTATAATACGAACAAAGTAGCTTACAAAAAAGCTATACACCCTTAAAATTTCTTATGCCTAAGACAACACCTACATATCATACGATAAAAAAAGCGTTTTTTGCGCTATTTTTGGCTATTTTTGTATTCGGTTTTTTTCCTACCGAGGTGAGTGCTCAAATGGTGCGCGTCAAGAAAAATCGTTTCAAACAAAAAAGACTTTGTAAAGATGTAGGTAAAATTAAGGTAAAAAAAGCACGAGAGCCATTTTGGCGATCTTGGTTTAGCCATGACGAAGAAAATAATGATGCGCCTAACCGTACTGCAAAGACAAAATCTAACGAAAAGGTTTTGCTCACAGCATCGCAAAATAACGATGACTTAGTAGCTACTACTATAGCAGACCTGCAAGAAATAGACGAAAAAACAGATACAAATAACGACCCGACTGATTGGTATCGTTCTGATATTCCGACTGCGCCAGTGCTCTCACCTATTTATGAAGACATTACACCACAGGCTCAAATTTCAGAAGACCTTAAAACTGCTGCAAGATATACACGCTACGGTTATAAAGTTTACATTTCTCAATACCTAACACGTGAGGAAATTATTCAAAAAAACCTAACAGTATCGCCCTCTGAACAAGCACTTCAAATCAAAGACAAACTTATCTTAGATAACCATGCCGTAGCCGAGCGTATAGAAATCAAAACCTTAGTCGTGGATAATCCACAAGAAAAAAAGCGTATAGAAATACGTATTGTAGCTGAAAACTAAAACAACTTCCCAGCATTATAGCACTAACAATCTGTCAAAAACTGTTAGTACTTGATGCTTAGCAAGTTATAGAAACAACATTTCTGACAGAAATATTATTTCAGCGCTAAATTAGCAAAGTTGTCGTACACACCCAAAAGCTCTCTGAGAACTTTTGGGTGCTTTTTTTATACAGCAAAGAAAATATAAGCTAAAACTATGGCAGCAATAATGCCTACTACATCAGCAAACAGTCCGCAGCCTACTGCGTAGCGTGCGCGCTTTATACCTACCGAGCCAAAATATACAGCCAGGACATAAAAAGTTGTATCTGTAGAACCTTGAAACATACAAGCCAATCGGCCTACAAAAGAATCAGCCCCATGAACTTGCATCGTATCAATCATAAGCCCGCGCGCCGCGCCACCACTCAAAGGTTTCATAAAAGCTGTAGGCAAAGCCGCTACAAAATCAGTGGGCAATCCTACAAAACCGATGCACCAAGCCAAGGCTTGTATAATCCAATCCATAGCACCAGACTCTCTAAACACACCAATGGCTACAAGCATCGCTACTAAATATGGAATAATCGTAATGGCGACCTCAAACCCGCCTTTTGCACCTTCTATAAATGCTTCATACACATTGATTTTGCGATATAGGCCCATAGCCACAAAAAGAATAATCACGGAGAATAAAATAAAATTGCTCCAAAAAGCAGCCAAACTCGCCACTTCTTCTTGTGAGAGTGTCTTTAGGTAAAAACTCAATGCAGTTATCAAAATCGTAAATCCGCCTAAATAAGCTAAAATAACGGGCTGTAAAAGATTGATTTTTTGATATAAAGCCACAATAACAATCCCTGCTAATGTAGCAAAAAAAGTAGCAAAAAGTATGGGCAGGAATATATCAGAGGGGTCTGCTGCTTTCTGCTCCAAACGATAGACCATAACCGAAATTGGAATAAGTGTTAGCCCCGAGGTATTCAAAACTAAAAACATGATTTGTGCATCAGAGGCTGTATCTTTATTTTGATTTTCACTTTGCAACTCCTTCATAGCTTTAAGCCCGAGCGGTGTAGCTGCATTATCTAAGCCGAGCATATTGGCAGAGAAGTTCATAAGCATTGCGCCAAAGGCGGGGTGGTCTGGGGGCAGACTTGGAAAAAGCCGCTTAAAAAAAGGTTTGACAAACCACGCTAATAAATCTACACTACCAGCTTTTTCGCCGATGCGCATAATCCCGAGCCAAAGGGTCATTACGCCTGTAAGGGCAAGTGCTATTTCAAAAGCTATTTTTGCTTGCGCAAAAGTACTGCCTACTAAGGTTTGAAAAATTCCGACCTCTCCGAGTACTATGCTTTTAAACAATGCAAGCAGAAAAGCTGCTATAAAAAAGAAAATCCAGATATAGTTGAGAGCCATAAGATATAAATTTTATGGTGGTTTGTGTTTTTAGGTACAAAAAAAGCGACTTGTTGTAGAACAAGTCGCTTTTTTATATATCAAAGTTATGCAATCGTATTGCTTAAATTAGCGAACGATTTTAAACTCTACACGGCGGTTGATAGCCATGTTAGCCTGGCTAGGCTTGCCGTTTACTTCGTTAGGCACTGTAGGGCGGCTCTCACCATAACCTTCCGACTCGAGACGCTCTGCAGGAATACCTTTTTTGACAAGGTAATCATAAGCTGAACGTGCGCGGTTTTTAGAGAGGTTCATGTTGTAAGCATCGCTACCACGGTAATCCGTGTGTGCTTCAATACGAATACGTGCTTTTTTGTAATCCATCATGAACTGATACACTTTATCAAGTTCAGATTTAGCTTGTGCGTTCAAGTCCCAACGTGCAGTAGCGAAGTTGATGTTATCAAATGCGATGATATTTTCGTCAAGCATTTCGATAAGTTTTTCAACTTTATCACCATACTGAGCGTCCATCAAATCGAGTTCTGCAATTTCTTCGTTGTAACCTTCAGCGTTAGCCGTGATTTCGTATTTGTGCTTAGGCTCAAGGCGTGCATAAAACTCACCTTTACCAGTGCGCTGTACGTTATCAATGCTTGTATCGTCATCACTTTTTACAGCAATGCTTGCATCTACGGGCTCTTCAGTCAGATAATCAATAGTTTTGATAACGACTTCAACGCCCTTAGGTACGAGGCGTACTCGCTTACAAATGTTTGTCAAAGACTCTTCGTCTGTATAATCCCAGTAAAACTCATAAGGCAAGTAGTCTTCATGCTCTACATATACTTTATACTTGTTACCTTTGGTAATCATTGTATTAAACTTACCAGTTTCTTCGTCGTTATACTTATCGAAGCTAAGCGTTTCGCGCGTTTCGTTTGTAAACTGAATTTTCACATACACAGGCTCGCCTGTGATAGAATCTTCTACGTTTCCGCAAGCATAAAGCACGCGTTCTGGTGCAAAATCTGGTGGTACAAGCGTCCAGTAAAGGTCTTGCGAAGCGTTAGCATCTACGTTGAAGTAAGCAATCGTAGAAGGTCCGTCGCTTGCGCTCATAGTCATATAACCTTCAGCAGATAAGTGGTTAGCAAAATCAGCTGGGATTGGGTCAGACCAGTTTCCACCTTCTTCCATTTTAGACATAAAGAGGTCGAAATCGCGTGCGTCGGAACGAATGCTTCTTTTAGCACCTTTTTTCAAAGAAGCAAAATAATAGGTTTGACCATCAGCCATGATGCGACCGCCTTTGCTGCAATCGTCATTTAAAGGCGAAGGCAACTCTTCGGGCTCGCCCCAAGTTTCGTCGTCTAATCTTTTAGATACAAAGAATTTGTAGCAGAAAACACCACCTTCCGATGTACCTACTGCCTTTTTTTCTTGGTCGTCAGCACCAGCTTCTGTTGCGTTTTGGCTTCCGTCATCGCCACCCTCGTCATTAAGAGCACGGCGCATGAAGTACAATCTACGACCGTCAGCAGATATTGAAGGAAAACCTTCGTAATCAGAGGTGTTGATATTATCACCTACGCTTTCGGGTGCACCCCATTCAGCGTCTTTGTTTTCGCGGCGCGATACATAAATATCCATGCTTCCTTTTGTGTCATCAAAATTAGCACAGAAATACAGCTCAAGGCTGTTGTAGCTCAAATAAGGACCAGCGACCATAATGGGCGAAGAGGAGCTTTTCTCGTCACCAGAGGAGACGTTATCGCTGCTTCCGCTCGCTTTGTCGTTGATGGCATCAATAGGCTCGGGGCGCGTCCAGCGTCCGGCTTTGTTCATTGTAGATTGGTATAGCTTGTAGCTGTTCCAACCTTTTCCCTCACGGTTTGACTGAAAAATCAATGTTTTACCGTCGGTACTAATAGCAGGGGCGTATTCATCGTAGAGAAGCGTATTGAGTATGGGTTCCATACGCCATCTTTTCGGATCAATCCGCTGCTCGAAGGTTTCAATCCCGTCAGACTTTTCTTTCTCATCGGGGTTTGGCTGTGCCATTGCCATCGTACTCATCAAGAGTGTAATGAGCAACAGGCTCAAATAGCTTATTCCTTTTCTCATAACAGAAATACGGATTAAATTAGCAAATTAGGTTAAGTTGTTTCAAAAAGAATTTTATGAAAAATACATAGTGGCAAAAACCAGCAGTATATTTGCAAAACAAATAAACCGATTTTTTTTGCGCAAAACTCGGTATATTTCATAAAAGTTAAAAGTACAAAATTTTTCCTTGAAAAACAGATTTTCGAGGCTAAACTTTTTAGATTTTATCAAAAAAGCCGAAACGCAGGTTCGAAAATCTATAAAGGGCTTATACAGTTGTTTGCAAATTTACAGTAATAAATTACAAAATATAAGTATTTAGACTATTTTTTTTGCTTAAATGTCATTTTTTATTTTATCAAAACCAAAAACAGCCTTTTTGAGCTTATTTCAACGGTTTTCATTTTCAAAATTCTGATGCTTTTGCGCAAGTAGCATGCGGTTTTTTTCTTGAAAATCTTGATAAAGCCTCACAATCCATGATTTTGATAAAACAGAAGCGCAAGCCTCCGCGTAATCTGCATGACATTCGAAAGCAAGTAGTCCATTTTCCTTAAGCAAACTACGTGCATGGACGGCAATAAGTTCATAAAAAAGCAAAGGTTTTTCGTTAGATACATATAAAGCCTCGGCAGGTTCGTAGTTTTTGACCCGTGAAGACAAAGATGACGATTCACCTATAGGGATATAAGGCGGATTACTTACCACTACATCAAACATAGGCATATCCAAAAAACAGTCAGATTGACGCACATCAGCTTCAAAAAAACGAACAAAAACACCGATAGAACCAGCGTTCTTAACTGCTAAGGCCAAAGCAGCAGCAGATATATCGCAAGCCCAAACCTCCGCTTGGGGAAGATGCTTAGCTAAGGCTATGGCTATGCAGCCACTGCCCGTACCGATATCCAATATCCTATAAGGCTTTGTGCTATCCAAACCCGTAAGCAAGAGATGCACAAGCTCCTCGGTCTCCGGACGCGGTATAAGCGCAGACGGAGAGACACTCAAACGCATACCATAAAAATAAGCCTCACCCAAAATATATTGTAACGGCTTACCCGCTCGTAAAGCATCTAACTCATAAGCAAAATTTTCAACACACCAATCCGTAGCCGTATCCAATACATAATCCTGCCTACTAAGATCGCTTCTGACCTCCGCTAATACAAATGCTATATTTTGCGCCTCACGGCTTTCATAGTAAGGCCTAAGGGCAGAAGTCAATGATGTAATCAGTTTTTTTGTGGACATATTTTTATCTAATAGACATTATCATACTACTATACATTTTTCCATAGCGTTATGGAAAAATAGGCTGTACGTCAAGTTGGTAAATCAACTTAGATAGTTTCAGCCTTCACAGTTTTTAAAGCTGTAGCCCGAAGCTCCAGCTTCGGAAGTGGCTTATAACGAAGCTGGAGCTTCGTACTACAGGCATTAAAGACATTAGATGTCAAATTTTATAAATAACATTTCTGACAGAAATGTTATTTATAGCTAGCGAATGTATAGTAGTATCATTTAGCACTAACAGTTCTATGAGAACTATTAGTGTTAAAATTACAGTTACTTTTTCTCATAAAAATTACCGCTTTTTTCCCAAGTGTAACGCACCTCTTCACCCACACTGCGTACTACTAGGTTTTTAACCATAAAACCACCGCGATTACCCTCTTCGCGCTCAAGGGTAGCGTCCCACGTAATAAGGTGATCTACAATAAGCGTTTCGCCTCCCGTGGCAGTCATTTCTACACCGATATAAGCTTCATTTTCAGAAACTTGATAAATATTTTCTTTATTGATATTTGATATTTGCAGTTCCCACTGCTTATCACCATCTCTCAGTGGAAGAGCTTCTAACTCCTTCTCATAGACCTGCTCTCCAAAGTAAATATCAATAGATTCTGCAACTTTACCCACATTACTCCAGTCTGCTTTTGCTTCTGAAGGTTCGCTTTCTTCTACATCGACCTGTGTTGTATCAGCCGAATCCTCGCTATTTTCCTTAGATGCTTGCTCGCTTGCACAGGAAGATAATAACCAAATACTTAGAAATAAGACTACCCATATTTGAATATGTTTCATAAATTTTGTATGTTTTTGTTAAAAAATTGATTATGCATTCAACCGCCCCTTTATCCCCTCCTTGAAAAGGTGGGGAGTTGCTCGAGCTCCCCTCCTAAGATTAGGAGGGG
>JAFIER010000160.1 GCA_020832465.1 Bernardetiaceae bacterium
CGCGCATTCCTGTTACGCAAAACCTGCCTTATAGTGCTGATTTATTAAATCATTCACGAAAGTATTTTCCATTGATTGGTTGGATAGTAGGTGGGGCAGGGGGTGTTGTATTGCTTATATTTGCTTACTTTTTACCGACAAATATTGCTGTTTTACTTTCTATGATTTTTACGGTATGGCTAACTGGGGCTTTTCACGAAGATGGATTTACGGATATGTGTGATGCCTTTGGTGGCGGCTGGGGTAAGGAGCAGATTATGCACATTATGAAAGATAGCAGAATAGGTGCTTACGGTACGATTGGTATTATTTTGCTATTGGGTTTGAAGTTTTTAGCACTCGAGGCCATCGCTGCACAAGGCTTATGGATTACATTTTTTGTGCTGATAGCAGGGCATACAAGTAGTCGTTATATGGCATCGCTACTGATGCAAAGTTATGATTATGTGCAAGATATCGATAAGAGTAAAGTCAAACCTATGGCGAGCAATAAATTACCTTTTTTGAGTATGATACTAGGTCTTATTTTTGTGCTTATTCCCTTTTTGTTTTTGCCTTCCTTGTTTTTTGCGCTCGCACTTCTGCCTGCTTATGCTTCACAGCTTTATTTAGGATTTTATTTCAAAAAGCATATTGGAGGCTATACAGGCGATTGCTTAGGTGCTACGCAACAGCTTACGGAGGCGGTATTTTACGTATCTATTTTGGCATTTGTATGAAGCTATAGGTTTAAGGATTTGTAATCAAAATGCCTTAGATTCGAGATTTTTACTTATCTTTGATTTTGATATTTCAGAACACAAAAATATAGCTTCTGGAAGCCTTTTTCATTATCAAAACAACAAGAGCAAATCAATCATGAGTACGACAAAACAAGTACACTTAGCCGAGCGTATCGCAAATATGGACGAATCGCAAACCCTTGAGATGGCTAAAAAATCGCGCGAGCTTAAAGCGCAAGGTATAGATATTATCAACCTAAATTTAGGTGAGCCAGACTTCAAAACACCAGCGCATATCTGCGAAGCGGCTAAGCAAGCTGTTGATGATGGCTATTTTTTCTATACACCCGTAACAGGACTTGCAGAATTGCGCCAAGCTATAGCCGATAAGCTCAAGCGAGATAATCAATTAGATTGGAAAGCAGAGAACATTATCGTTTCTACGGGTGCAAAGCAATCTATTGCTAATGTTATGCTTTCGCTTGTTAATCCTGGTGAAGAGGTAATTATTTTTGCACCTTATTGGGTTTCTTACAAAGGCATCGTACAGCTTGCTGAAGGAGAGCCGAATATCCTCTCGGGTAAAGCTGAAAATGATTATAAAGTTACTGCCGAGCAGCTCCGCGAAGCAATAAGTCCGAAAACTAAAGTTGTGATTTTCTCTTCACCTTGCAACCCTACGGGTGCACTTTTTAGCGAAAGCGAACTCCGTGCGATTGCTGAAGTGATTGCTGAAAACGAGCAGGTCTATGTCATTGCCGATGAGATTTATGAGTATATCAATTTTGAAGGAGAGCATTTTAGCATTGGCAGTATCGAGGCTATCAAAGATAGGGTGATTACTATCAACGGATTTTCTAAAGGTTTTGCTATGACTGGCTGGCGTGTCGGTTATGCCGCTGCTGATTTAGCGATTGTGAAAGCCTGTGATAAAATTCAGGGGCAGGTTACTTCGGGTACAAATGCTATTGCACAGCGCGCTGCCTTTGTGGCAATTAGTAGCGACTTGCAAGCCACACACGATATGACCGCTGTGTATCGCAAAAGAGCTGATTTGATAAAAGGTCTTTTAGATAATATTGAGGGTTTTAAAACCAATACCCCGCAAGGTGCGTTTTATATTTTTCCTGATGTAAGTGCCTTTTTTGGTAAGCAAACACCAAATGGTGAGCGCATCGATAATGATATGGATTTTTGTATGTATTTGCTCAACGAAGCGCACGTCTCGACAGTAGCGGGCGGTGCTTTTGGCGAACCTAATTGCTTACGTATATCCTTTGCCGCCTCCGACGAGCATATCAAAGAAGCTGCAAAACGCATCGCAGAAGCCGTAAGTAAATTGAAATAATTGTTTTAATTGCTTGATAATCAAATAACTAACAGTTCGGCCGGAACTGTTAGTTATTTGATTAGACCTACTTTACAAAACATCTTGTATTTGATTTATGCTAAAATCTTTGATTCAGAAATACGAAAACGCAACTTATTACCTACCTGCTTTGAGTATTTTGGGTGCTTTTTTCCTTGCGCTTTCATTTTACAGACCTTTTCAGTTTTTACTATTTTTTGCCCTGCTTCCTTTGCTTTTGATAGAAAATCATATCGCTACGCACCAGAAGCAAAAGCGCAAGCGCAAACTTTTACTTTTCGTATGGCTGATGTTTTTTCTTTGGAATTTGGGCGTAACCTGGTGGTTGTATTTTTCGATAAGTTTTGGTGGGATAGGTGTAGCTGCGCTCAATGCGCTTTTAATGAGCCTGCCCGTGCTGATTTATCACGCAAGTCGCAGTGCATCGGGTAATCATTTTAAATACTTGGCTTTTGCTTGTTTTTGGATTGGTTTCGAATACTTACATCTAAATTGGCAACTTTCGTTTCCATGGCTCAATTTGGGTAATGCTTTTGGCAGTATGCCCGCTTGGGTGCAATGGTATGAATATACGGGTGCGCTGGGCGGTACGCTTTGGGTGCTTATCGCTAATGCCTTATTTTTTGAGAGTTTGATACTCAATAAACTCAAGATCGGGCCCGCTTTTTTGGCTGTAATTCTGCCACTTACGTTTTCTTTGTGGGTATATTATAGCTATGAAGAAACTGCCGAGCAGACTGCTACGGTGCTTGTTGTGCAACCCAATTTGGATTGCTATGAGGAAAAGTTTGTAAGAAATCCACTCACGGGTGAGCCTGCATTGCGCAGTGTACCTTATGACGAGCAAATAACTCGTTATATCGAGCTTTCAAAAGAAAAAATTACAGAAGAGACTGATTTTGTTGTGTTTCCAGAGACCTCATTACACAAAAATATTTATATCCCCTCTACGCTGCACGACCCTGCAGTGAGGCGTTTGCGTGAGGAGTTGCTTGAGCCTTACGGACATTTTTCTATTGTAACGGGTGCAGATGCTTATGTTTTTTATGATTTGGATTCTATCAGTCCGACGGCGCATTTTACAAAAGATGGCAAATCTGCTTATGATAATTTTAATACTTCACTTTTTTTGCGTCCTGATGGCTATCACGCTTACTATCACAAATCCAAATTAGTCATCGGTGCAGAGACTAATCCACTCAAAAATGTACTGCCTATGAAAAAAGAAATCATGCTTTTTGCTGATGTGATGGGGAGTATGGGTAAGCAAGCCGAGCGCGTTGCTTTTGAGGATACAAAAGGCAGGAAGGTTGCACCCGTGATATGCTATGAGTCTATTTACGGTGATTTTGTTACGGAGTATATCGAGCAAGGGGCGCAGCTTATTTTGGTTATTACGAATGATGGCTGGTGGGGCAATACTTCGGGGCATCGCCAACATCTTTATTTTTCTTCTTTGCGTGCGATAGAAAATCGACGAGCAGTTGCACGTGCTGCCAATACAGGAATTTCGGGCTTTATAGACCCTCGAGGTTATATGTTTGAAGCCTCTGATTATGATGAAAAGCGAGCGATGCAAGCGACCCTTCCACTCAAAACAGAACGCACTTTCTACAGCAAACACGGCGATTATATAGGAAGGCTTGCCGGGTTTTTAGCCGTTTTCTTTGCACTTTCGGCATTTGTAAAAGAGCAGAGATTGAAAAAAGTACGCCAAATGCTGGGGAAGTAAATTATTTGAATCAGGCTTTACTGGATTTTGATATTTTCAGAATTGAAATAGCTCTTGCACTCGCTACTTAAAAGGGTGTACGTTAAGCAGGCTAATAATCGGCTTAGTTAGCTTCAGCACTAACAGTTTTCAAAAAACTGTAGTCCGAATCTCCAGCTTCGGCAGTGTCCTACTACCGCAAAAAGATTAAATATCTGCAATCATTCTACTATAGATTTTTGCAAAAAAAACCACGCTATGCAAAAATGGGCTTAGCAATAATATTTCTCAAAGAAATGTTATATTGCTGGGTTACTTTAGCAAAGTTGTTGTACGCCCGCTTAAAATATTGCTCATGGGATTTTTAAAAATATGCTTATTTTTCTCTTTCGATGACATAAGCGACAAGCTCTTTGAGTGCACTTTTATATACAGAATCCTCAAACTGTTCGAGCATTTGTAGGGCATCATCGTAGTAGGTTTGCATGCGTGCTTTGGCATAGCTTATGCCACCAGATGTGCGTACAAAATCAATGACTTCTTGTACTTTTTTTCGGTCTTCGCTTTTTGTTTTTACGATATTGATAATGTATTTTCGCTGTTTTTGAGGTGCTTTATTTAGGGCATAAATTAGGGGTAGCGTCATTTTTTTTTCTTTGATATCAATACCTACGGGTTTTCCAATTTCGGCATCGCCGTAATCAAAGAGGTCATCTTTGATTTGAAAAGCAATACCAATTTTCTCACCAAAATCTATGAGGTGCTTTACGACCTGGGCATCAGCACCCGATGAGCTTGCGCCTACACCACAGCAAGAGGCGATAAGAGTGGCTGTTTTTTGTCTTATAATTTCAAAATAAATTTCCTCGGTGATGTCTAATCTCCTTGCTTTTTCGATTTGCAGGAGTTCGCCCTCGCTCATTTCTCTGACGGCATTAGAGACAATACGTAAAATTTCGAAATCATTATTATCAATGGAAAGTAGCAAGCCCCGCGCGAGCAGATAGTCGCCCACCAGAACAGCTACTTTGTTTTTCCATAGTGCATTTACAGAGAAAAAACCACGCCTATAGGCAGCGTCATCGACTACGTCGTCGTGCACCAGCGTTGCCGTATGCAAAAGCTCGACGAGGGCAGCGCCACGGTGAGTTTCTTCACGAATATTGCCACACATGCCAGCCGTTAGGAATACAAACATCGGACGCATTTGCTTGCCTTTTCGCTTTACGATGTAGTTCATGATGCGATTGAGCAAAAAAACTTTAGTTTTCATAAAAGCTCGAAATTTCTTTTCGAACTCGTCCATTTCTTGAGCAATCGGCGCTTGTATTTTTTCGAGATTTGCCATAGAATGTATATTGATTGTCTGAAAATACTGAACATTAGCAAGTATATTAGACCTTTTAGCAAAAAATAGTTTTGAATTAGGCTACTTATAAGCAGCACTCATGAGTATTGAACAACTATGAGTACTGCATTTATGCTACATCAAATATGATGTATTATTATTGTATGAGAATTAGCAAAATTTTTCGCCTTTTTTTGTTTGTGCTTCTTCTCTAAAATTTTTGATACGTTGCTCTTCGTCTTTTTTACAAATCAAAAGTACGTTATCATGTTCTGCAATAATCATATTATCGAGTCCTTGCAGTACGACAAGTCTATCTTTTGGGGTTTTGACGATGCAGTTGGTCGTCTCGTGTGCAATGATATTTCCACTTACTACATTTTTATTTTTGTCTTTGGGCATGACTTCATAAAGCGATTTCCAAGTCCCTAGGTCTGACCATCCGCAATCACAGGGCACTACATATACGTTGTCTGCTTTTTCCATGATACCGTAATCAATAGAAATAGGGTGGCAGTGCGAATAGGCTTTTTTGAGTAACACGGGTTCTGACGTTGTATAAAAAGCAGTGCGCATTTCTTCGAAAGCATCAGCGATATCGCATTGATATTTTTCGAAAGCATGTGTAAGCGTCTGTACGTTAGCGATGAAAATGCCAGCATTCCATAAAAAGTCTCCGCTTTCTAAAAAGGCTTCTGCAAGTTGGGCATTGGGTTTTTCGGTAAAAAGTTTGACTTTTTTGATTGTATCGTATTGCCTTGTTTCGGTTTGTATATATCCATACCCTGTATCGGGGCGTGTGGGTTTAATTCCAAGTGTTATAATTTTATCTTGATAACGACTATCCTTGAGTGCAATCTCGATTTGCTCTATGAAGCTATATGTATCTATAATGAGGTGGTCTGAGGGGCTTATTATAATATTAGCTTCGGGGTCTTTTTCTCGGATTTTGTAAGCTGCATAAGCAATACAAGGTGCTGTATTGCGCATAATAGGCTCGAGTAAAATTTGCTCATCGGAGAGAAAAGGCAGTTGGTGCTTGACAAGCCCAGCATATTTTTTATTGGTTACGATAAAAATATTTTCTTCCGGGCATAGGGGTTTAAAACGCTGTGCTGTTTGCTGAAGGAGCGTTTTTCCTGTATCCAAAATATCTTGAAACTGCTTAGGAAAATAATTACGGCTAAAAGGCCAAAAGCGACTGCCAATGCCGCCCGCCATAATGATAAGGTAGTTGTGCGGATGTTTCATTTTTAATAATTTATAAGGCTAAAAAGTATGGATAAAATAGGTTCAAACCCCTGAATTTTAATGATTTAACGAATTATAATTTCTGTAATTTGTGCATCTGCTTGCATTTTTTCGTTGAGTCTTGCTATCAAGCTATCTTTGAGCATTTGTATTTCTTGGCGCAAAGCAGGGGATTCTATTTCTACAAAAAGTTTTTGTTTTTCTATGTACAATGATTTTGTGCGTGCGGCTACAATATGCCCGACGACTTCATTCCACACTTGTAAGGCTTGTTTTTTTTCAAATTTTTGACTTAAACGGTATTTTTTCAATACTTCTTGCAATACATCACCTAAGGCGTGCATACCGCTATCGCTGCCTGGACGGCGATAGTAGCGTGCGTTATTTTCTGCGTCATCAAATCCGTACATAAGATTGGGGGTTTGTTTTTAATTCAATAGCAAATTTACATGCTTTTATAAGAAATAACCAATTTATGCCTATGCAGTTTGAAGCTAAAAACTTATTTTTTTGAAAAAACATCATACTGCTATGGCATTTTGCAAAGTATAGCAGATATTTTGTTGAAAAATAAGAGTGCATATTTGCTTTTTTATCAAAATGCTTGAGAAAAAATTATGCTATTGCATTCGAGACCATAATACTATACATTTTTCCATAGCGTGGGGTTTGCAAACCCCACGCTATGGAAAAATGGGCTTAGCAATAACATTTCTTTGAGAAATATTATTGCTATTATAGAGAATGTCGAGTAGTATGATTCGAGACTAATCAATTATCAATCAATATTCGGACTTCTATAGAAGTGTGTCGTCCTTTGTCATCGCTACAAGAAATTTTGAGTTTGCCTTCTTGGGGCTGAAAAAATATTCTTTGATTTTTTTTAGTTTTTTGATAAAACTCATCATTGATATACCAGTAAATATAGCTTACATCAACGGCAGCTTGTGCTTGCAAACTGATTTGCGTAGTGGCATTATCGAGGTAATAATCCATTTGATTTTTGGGTGATATAATACGTAAGGATTCTTTATCTTGATAAATTTCGGTGCATTTTGGATTATGTGGCGGGATTTTAAGATAGGCAATTCCAAAGGCATCATAATAGGCAGTGATTTCGGAGGTGAGGTTAGGGTAGCGTTTTTTGATATAATGAGCAGGCAGGCAGGCTTGGCAGTAACTCTCGGTGCTATCAAGGGATACAAGTACATACTTGAGGTGCTGGCAGGCATCACTACGTGAAATTGTTGGGATATAATAATCTGTAATTCTATCATTACAAAAATCGGCAATTACTTTTCCCGAAAGGGCACAGACTTCGCGTTCTGCCAAATCTATTGGTTTTTTGAGGTGTTCGTCTTGGGCATCATAGTCAATATTGGTAAAAAGTTTGAAAAGCAGAGGGGTAGCTGCAGATGCACCAGTAAGAAAATCTACCCCTTCGTTAGAAAAATTACCGACCCATACAGCAATGGTATAATGGCGGTTATAACCAATGCTCCAAGCATCACGCCGTCCGTAGGAAGTGCCTGTTTTCCATGCAATTTTGGGTATGCGCTGTGAGTAGCGGTAGTCAGATGGCAATTCTGGGCGTTCTACATTAGAAAGTATTTCGCTAATCATATAAGCAGTTTGCGGTGAGAGAATTTGTATTTTATTGTTTTCTTTTTGATATTTAAAATAGCGTAAAGGTTGCCATTCCCCCTGTCTTGCCAGCATAGCATAAAGTCCTGTCATTTCTTCGAGCGAGACTCCACAGCCTCCTAAGGCAAGTGATAGTCCCAAGTCCCTGCCTTCAATTTTGGTAAAATTCATAGCGATAAGATTTCGCATCATCACATCTACGCCGAGCTGTTCGAGCGTTTTGACGGCAGGTACATTAAGCGAATAGGCGAGTGCTTGCTTTACGCTTACAAGTCCTTGATAGGAACGGTCGAAGTTTTCTGGTGCATATCCATCAAAATTTACAGGGACATCAGCGATACGTACTTTTGGGGTCAGCATGCCTTTATCAAATGCCAAGCCGTAAATTAGAGGTTTGAGTGTACTTCCTGGCGATCGGAAGGCACGCACACCATCTACTTGCCCATTGAAAAGTGCATCGTGAAAATCTGATGAGCCTAAGTAAGCTTTTACTTCCATGCTTCGGTTATCGAGGACAAGAACTGCGGCGTTATTGATATTATAAGATTTTAATTTTTCGATGTAGGCATAGCTAATACTTCTGACTTTTTCTTGTATATGGCTATCAATCGTGCTGTACACGTAAGTAGAATCTTTGGGAACTGTTTGATGCCATCGTATGCTGATGTGCGGTGCTTGCCGTGGCAGTGGTTGGTAGTTTAGTTCGAGTGGTTCTGCCAGTGCATCTTCAATACTTTCGTTATCAAATACTTTTGCTTGGGCAAATCGTTTTAGCCATTTGTTTCGTGCTTCTGTGATAGTTACCCCTCCTTTTTGCAATGAGAGCGAACCTGGGCGGTTAGGAACGATAGCTAAGGTCATGATTTGTGCTAAGCTAAGTTTTTGAGGTGGCTGTCCGAAGTAAAGCATGGAAGCTGTTTTTACGCCTTCTATATTCCCTCCATAGGGTACGAGGTTGAGGTACATTTGTAAAATTTCGGCTTTGCTATATTGCCATTCAAGTTGCGTAGCACGAAACATTTCTATGATTTTGTTATTATATGTACGTGCTTTGGGCATGAGCAAGCGGACTACTTGCATCGTTATTGTCGATGCGCCAGAGGTTCGTTTTTGTTTTGTAATGTTATTAAATAGGGCACGAAATATAGAGGCTGGATTGATACCAAAGTGGTAGTAAAAATATCGGTCTTCTTTTTGAATAATAGTTTGACTTAGTCGTGGGCTTATTTCTTGTAGTTCACTTTTGAGTATACATTTTTCGTCTTCGCTCAGAAATGCATGGAGCAGTGTTATATAATATGAGTATAAAATCCTTGATGAAAT